>JAHBVK010000109.1 GCA_019637555.1 Anaerolineae bacterium
CCCGCAATCTCCACCGTTTCTGCCGGATCTAGCACTTCCCAACTTCTGGACGCGCGCATGTAGTTTAGTGCCACCGGGAAGAACACTTCGCGCTGTTGATCTTCTAGCCTTAATTCCAGATCAGGATAGGGACTGTGGAAGTGCAGTTTGAAGCCGGGGAAGAACGCCGCCCCAAAGAAAGGAAAGCCTTGAATGTGATCCCAATGGGTGTGCGACATGAAGATATGTGCTTCGCCCGTGCCGCCTTTGCTGATCGCCTCACGGATCAACTCGTTCCCGAGTGATCGTGCCCCTGAACCGAGATCGAGGATGAAAATAGCATCGCCTGCGCGCAATTCGACGCAAGTAGTATTACCGCCACCGATCTTAACAATGTACGGTGGTAAGCGTTCGATATAGCGCTCCACCTCGTCGGCATTAGTCAGATCAACGCCAACCGCGCCCATCAGCGATTCTTTGATCTTGTCGCGTAGTTCCCCCTCGGTCATTGGCGTCGGAATACTGCCGCGTGCGCCCCAGAACTTGACCTTCATGCGCCCTGTCCCTGCATATGTGATATGACAATCTTCTGGCTCAAAAGTGTGCCTACCAGTGTATCACAAGTTATTCGCGTGAATACTCAGATCGGACGCTCAATGATGCCACCGCCGAGGCAAACATCGCCGTTATAAAAGACCGCCCCCTGCCCCGGTGTAATATCGCGCAGGCGATCCTCAAATTGGACGCTCACGCGGCTATCAGGCAGCGGCGTGACCAGCGCAGGAGCTGGTTTTGCCTTATAGCGAATCTTCACTTCGGCATGGATCGGCTCGACAGGGGCTACACCGGAGACCCAACTAACGCGGTGGGCAGTCAGAGCATCGCGTCCCAGTTCATCTGCTGTACCTACGATAAGCGCGTTTTGCCGCACATTCGTGCCGATCACGTACAACGGTTCTGCAGCAGCGATACCCAACCCCTTACGCTGACCAATGGTGTAATCGACCAGCCCTGTATGCTGCCCCAAGACTTCTCCTGCACGGTTGAGGATTGGTCCCGGTTGGGCAATCTGCGATTGATGACGGCGCAAGAAGCTGCGATAGTTGTTATCCGGCAGGAAACATAAATCCTGACTATCGTGCTTGGAAGCGACAGGCAAACCAAACTTAGCTGCCAGTTCGCGCACCTGCGGTTTGGCATATTCACCAACGGGGAACATTACTTTCGAGAGCTGTGCCTGTCCAATCACGCTAAGGACATAACTTTGATCCTTAGCATCGTCTAAGCCCTTGAACAGTTGATAGTTGCCGTCCGCGGATTGGCGAATGCGAGCATAATGTCCTGTAGCCAGATAATCCGCATCCAGCGCTAGCGCATTATTGAGCAACCACTCGAAACGAATGTGGCGATTGCATTCGAGACAGGGATTAGGTGTATCGCCAATACTGTAGCGATCAATGAAGAACTGAACGATCTGCCCCTTGAACACTTCACGCGTATCCAAGACATAAAAAGGAATTCCCAACATATCGGCAATGCGGCGGGCATCATTCATTTGATCCGGGGTGCAGCAGCGATTATGCCCGTGCGCTTGATCGCCATCTTCCGCCCACAGCCGCATCATGATGCCAACGACATCATAGCCCTGCTCCACCATCAACGCCGCCGCCACAGAGCTGTCAACTCCACCACTCATGGCAACTACGACACGCTTAGTCATACCAACTCACACTTACTCAAAACTACAGTAATGCAATGCAGGCATTATAGGATGTTCTAAGAGCTGATTCCAGTAGAAGTTGCGTTGGCATTTTGTTCCCGCCCACGCATTCGGGCGAGGATTAGTTCGTGCAGCAGAAATACGATGATGGCAACAGTCGCCATGATCACACCGATCACTTCCAGTGAAACTCGTGCCGCGATCACGCCGCTGAGGCTGGTAAGAATGCCGATACCTGTTCCGGTAGCGGCGATCTGGAAGCCGATAGTATTGGCAGCGTGAGCAGGACCAACGCGTTGTGCGGTGCTGTTGATCAGAGCCGGGAACAAGGGGGCGATGGAAAATCCGATAATCGCTAAGCTAAACAGACCTAGCTCGCGTTGAGGGTTAAAGGCAAAAAGCAGCGCGCCGATCACCATGCCGACCATTGTGAGCCGCAGGTAAGTACGTTCATTCAAGCGCATGGTGATAAATCCCGACAACAAGCGTCCAATGGTGAAGGAGAGCCAGTAGATGACCATCCAGTCGCCCGCAGTTTTGGGATCGATGCCACGCGAAGTGGTCATTACCGAGTATGCCCATTCGTTGGGGATGAACTCGATGCCAGCGTAGATGAAGTACAGGGTGATACTAAGCCAAACTTCGGGTAGTTTGAGCGTTTCGCGAAACGGTGTGTGAGGTACTGCCTCCGCTTCAGGATGGTTCTGTGCGGAAAGACTATTCCAACGCTGTGTGGTCACTAGAATCACGATGGCGAGTGCGAGACCAATTGAACCAACCAGCAGGTAACCGAGACGCCATGACTGCTGGCTTTGCAAGACAGTATTCATGACCCACGGACCGAGTGTTGCCCCGATGCCGAACATGGCGTGCAGCCAGTACATCAGGCTGTGGCTAAAGTTGGCGGCGACAAAGGTATTCAGCCCGGCATCTATAGTTCCTGCGCCTAAGCCAACGCCGAGACCCAGCAGGATGAGAAAAGGATAGGCGGGCGCAAGTCCGTAACCGATGACACCCCCACCCATCAACGCGAAGGCAATGGATAGGGCACGTCCCGCCCCAAAGCGCGCCAATATCTTGCCACCATTGAAACTAGAAATCAGATAGCCGATAGTGGTAGCAATCAGCCATGTGCCTAGAGCGTCGAGAGGCAAGTGAAACTCTGCGCGGATCGACGGTCCAGCAACGCCGCGCATACTATCCGGCATCCCTAAAAAGATAAAACCGAGATAGGAAACGATGATGAGAAATAAACGAACCCATTTAAGATTTTTGAGGGTGGCAGCGGAAGTCATTAGTTTTGAATTTTCCTAATCATGTCGTACTACGATTTGCATATTAACACCGGGTGGCTGGGTTAGGATTTGCATCTCACCATCCGTCCATTGAATTTCAATGCGTTCTACCGCTGAAGATCGCCCCAAGCCGAAGTGGGCGACGGGTTCCATCTGACAGAGGTAACCGCTGCCCGCACAGATGACCCGCGTTTGTACGTGATCCTCCGTATAGAGCCGAACGAGTGCCCCTCGCGCTGGCGCACCGTAACGAGTGAGCGGCAGCACACGCAGCCAATTATTATCATTGGGAGCTGTGTATAGGGAGAGTGGCTGCGGAATCGACTCGCCATGTGTGATCAGTAATTGCAGGTGTCCGCTGCCGTCAAAGGCTCCGGTGATCGCACCTGTCCCCGCCCCTTCCGGCTCTAACGCATCACCAATTGCTAGCCGCTGCCATTGATGATCACGCCAGCCGAAGATACGGTTGGCCTCCATGATGTTATTAAAGAAGATTTCATCGTTACCATCATTGTCGAAATCAGCAGCGAGGACGGTACGCACGGCGGAGGGATGCGCGAGATCGGGTGGCGCAACATTGGTGAAGTTATGCCGTTGGCTCTGCAAATACATCCTGTGTGGACCGTCCCAATTGCCATAAACCAGATCGAGAAGTCCGTCGCCATCGACATCCAGCGTGGCTACTCCGCGACCATGCTCAAAAGGATCGTGGATGCCCGCGTCCTCGGCACATTCGGTGAAGGTGCCATCCCCTTCATTACGAAAGAGAAAATTGGGACCGTTCTCATTGTTCAGAAAAATATCCATGCGCGGGCTGATCAATGGTGCGGGCAAGACGGCACGTCCGCCCGTGACACGGTTCAAATCGAACTCCGGCGCGGCATCGATCAGTTCCAAGGAATCGCGGATCAACTCAAACAGGCGCATCGGTCCGCCATAGTTGGCGACGAAAAAGCCGTATCTACCATCGCCAAGCCGATCCACCACACCAACCGAGCGCCCGGCAAAGAGGTTCTGCACATGCTGATTTTCGGGCAAGGCAAACAGATCGATCCAGCGCCCGCGATACCACTTGAACAGCCGATCTCCGAAACGCTTGCGTCCACCGAAAGTATCGGTGTTAAGAACGTAGATTTCCTCGCGCCCATCGCCGTCAATATCGGCGGCGGCAACACTGATCGCCTGGCGTCCCGCGTTGCTCAGGATGCCACTGGCGACGTTAATAAAACCCTGCTCCGTCCACTTGAGAATTTGACTGGGCTGCCCGTATCCAGCCACAAATATCTCGAACTCGCCGTCGCCATCAATATCGGTGACGGCTGCGCCATAGGATAGCTGAGGGGCGTTGTGGCTGATCAGATAAGACATGTTAGTGAACAAGGGTGCGGTCACGCGCCGACGCTCCTTGCGGTGAGTACGATGATTAAAATCAGGTCAATTCGCCGTAGCTTGATCCCACTCCATTGTAGATGGTTAATCTACGTAGGGGCAAGAAACTGAGTCAATTAGCTAAAAAGAGAGGAGTAAAGCGCTTGAATTTTCGTGTTACTACCCCTGTCAAACCTTGTTGCGTTGGTTTAATCTGCTGCCACTGTAGCCATAGTAACGGTAACTGGCTCAGGCGCACTAGTTGTTGCCGCAGGTGCAACGGAATGTGCTGGTTCAGTGATAACAGACGCATCTGAGATCACTTCCCAGAGGCGCAGCTCAGGACGGAAAATGAGGATCAATACGGCGCTGATCGCCAGCAACAGGGCATTCAATTGGATAGCGTTTTGAACGCCGATATTTTCCGCCATGAACCCGATGAACAGCGAGGCGATTGGCTGTATCCCAAAGCTGATCATGGTGAACAGGCTGAGCAGACGCCCGCGCATTTCTAGTGGTGACATCACCTGCACTAAGCCGAGCGCCATTGTCATTACAGCAGGCGCACCCATGCTGCCGAAGAACATAGACAGCAAAGACAGCGGTAGGACGGTGCTATGCGAAAATACGGTCAGCCAGAAAGACATCCAGAAGGCAGCGGCTAGCAAAATCACGCCTGTACATTTGTACGCCTGCGCTAGCGGCACGACGATCAATACGGAAACTAGGGCGCCAGCACCTGACGCCGCCATTAAAGCGCCGAGTGTCTCTGCATCGCCATGCAAGACGACATCAGCGACGGCGGGCAAGATGTTCATCACAACTGAAAAGACAAACAGGGTGATCAACGCGGCGAACAGATACATATCCAACATTCGCGGCTGCGTACGAAGATAATTGAGCGCTTCTCCAAGTTGGCGGATCGGGTTCACGTTGCTACCGCTGGAGCTACGAACTTGGCTCGAACGCACCAGCACCAGCGTAGCGATCACTGCGAGAAAGCTCAAGCCATTCAACCAGAAAGCCGGAGCGATGCCGAGACGAGCAACGATGACACCAGCAAGAGATGGTCCGAGCACGCGACTGATCTGCAAGCAGAGGATATTCAGGTTGACTGCTTTGCGTACTTCACCCATGCCGGAGAGATCGCCAACGAACGCTTGCTGTGCGGGCATGTCCAACGCCGCCACAACACCGAGCATGAAACTAAGTGTGTAGACGTGCCATAGCTGCACCATATTGGTCTGTGTGAGGAAGGCAAGCACGAACGCCAGTAACATTGCACCGACCTGCGTGCCAATGAGCAGTTTGCGGCGATCTAGCCGATCTGCCCAGACGCCCGCCCAAGGACTGAGGAACAGCACAGGTAGCGAATTGAGCATAGTGACGACGCCGAGCGCCGACTCCGAGCCAGTTAGCTGCCAGACTACCCATGCTTGTGCCGTGACTTGAAGCCACGTTCCAATTAAGGAAACTGCCTGACCACCGAGATAGAGACGAAAGTTAGGAAACTTGAGAGGGGAAAAGCTGTTCCGCAGCGTAGTAATGACCGCAGCCATAAGTAGGATGCTCCGAGTTCTTTATACTCGAAAAGGACAAGAGGGTGGAAGATACAGGCTTATTGATGTAACTGGCGATTTCGTTCTTACGTCAAGCTAGACAAAATGGTAAGATCAGAACATATGTTGCCTCAAGAAACACTCGAAGGCGTCATCGAACGCGTCACCTATTACAGCGACGAAACTGGTTATTCGGTGCTACGGATCAAGCCGAATAAGCCGCGTTTTAACTTCACCGCCGCCAAAGATGGCACTCTGACGGTTGTTGGCACGCTGCCTGAATTGCAACCGGGGGAGTCCGTGCGCTTCACGGGCACGTGGGTCAACCACCGTGAGCATGGCAAGCAGTTCCAAGCTAACAAAGTGGAGCAAATGCTGCCCGCCACCGTCGAAGGATTGCGGCGCTATCTCGGCAGCGGGATGATCAAGGGCGTGGGACCGGTGACCGCCAAGCGAATCGTGGATCACTTTGGTTTGCACACACTGGACATGCTGGATCGATCACCGGAACAACTGCGCGATGTCGAAGGAATCGGTCAGAAGCGTGCTGAGTGGATCATCCGCGGCTGGCAGGACCAAAAGCAGATCAAGGAGATCATGCTGTTTCTGCAATCGCATAACGTCAGCACCGCCATCGCCGTGAAAATCTTCAAGGCATATGGCGACGAGTCGATCAACCAAGTGCAGCGCGATCCGTATCGGCTGGCACGGGAGATTCACGGCATCGGATTCAAGACCGCCGACCAGATCGCGCGGAATCTGGGGTTGCCTACCGATTCAGCGGTGCGCGTCAATGCGGGTGTGCTGTTCGCGCTCAGTGAATTGACCGAAGATGGTAATGTGTACTCGCTACGATCACAGATTGTGGAGCAAGCTGCGGAATTGTTGGGATTACCAGCCGAGCAGTGTGAAGTTGCTATCGAGCGCCTCTACAGCAATCATGATATTCACATCGAGGGCATACCTGATGAGAACGGGCAAATGCTCGAGGCGCTGTACATTCCAGCAATGTATCACAGCGAAAAGGGTGTAGCGACACGGATCATGGGCATGATCGGGCTGGGGATGACGCGCTTGCGTAGAGCCAGAGAGATCGACTGGTCAGCGTTTTTCAGCCGCTTGGAGCGCGAAGATAAGATCACCTTAACGGAGCAGCAGCAAGATGCAGTTCGCGCTGCGCTGACACACAAGATCAGTGTGCTCACAGGTGGTCCGGGTACTGGTAAAACGACGACATTACGGGCTGTGATCCGCGCGTTGGAGAGCATCGAAGCACGCTACGCACTAGCGAGTCCGACTGGTCGCGCGGCGAAACGGTTGAGCGAAGCGACAAGTCGCCCCGCCAAAACGATCCATCGCCTGTTGGGGTTCTCGCCGGGTGAGGGATTCCTGCAAAACGAGAATAATCCGCTGAACGTGGATATGTTGATCGTGGATGAGTCCTCAATGCTCGATCTAGTGCTGTTTTACTCGGTGTTGCGGGCACTCTCGCCAGAAACGCATTTGCTGCTGGTCGGCGATGTGGATCAGCTGCCGAGCGTGGGTGCGGGTGATGTGCTGCGCGACGTGATCGGCAGCGAGGTGGCGCACGTCACGCGGCTGGATACGATCTTCCGGCAAGCGGGTGATAGCTTGATTATCGCCAACGCGCACCGCATCAATCACGGAGAGATACCGGATATTAGTAACAACGGCAACGATTTCTTCCTTTTTTCAGAGCGCGAACCGGATGCGGTGATCGATCTACTGGTAGATATTGTGCAGAATAGGATCCCCAACCGCTTCGGGCTTAATCCGCTGGATGATGTGCAGGTGATGGCTCCGATGAAGCGTGGATCGTTGGGCATTGATGCGCTGAATGAACGTTTGCAGCAGACTCTCAATCCGGCGGGACGCGCTGCTGAGAAGCAATTCGGCGGGCGTATCCTACGGGTTGGCGACAAGGTGATGCAGACCCGCAATAACTATGAGAAGGAAGTTTACAACGGCGATATCGGGCGGATTCACGCCATCGACTTCACTGATCAAACGTTACAGGTAGTGATGGATGGGCGTTTCATTGACTATGATTGGTCGGAGACGGATGAACTGATGCACGCCTTTGCAATCAGCGTTCACCGCAGTCAGGGATCGGAGTATCCGGCGGTGGTGATGCCAGTGGTGACGCAGCACTACGTGATGTTGCAGCGCAATCTGTTGTACACCGCTGTGACGCGCGCTAAGAAGCTGGTGGTGCTCGTTGGCACGCGCTGGGCGATTGAGAAAGCGATCAATAATGATTCGGAGTCGAAGCGCAACAGCGGCTTGAAGTGGCGGCTGACTCACTGACCATTGAGGCGCTTGGTCATGCTCTCGATGCCGGAGAGAATCGCTTGCGAATCGTTAGGTGCGGTAGGAATCGGACGTCCATTGAAGGCAACGCGATACGGCTCCCACGCATAATCGCGCACGCCATCCTTATCGATCCATAGGCGCAAGAATGCCTGTCCGATGTCATCCATCTCAAAGACAAAATTGCCCAAGCTGTAGGCGATCAAACCACCGTTGTAGAATTCAATCCCTTGCTGAATGTGCGGATGTGATCCGATCACCGCAGTCGCGCCAGCGTCGATAGCTGCACGAGCTAGTTGCATTTGGATAGCGCTCGGTTCGATCCTGCCCTCGACGCCGCTGTGTAGCATCACGATCACGAGATCAGCTTTTTGCTTGGCAGCTTGTACCTCAGCAGTGATTGTTTCCGGTTCACCCCAAGCGATCCCTGCGGTGGTCGCGGTAGCTTTGGCGGTGAAGGTGTCGAATCCGTAAATCTCTACTGGCGTATTCACATAGCCGAGAAAAGCGATCTTGATCCCGTTGCGCTCGATAATCGCAGGATCGTGTGCCTCTACTTGATCCTTGCCCGCGCCAACGACGGCGATCCCTGCCCAACGCAAACGTGCACGGGTGTCTAACAGCGCCTCAGGACCATAGTCGTAGGCATGGTTATTCGCCAGATTCAGCAGATCGAAACCCGCGTTCTTGAGCGAGTCGATGCCCCATAAGCCGACGCGGAAGCTATATGCCTTGAAACGCGCTTCGCCCTTATCCGAAATCAGGCATTCGAGGTTGCCGATTAGCAGATCGGCATCTTGCATTAGGGGTAACATGCGCTCGAAAGGATAATTAACATCGCCACTTTTGAGCACGTTTTCTTCAATGCTGCGCCCAAGCATGATGTCACCAACGGCGATGATCTGAATTGGAGAAGCTGCCTGCGCTGGTTGTATCAGGCATACAGCAGTAACAAGCACGCAGATTGAGCAAATGAAACGGCGGATAAGATTGTGATTCATGCCCACAATCTTATCCGCCGCCCTAGTTTGCAGCTAGTCGATTAGCCTACGGTAGTCTGAAGGCGTCGATAGCGATGACACCGGAGGAGGGGAGGATGCGG
>JAHBVK010000011.1 GCA_019637555.1 Anaerolineae bacterium
CTTGTCCGGAGTTTTTCAAGTGCTGGCGTGAGTAGACCGGAGGTTGAAAACCTCCGGCTACAATACTTTGGTAAACCCACTGAAGTGGGTTAGCACAGATCATTTCTGCTCTTAACCCACTTCAGTGGGTTTCTAGAGTGTTGTAGCATGGGGTTTTGAACCTCATGCGTCGGCAGCAAGCAGAGATAAAAACTCCGGACAAGCCTTTAAATCTCCGGCGTTCTCGTTGCCACAATTCCCCAAATCCGATTGATTCTGTTCACCTGTCCGCCAGTAATGTAGAATTCCCATTATAGCTTGATAGCGATCAGGAGTAGTTAGCGTGACCGAACCTTCTCGCCCCGTTCGCGTGCGTTTCGCGCCCAGTCCCACAGGTGATCTGCATATCGGTGGCGTGCGTACCGCCATGTTCAATTGGCTGTTTGCCAAGCATTATGGTGGTAAGTTCATCCTGCGCATCGAAGATACCGACCAGACCCGCTTCAAGGAAGGATCACTCGACGGCATCATGGCGGGCTTGCGTTGGGCAGGCTTGCTGTGGGATGAAGGACCTGATAGTGGAGGTCCTTATGCGCCGTACATCCAGAGTCAGCGCGTGGAATTGTATCAGAAGTGGGCGAATTGGCTGCTGGAAAACGGCAAGGCTTATAGGGCTTACGACTCCGACGACGAGCTGGAACTGATGCGCCGCAGCGGCACAGGCTATGATCGGCGTGGACGCTACCTCAGTGCTGAGGACATCGCCAGGTACGAAGCGGAAGGGCGCAAACCCGTGATCCGCTTCAAAGTGCCGCTGGATGAGACCATCGTGGTCAACGATCTGGTGCGCGATCCGATCCGCGTGGACAGTAATACGATTCAGGATGCGGTGCTGCTCAAGTCTGATGGTTTCCCGACCTATCATCTGGCGAACGTGATCGATGATCACTTTATGGAGATTTCGCACATCATCCGCGCTGAAGAATGGATTAGCAGCGCGCCGCTGCACAAGATGCTCTACGATGCCTTCGGCTGGGAGATGCCCGCGATTGCCCACGTGCCAGTGATCCTGAAGCAGAACGGCAAGGGCAAGATGAGCAAGCGCGATGAAGGCGCGGCGATCTCCTACTTCATGGAAGGCGGCTATCTGCCCGAAGCGGTGACCAATTACCTGTGCAACGTCGGTTGGAGCTACAACCAGTACGACGCTGAAGGTAAGGAAATCCAGATTTTCAGCAAAGAGGAAGCCGCTGCCGTGTTTGACATCACGCGCGTCAGCACGACGGGCACTAAGTTCGATCTGGTTAAGTTGCAGTGGCTGAACGGTGAGTACATCCGCTTGATGGAGGCAAACAAACTAGCGCAGTACCTCCGTCCCTATCTAGAGGCAGCGGGTTACGAGGTCAATGTAGATACGTTGCTCAAGGTCATTCCCCTGATCCGTGAACGGCTGAAGACTTTGAAAGATGTTGTGTCGGCGGCGGGTTTCTTCTTCCAGGACGAAGTGACGCCAACTGTCGAACTGCTGATCCCTAAGAAGATGACAGCGGAGCAAACGGTGGACACGCTCAAGCACGCCAACACCGCCCTCGCCGCGCTGACGGAGTGGACGATCCCCGCGATTGAAGGGGCACTGCGGTCGTTGGCGGAGAAGCTAGGCTTGTCGGCTGGTCAACTGTTTTCACCGATCCGCGCCGCCACTAGCGGTCAGCCAGTATCGCCGCCGCTTTTCGAGACACTGGAAGTGGTCGGGCGCGATCTGACGCTCAAGCGCATCGAGAACGCGATCAAGTTGCTGCAGAAGCAGACGGCGTAAGGTTGATGCTGCCTTATTCCCGGCGCTAATGCACATTAACAGGATCGTACGGCTATGGAAGGATTGAATCGATTCAACTTGAATCGTTCTCCTATCTAGTCCCCTAGCGACTTAGCGAACGCAGACAAGCACCTCTAGGTCGCACCTCGAATCCCCTCTCTGTAAACGGAGAGGGGTGGCGAAGCCGGGGTGAGGTAAAGCTACTATCACTCTCTATCCGCTTGCGGGAAAGTTCTTTCGCTCAGATCGGCGCTAACTACTTTCCAACCATTCCCGCCGATTCCTCTAACCAAGTGCCTGATACCGCTCCTGTTATTCCTGTAAATATCAGGCACTTGGATTCAAACCTAGCAACCGCCTAGTGCGTCGCTAGCAAAATGCCGTACTCAAAGCTGTCATGCAGCGCCCGCCACGAGGCATCGATGATGTTGCCCGCTGCACCCACCGTCGTCCAGCGTTCGCTCCCATTCTGCGTGTCGATCATCACCCGCGTGATCGCTGAAGTGGCGTTGTAACCATCAAGGATACGCACCTTGTAATCCGCCAGATGGAACTCCTTCATGCGCGGATAGATCGGCTCTAGCGCCTTCCGCAGCGCCAAGTCCAGCGCATTCACCGGACCATTCCCCTCGGCGGCGGTGTGGATCACCTCACCGTTGACGCGCAGCTTGACCGTCGCCTCCGCCAATAAGCCGCGCCCCTGCCGATTCTCCACCACTGTCATGAAGTCGATCAACTCGAACGGCGCTACATAATCCGGCTGTGCGCGCTTCATCATCATCGCTACCGAGTGTTCCGCACCCTCGAAGGCATAACCGAGGCTCTCCAGATTCTTGATTTCCTCCAGTACCCGCCGCGCCGCGTCATTGCTCACATCCATGCCGAATTCCTCGGCTTTGCTCAAAATGTTGCCGCGCCCCGACAGGTCGGAGATCAGCACGCGCATCTCGTTGCCCACCAGTTCGGGATCGATGTGCTGGTAAGAGTGAATGTTGCGTCGCATCGCCGCCACGTGGATGCCGCCTTTATGCGCGAAGGCACTGCGTCCCACATAGGCGAGGTGATTGTCCGGCTGCAAGTTGGCAATCTCCGCGACAGTGCGGGCGAGTGGCGTCAACTGCACCAACTGACCTTCTGGCAAGCAGCGTTTGCCCATCTTTAGTTCCAAATCGGGAATGATGCTGCACAGATTGGCGTTGCCGCAGCGTTCGCCGTAGCCGTTGATCGTGCCTTGCACCAACGTCGCGCCCATGCGCACCGCCGCCAGCGTATTAGCGACCCCAAGTTCACCGTCGTTGTGGGTGTGAATCCCGAACTTCGTGCCCGCAGGTAGCTTAGCGATCACCTCTGCGACGATCTTCTCCACTTCCCAGTACATCGTGCCGCCGTTGGTGTCGCACAATGTGATCCAGTCCGCACCGCCTTGTAGCGCCGCTTGTAGCGTCAGCAGTGCGTACTCGGGATCGTCCTTGTAGCCATCGAAGAAATGCTCGGCATCATAGACGATCTCACGTCCCAGACTCTTGAGGTAGCCTACCGAGTCGCAGATCAGATTGCAGTTCTCCTCTTTGTCAGTACGCAGCACTTCGCGCACATGCAGCACGGAGGACTTGCCGACCACTGTGCAGACGGGTGCTTGCGAATCGACCAGCATCTTGATGTTCTCGTCATCCTGTGGCTTCACGCCGACTCGCGCCGTCGATCCGAATGCGCAAATCTTCGCCTGCTTCAGTTCCAGCTTTTGTGCCGCCTGAAAGTAGGTGGCATCTTTAGGGTTAGAACCGGGCCAACCGCCTTCGATGTAGGACACGCCGAATTCGTCCAGCAGCTTGGTGATCTTGATCTTGTCCTCAAGACTCAGTGAGATGCCTTCACGCTGCGTACCATCGCGCAGCGTCGTATCGTAGATCAGTACTTGTGTTTGCGTTTGGAGGGGTAAATCCATTTCTCTGCGCACTTTCTTATGCCATCGCAACCCGTCACTGCGGGTGCTAATTGATGTACTAATGGTGTCTTCATCCCCCACCTCCAACTAGATTTGTTCCCCTCTCTGTCGCCAATGTATTCACGCAGCGTGGGAGAGGGGTGACGCGCCAGCGCCGTAGTGAGGGAGAACTTAGTCTGCACCCGGCAGACTGACCGCCGCGCGTTCGCCTTCTGGCTTGATCTGCTCCGTACCGACAGCCGCCAGCATCCGGTTGATCGCCGCCAGATATGCCTTGCCCGACGCCACAATAATGTCGGGATCGGAGCCATGCCCGCCGAAGGTCTGATACTCACCGTCAAGCGTGCAAATGCGTACCGTCACCTCGCCCTGTGCATCCACACCTTCGGTGATCGCATGGACGACGAATTCAAGAAGTTTGTTGGAGACTTTGACGATCCGGTCAATCGCGCCGTAGACAGCATCCACTGGACCAACGCCAACCGCCGCCTCAACGTGGATTCTGCCATCAGGACCTTCTAGCTTTAACGTGGCGGTAGGCATATCCAATTGACCGCAGGTTACCTGAATGCCGCGCAGCTTGAAATACTCCGTCGGACCTTCGATCTGGTCGCTCAGGATCGCTTGCAAGTCGGCATCGGTGATGTGCTTCTTCTTGTCCGCCACTTCCTTGAAGCGCTTGAACACTTCGGTCATCTTGTCGTCGTCCAGCGCATATCCTAGATCGCGCAGCCGTGCCTTGACTGCGTGGCGTCCGCTGTGCTTGCCTAGCACCAGCTTGCTATCGCTCAGACCGACGCTTTCCGGCGTCATGATCTCATAGGTTTCGCGGTTCTTTAGTTGCCCGTCCTGATGAATACCTGCTTCGTGGGCAAAGGCATTCGCGCCGACGATTGCTTTGTTCGGCTGTACGGGGATGCCCGTGTAATTAGCAACCATGCGGCTGACGCGGGCGATGTGCTTGGAGTTGATGTTCGTGCCGAAACTGTAATAATCCTTGCGCGTGTTGATTGACATCACCACTTCTTCCAATGAAGTGTTGCCCGCACGCTCACCGATCCCGTTGATCGTCACTTCCGCTTGCCGCGCACCAGCCACCAATCCCGCCAGTGTGTTCGCCGTCGCCAGTCCTAGATCGTTGTGGCAGTGTACCGACCAGATGATGCCGGGGTTTCTGCCGCCGGGTGTGTTCTCGATCACCCACGCCATCATGCGCCCGTATTCTTCGGGCATCATGTAGCCGACGGTATCGGGCACGTTGATCGTGGTCGCGCCTTCTTCAATCGCCGCAGCGCACACCTGCGCCACATACGACCACTCGGATCGTCCGGCGTCCATCGTGCTGAATTCCACATCCGCGCACAGAGATCGCGCCAGTCGCACCATTTCGCGGGCGCGTTCCAGCGCCTGTTCGCGGGTCATGTTGAACTGATACTTGAGGTGAATATCCGAGGTGGAAATGAACGTATGAATGCGTGGTTTGGCGGCATATTGCACCGCTTCCCAGCATTTCTCGATGTCGATTCGCACGCAGCGCGCCAACCCGCAGATCACCGGTCCGTCCGCCGTGCCGACTTCTTCCGCGATGCGCCGCACCGCCGCCAGATCGTCGGGGGAGGCAGCGGGGAATCCAGCTTCAATAATATCGACGCCCAATTCAGCCAGATGCCGCGCGATCTCCAGCTTTTCCGCGCTGTTCAGTGACGCGCCGGGAGATTGCTCACCATCACGCAGGGTGGTATCGAAAATGCGAACGACATCGGGTTGTACGTCAGTATCCATGTCTGGTCAGTCCTTTCAGATCGAAGTTTAGAATTCAGCTTGAACTGCGAAAATACTGTTAACGTTGAGATCGTAAGGTCGCTAAGACCATCGTCGGACATTCGACACCACCTCCTCTCACATCAAACATTAGCGAATTACCCAGAACATTCTAGGAATGGTGACTCCGCTGCCACTTTCCCAGTAAAACCCTTGCCTAAGTCTCGAAGTCGAGCAAAAGACATATGACTTCTCATAACCTGTAAGCTCGGTTGTTTCATATAGCGTGCCGAATTGCTCCATCCACTCTAATACTTGGTCAAGCGTCCACTGCTTGGTGTAGCGCCTAACTGCCTCATATTGTGAATAGAGATCAATAAGCACGAAGTCCCAATTCATACTCTAACCTACGCACTACTAATTCGGCTGCCCATAATTTAAAGAATCGGCAGTGAGGCTAACTTCCTCGTAATGTTCCACCGCCGGAAACGGATCGTAGAAGTGGTGCAGCAGCCGTTTCCATTCCTGATACTGCGCCGACTGCCGGAAGCCCACCGTATGCGCCTCCAACGTCTCCCAGCGCACCAGCAGAACATACTGATCAGCCGTCTCCACGCATCGCTGCAACTCGTGTGACACATAGCCCGGAATCGAGGCGATCAACGGCGAGGCTTGGCGGAACGCATCTTCATACGCCGCGCCTTGTCCCGTTTTCACCTTCGCCACTACCACTTCTAGGATCATCTGAAATTAGGCTCTATCCGATTTCAATGCTCGTTATCATCACTGAGTCGGCTTCAGCCGACTTTCACCGAGTTTTGTAGCCGGAGCACTTTAGTCTCCGGCTAATTCGGCTGCGTATGTTACTGCGGATCGTATTCTTCCAGCTTCTTTGGCTTGACGAACGGCATCATCGAACGCAGATCAGCACCGATCTTCTCAAGCTGCAAATCGCGTTCGCGCTGACGGCGGGCGAGGAAATTCTTCTTGCCCGTCGCGTTCTCATCGATCCACGCCTCGGCAAAGCTGCCGTTGCGGATTTCTTCGAGGACCTGCTTCATCTCTTTGCGCGTTTCGTCGGTGATGATGCGATCACCAATCTGGTAGCCACCCCATTCAGCGGTATCGGAAACCGAGTACCACATGTAGTTCATGCCGCCCTGATAGAGCAGGTCAACGATCAGCTTGACTTCGTGCAGGCACTCGAAGTACGCTACTTCCGGCTGATAGCCCGCTTCCACCAGCGTATCGAATCCGGCTTTGATCAGCGCCGTGACGCCACCGCACAGGACGCTTTGCTCACCGAATAGATCGGTTTCGGTTTCTTCCGCGAAGGTCGTCTCCAGCACACCAGCGCGCGTTCCGCCGATAGCGCGTGCATACGCCAGCGCGTTCTGCTTCGCCTTACCACTCTTATCCTGATAGACAGCGATCAAGCAGGGCGTGCCACCACCTTCGGCATACGTCTCACGCACGCGGTGACCGGGACCCTTTGGCGCAACCATCGACACGTCAATGTTGTCCGGCGGCACGATCTGACCGAAGCGGATGTTGAAGCCGTGCGCGAACATCAGCGTATCGCCATCTTTAAGATTCGGCGCGATGGACTCGCGGTAGACTTCCGCCTGCTTGGTATCCGGCAGCAGCAGCATGATGAACTGCGCGGCTTTGGTGGCATCAGCGACGCTGAGGACAGTGAAGCCATCAGCGGTTGCTTTGGCGGCGGATTTGCTGCCCGCGTGCAAGCCAATCACCACGTTGACGCCGCTATCCCGCAAATTTTGTGCGTGAGCGTGCCCTTGACTGCCGTAGCCGATGATCGCTACCGTCTTGCCCTGAATAAGCGACAGATCGGCGTCCTTGTCGTAATAAAGCGTAGCCATTGGAAAGTGTTGCTCCTTAGATATTGCTTAAATCCAGCGCCAAAAAGCCGGATTGACTGGATGAATATAGCGGATTATTCAGCGTATTCCGGTTCGAGATCAGGTTGCAGCAGCAAATCGCCGCGCCCCATCGCCACCACACCGGTACGCACGACTTCTACGATGCCCAGCGGGCGTAGTTCCTCGATCAACGCTTCGATGCGGTGTTCTTCGTCGCTTGCTTCCACCGTCATCATTTCGTTGCTGTGATCAATTAGGCGCGCGCCATAACGATCCGCAATTGTGCCAACTTCACGCGCTGCCTTGACCTTGATCAGCGCCAGATCGCGGCTGAAGAATCGCTGCTCGGTCACGTCGATCACTTTGATCACATTGACCAGCTTATATAGGTTGCCGATTACCTGCGGCACTTTGAGCTTGGAACTGTCGACCACGATGGTCATGCGCGAAATTTCGGGATTCTCGGTACGCCCGACGGTCAGACTATCAATATTGAAGTTACGACGACGGAATAAACTGGCGACGCGGTTGAGCACGCCGGGTTCATTCTCCACGAGTGCGATGAGTGTGTGCTTCATTCAGCTTTCCTTTGACTTTTAGTAATTGTGCGTCTATCCATCAAACCCCGCCCGACCAGCACGCCCGCGATGATCATTAGCGCCCACGTCACCAGCAGCGCGTAGCCGCTGTTCTCCACGATCACGCCGGTCATCAACAGCAGCGACACGATCAACCCCACTGCCAGCAGCCCAGCGCCGATCTTCAAATCTCGCTGTGAACGTTTGCGCAGCTTCTCCAGATTCGCCTGCCGCAGAGTGCGGATCACTGTCGTAGCGCTAGCGGGCGCCAACCCTTGCTCTACCAGTTTGGCGTGAACTTCCTGATCGTGTGCCCCATTTCGCAGCAGCGCATCGGCATACAGCGCCATCCGCTTGACCAGTTCCTTATCGATCTGCGCTGTTTTTGCTTTCGACTTCGCCACTGTTCATTCCGATGCTCATTCCCGGAGCTTAAGCTCCGGGCTGAAATAGTATGCTGACCAGTATCAAATCTCGGTCTTAGCCTGCTTCAGCAGGCTTTGTGCTTATAGCCCGGTGCTTTAGCGCCGGGTGTTCTTCTAGTGATTATCCGAATAATCCATTTCCGTCGTAGCGGAAGGACGGCGGATCATGGCGTGCAGATCAGCGCCCGCCGGAACCATCGGATACACGATGTCCTCTTTCTCCACACGGAACTCCACCACCGTCGGACCATTGATCGTATGTGCCTTCTGCACCGTGCCCGGAATCTGATGGCGTTCGGTCACACGGAATGCAGGAATACCATACGCTTCCGCCAATTTGACGAAATCGGGGCTAAGCATCGGCGTGCTGTTGTAGCGCGAACCGTGGAAGAACTCCTGCCACTGGCGCACCATGCCGAGGAAGGCATTGTTAATGATAGCGACATTGACGTTGACATTTTCCTGCACCGCCGTCGCTAATTCACACAGAGTCATCTGAAAGCCGCCGTCACCGACGACTGCCCATACTGTTTCATCGGGGCGTCCCAATTTCGCGCCAATGGCAGCGGGTAAGCCAAAACCCATCGTTCCCAATCCGCCGGACGTGATCAGTGTGCGCGGGCGATCATGCAGGTAATATTGTGCTTCCCACATCTGATGCTGCCCCACATCGGTGACCACCATCGAATCGCCGCCCGTTGCCGTCCACAGATCGTGGATCGCATGCGCGGCGTACAGTTTCTCCGTCGGCGCAGCTTGATGAATGATGTCACGCTGATCGCCATCTTCCTGCCAATCGCGGATCTCGTTAATCCATTCGCGGTGTTCAAGACGTGGCATCACAGGCATCAATTGCTCAAGCACCGAGCGTAGATCGCCTGCGATACCGACATCCACTTTGACGTTCTTGTTCAATTCCGAGGCGTCGATGTCGATGTGAATCTTGCGCGAGTTGGGCGAATAGGTCTTCAAGTTGCCCGTCACGCGGTCATCGAAGCGCATGCCGAACGCCAGCAGCAGGTCAGCGGATTGGATTGCCGTGTTGACTGCCGCTGCGCCGTGCATTCCCATCATACCCAGTACCAGCGGATGACTTTCCGGCATCGCGCCTTTGCCCAGCAGTGTCAGTGCTACTGGAGTCTGCGTCAGTTCGGCGAAACTACGCAGCGCATGTTCCGAACCGGACATGGTGACGCCATGCCCCGCCAAAATCAACGGGCGTTTCGCCTCTTTGAGCAGCTCCAGCGCGGCATCGATCTGTTCCTGTGCGGCTTTGGTCGGTGGACGGTATCCGGGCAAACGAATCGGACCCGTCGGATAGCTGAACTCAATCGATTGATTCTGGATGTCCTTGGGCACATCTACTAGTACTGGACCCGGACGACCGGAGCGTGCGATGTGAAACGCTTTGCGGATCGTGGGAGCCAGATCTTCGATCTTCATGACCAGAAAATTGTGCTTGGTCACGGGCAGCGTCACACCGGTAACGTCAACTTCCTGAAACGCATCAGAACCGAGGACAGTGGAGGGAACCTGTCCGGTAATGGCAACGACGGGTGAGGAGTCCATCATCGCTGTCGCCAATCCGGTGACGATATTGGTCGCGCCGGGACCGGAGGTCGCCATGACGACGCCTACCCTGCCACTGGCGCGGGCATAACCATCCGCCATGTGTGTGCCGCCCTGCTCGTGGCGCACCAGAATGTGATGGATACCATTGCCTTCGTACTTGCTCAGGGCATCATACGTGGGCAGAATTGCACCGCCCGGATACCCGAATACGGTTTCAGTGCCTTCGCGGATCAGACACTCCCAGATGATTTCGGCTCCTGTCAGTTTCATTGTTCTCTCCATTGTTTTTCGGTGCTAAGTTCTAAGTGCTTCATGTCGAGTTCCAAGTACAAAGTTAAAAGTACAAAGTAGAAAGTGCGGCTGGCTAAGAAGGTTGCCCCATTTTCTAGGTTGTGCTTCCGATTCCACTTCCACTTCCGGTATCGCCACTACCAGAGAAACGAAACGCCCTCTCAGTCCTGATGAAAAATGGCAGAGAGGGCGTCTTGGGTGGCACGCTGATCGCTTTCAGGGCGTTCACTACGGCGCTGTTGCTGTTGTGGTTGCGACTTGTTGCCAGTAGCCATAGCTGTAGCCGTAGCTGCTGCCGCCACTGCGGATTGACGTTGCGCATTATTGCGCGTCTTAGCAGACGAATCAGCTTGAAACAGTTCCGTCCACGGACTGGAGTTGCCCTGCATTTCCACGTACTCGCTAGACGAAGGTGACTCCGACGGCGTGGCTGCGTTGGTTGAGCTGGTTGGCGCGGTCATGATCCTGTACTCCACTTATTCCCGAAATCTGCGATTTCTCATTGGTGGCAGATTGTACTGCCAGCTACAGACATTAAAAGAGCCGCCTTTTTCAGGGGCGGCTCTTCATTTCCGATTTTACATTTGCTCAGTGTTTCGTAGTAGTTAACCCGCTACACCTTGCAACGTGAAGCCGCCCTTTGTTATGTCCTTAAGGATAAGGACAACAAGGTTGACAAGCGTTACGAGGTTAATTCGGGTAATTCGCTGCATGGTTGTGGATTTCACTACCACTTTTTTACGTGTGTGAAGAGTGTAAGTGCAAGGTACGGGATCGGCAATTGGCAGTATGTACAAAAATTCACCACCAGCTTTTGGGCAGGTTGCCTAAGACTTACAAGCGACTTAGAGATTTGATTGATCTGATCAATAGTGTTCGAGGAGTATCACTTGAATCCGATCCGCCGTCGTGGTAGGCTACCACACTTATGACTGATTATCGCATTCGTCGGGATCGCTCCTCGCTCGGCACTGGCGCAGTATTCAACGGGCGGCGGCAGAGCAGTATGCTCAAGCCCTTGTTGGTGCTAAATGTGATCGTGCTAGGCATTGCTGCTGTCATTTGGTGGCAGTTCCCCGCCGCACAGAAGATGGCGCTAAATGTTGTTGGCTCCGCGCCCACCTCAACGCCCAATGCGGTGGAATACGCCGAACGTGCGGATCGCGCCTTCTGGCGCGGCGATCTGACGACGGCGGTAGAGAACTATCGCCTAGCTGCACTGCAGCGTCCCAACGATGTCGGTATCCTCTACGAATTGGTGCGGATGCTGGTCTACCGCAGCTACGACGATCCGCGCAACGTCAGCGATCTGGACGAAGCGTTGACGGTCGCTCAGCAGGCAACGGATGCTGAATCGAATAATGCGCGTGCCTACACCGCTTTATGTTTGGCGCAAGTATCACAGGGTCTCTACGACGAAGCCTCGCGCGCTTGTCTGCGCGCCACCGACCTGAATCCGCAGGATGCCGAAGCCCACGCTTTCCTCGCCCGTGCCTATGAGGGATCGCTGCGCTACGATGAGGCACTGGTCGAAGTACAAAAGGCGGTTCAACTTGATCCTCAGAGCATTGACGCTAACGTTGCCTACGGCGATCTGCTGACCACGCGTCGCCGCTACGATCAGGCGAAAACGGCGTTCGAGAATGCTATAAAGGTCAACCCGCGTCTGGCGTTTCCCTACTTCAGTATGGGCGGCTTGAACCGCGTGATGGCAGCGAATCTAGGTGAACCGGATTTGCTGGAGGCGGCGATCCAGAATTACAACGCGGTGCTGTCGATGAATCGGCGCAGCATCAAGGCGTATGTACGCTTATGTCAGACCTACATGGCGATGGGCGAGTTCAATCTGGCGAAAGATAACTGTACCACCGCTACCACGCTGGACAGCGACTCTACCGAAGCATGGCGCTTCTTGGGCGAGGTGCTCTATCGCAACAGCGCCTACGACGACGCAATCAAGGCGTTTGCCCAATGCTCCAACCGCGAACAACTGCTGCCCGAAGATCAGCGGCAGTGGCAGTGCTGGGCATATCAGGCACTTTCTCATGTGCTGATGCAGCGCTGCACGCAGGCATATCCGCTGCTCTATGATTTGCTGATCTGGACACAGACGCCGCACGCTGTCGAACTGGCGAACGAAGGCTTGGATCGCTGCGGCGGCACAGCACCGCCCACACAAGCGCCCAATGCCACAATCCAGCCGCCAGCTACCGCACCGCCGACGGATTCTTCGCAAGGATAAGCTAATCGCTGTTTAGAGCGTCGCCAGATATTGATGCACGAACTGGATTGCAATCGACCCTTCACCGACAGCAGAGGCAACGCGCTTCACCGACTGGTGCCGCACATCTCCTGCCGCGAAGACACCCGGTACGCTCGTTTCCAGCAAGTACGGCGGGCGATCTAGATCCCAGCCTTTGGGATTCTTACCATTCGTTTGTAAGTCTGATCCGGTCAGGATGAAGTTATTGGCGTCGCGGTGGATCACGTCGGGAAGCCACTGCGTGCAGGGCGCTGCGCCGATGAAGATGAACAAACGGCTGCTCTCGACTATCCTCTCCTCGCCGGTCCTGTTATTACGTAGGCGCAATTGCTCCAAACGATCCTCACCGATGACTTCTGCAACTTCGGTGCAGGACACGATTTCGATGTTGTCTGTCTGGTTGATGCGCTCGATCAGGTAATAAGACATTGTTGCCGATAAGCCTTCGCCCCGAACTAGCATAATCACGCGGCGGGCATATTTGCAGAAGTGCAGTGCTGCTTGTCCGGCGCTGTTCGCCCCACCAACGACATAGACATCATCTCCCGCGCAGTTCAGCGCCTCGGTCATCGCCGCGCCGTAGTAAACGCCACTGCCTGATAGCTTCTCAATACCGGGGATATTCAGTTTGCGGTATGCGACGCCCGTCGAGATCACCAGCGCATGACAGTATATTTCGCTGTCATCGGCTAACTTCAGGACGCGGAACGAATCGCGAATATGCAGTTCCTTAGCTTCCTGCGGCGAAAGGATTTCGACGCCAAAACGGCGGGCTTGAGTAACAGCGCGATGAGCTAGATCAGCGCCACTTAATCCCACCGGGAACCCTAGATAATTTTCGATATATGAGCTTGTGCCCGCCTGTCCACCGGGCGCAGTGTTTTCGATCATCACCGTGTGCAAGCCCTCGGATGCGCCGTATACCGCTGCTGCCAGTCCGGCTGGTCCGCCGCCGACAATCGCCAGATCGTAGAAGCGCTGTTCAGCGCGCGTCTTCAGTCCGAGTTTGGCAGCAACTTGCTGCGTAGTCGGTGTCAGCAGCGACGAACCATCCGCGAATAAGACCACAGGCAGCGATGCTTCGGGTTTGCCCTCAATCATCGAGAGCAGCTTCGAGGCGTCCGCATTCTTTTCTAGGTCCAGCCATTGGTAGGGAATCTGGTTACGCGCCAGAAAATCCTTGATCTGGTGTGACGATGACGACCACTGATGACCAATCACCCGCACACCCTCGAATGGCGGGCGATAGGAATCAATCCAATTTCCGAGCAGATCATCCAATATGGGATAGAGCCGTTCTTGCGGCGGATCCCACGGCTTCATCAGGTAATAATCAATGCGCACAGTATTGATAGCATGAATAGCGGCATCGGTATCGGCGTAGGCGGTCAGCAGTACCCGTTTAGTCAGCGGGTAAATATCCAGCGCCCGCTTCAGGAATTCAACGCCTGTCATCTCTGGCATGCGCTGATCGCTGATGATCAGCGCAACAGTGTCATTCCGCAGCTTCAACTTTTGCAGCGAGTCAAGTGCCTGTGCACCTGAACTGCTTTGGACTAGGCGATATTGCCCGCCATATTGGCGGCGCAAGTCGCGTTCTACCGCCGCCAAGACCTCCGCATCATCGTCAACCATAAGGATGATCGGTTTTGCCACTGTCCATGCTCCAATTCAATTTCAGGGGAGTTGTTAGCTTAAGCTTTCTGATTGCCTCAAGTATGCCGGATGATCGGCGTTATTGCTTGTAGGCAATTGGCAGGCGGATGATGAAGCGCGTGCGCCCCGGCTCCGACTGCACCTCCATCGTACCGTGATGCTGCTGAACGATGATGCGATAAGAGATATCTAGCCCCAGTCCGGTTCCCGCGCCTACATCTTTGGTCGTAAAGAAGGGAGTAAAGATGTGAGGCAATATCTCGGCGGGAATACCACTGCCGCTGTCGCTGATTTCCACCATAGCGAAGGTGGCTTCATGGCGAGTCGCCAGTTGCAGCGTGCGATTCTCCATGCCCTTCATCGCATCAATAGCGTTATCGATCAGGTTTGTCCACACCTGATTCAGGTCACTACCGTTGCCTGCAACTTTTGGCAGCGCGGGGTCGTAGTCGCGGATCACATTGACGTTTCGCAGCTTGTGGTTGAGTACCCGCAGCGTTGTTTCCAGTCCCCGCTCAAGGTCAACATCATCGCTCATCGGAGCACGATCCACGTAAGTGTATTCCTTGATCGCACCGACCAGATCGGAGATGCGCTTGCTGCTCTGTGCCACGTCGTCTAGCAATTCCGCCGCCATCACCAGATGGCTCATCCACGTGATCACCGCAGGCACGGCATCCGCCCCCACCTGATCGTACATGGTCGCTAGATCATCCACGCTGATGCCAGCATTGACTAGCACAGCAGCGATCTTCCAACCGTTCGCCACCTCATGTTCCTCCAGCCAACTACCCATACCCTCTTCTAGGTCGCTGCGTTCCAGCGGACTTAAGGCGCTGTGATACCGCAGTGGGGACATTAAACCTTGCTGCAAACTCTTTAGCATCTCCATTTGTTCGCGCGTAAAGCCGTAATTGTTCAGCGTCATCGTCTGTATCTGCAGCGCGGGCAATGCTTCCTGCAGTAACTGGGCTGAACGCCGCGCCGCTGCCGCTGGATTATTCAACTCGTGCGCCAAGCCTGCCGAGAGTTTGCCCAATGCTGCCATCTTCTGCTGCTGCGTCTCCTGACTGGCAAACATCGCCATCCGCTCGGCAGCGATGCGCAGAATGCGCGAACCGACTCTGGGACAAGCACCGAAAATGCCACGAAACGCATCTGGCTCAAAAACTAGCAGTGTGCAAGACATGATCGCCTGTATGGTCTGCTCGGCGGGTGTACCATTCAGTAGATTCAGTTGCCCGCAGCAGACTCCGCGCGGAGTCGTCCCCAGCACCGTCGTGGCGCCCTGAATTTGCCGCGTTACCTGCATTTCACCTTCCAGCACGACAGCGAACTTGACATCGGGATCGCCTTCCTTGATGAAGTACTCGCCATTGCGCAGGTGGAGCAAGCGGCTGTTGGTGAGCAGCCAGTTCATTTCTTCAGCGCTGATGCCTTCAAATAAGTCAATCTGGTACAGCGTATCTGCAGCCACTGCTCCACCCTCCACACCGTTCATTTGTTACCAAGCCGCAATATTAAGTCGTAAGCAGGAAGAATAAAAGAGTAGCGCGGCTAGCCTAACTAGCAATCACTCCGCGGTTAAAGTAAATGGGACAATCTGCTTCCAAGCAGCCCAATTAAACCCATTTTTTTAGTGGAGAAAATGGGCGATTAATGGGTTTCAGTAGGCAAAAATTAGAAAATGCTAGGTTGGCGGCAAACTATTGGCGTTTGTGCCGTCGTACTGCTAATTCTCTCGGAAAGGCGGTAGCTTGACGGTCACTAATTTGCAGTTGATCAACGTGCTGATGAATGCTGCGAATTGACGGGGCAGGTCGCCAATGGTTCGCTACAATAGGGAAACTTGAAAATAAGGACTTGCAGAAGCACAGCTATGCGTACTCTCAGCCATCTTTTCGATAACAACCGCCAGTGGGCGGAAAAAATGACCGCGCGCGATCCTGAGTTCTTTCAGCGCTTGGCGGCGCAGCAGAAACCGCAGTACTTATGGATCGGCTGTGCAGACAGCCGCGTACCCGCCAACGAGATCATTGGTTTACTGCCCGGCGAGGTGTTCGTCCATCGCAACATCGCTAATGTGGTGGTGCATACCGATCTCAACTGCCTATCGGTGATTCAGTACGCGGTGGATGTGCTGCAAGTCAAAGATATCATTGTCTGCGGTCATTACGGCTGCGGCGGCGTCGGCGCAGCGATGCAAGGCAAGCAATTTGGCTTGATTGATAACTGGCTGCGTCACCTCAAGGACATTTACCAGAAGCATCAAAGCGCCTTAGCAGCGATCAACGATGAACAGCAGCGGTTTGATCGCTTCTGCGAACTCAACGTGATCGAGCAGGTCTACAACGTTTGCCACTCCACCCTCGTACAAGGTGCTTGGCAGCGTGGACAGTCGCTTTCCGTTCATGGCTGGATTTATGGTGTGCATGACGGACTGCTACAAGACCTTAAAGTTGTGGTCAGCAGTCCCGATGAGATTCAAGCGCTGTATCGAATGGCAGTAAACGGCTGAAAACCATTCAGCTTGCCCAAACTGCACAATCTTAGTGCTAACCTTGTGGTGGACTCGCTACAATTGCTACAAGTCGTATTCTAATAGAACTGTTTGATATTGATTTCTGCGAACAACGTCCGTCACGCTCTTTCATCACGCTACGAGTATATGCAGCATACCATCGGCTATCGCTATCAAGTCATCGCGCAAATTGGGCGGGGTGCTATGGGGGCGGTCTATCGCGTCAAGGATCGCTTGACAGCGCAGATCGTAGCACTCAAACAGGTGACGGTACGACCCCAGGATCAACAGTTTCCAAGTCTGCTTGATTATCGCTTGGCACTGGCGAATGAATTCCGCACACTTGCTTCACTACGCCATCCACACATCATCCATGTCTACGATTATGGGTTCGATAACGACGATCTGCCGTATTTCACGATGGAATTGCTAGATCGGGCGCGTCCACTCAAAGAATTCGTCAGTGCATCGATCAGAGATCGGGTCAAGCTGCTGATCCAGATTTTGCAAGCGCTTACGTATTTGCATCGTCATGGTCTAATTCATCGCGATCTCAAGCCGAGCAACGTCCTCGTGTTAGAAGATGGACGAGCCAAGCTGCTGGACTTCGGTCTAGCCGCTCCCGCCGACAACAATAGCATCGCGGCAGGGACTCTGGCTTATGCCGCGCCTGAACTGCTATTCGGAGAGCCTGCCACCGAAGCTAGCGATCTGTACTCGGTGGGCATGTTGGCGTTTGAACTATTAGCGGGCAAACATCCCTTCGATCTCAGTAACAACGATCAACTGCGGCGTGACATCCGCGAACGTAAACCTGATCTGACCATGCTGCGGCTTAACGAGGACGAGCGGCGTGAGATCGCGCCGATTATCGGACGCTTGCTATCTAAACGTGCTGATACACGCTACCCCAATGCACAGCGCGTGATTCGCGCCCTGAGCGAGGCGATTCACGAACCTGTGCCCAACGAAAGCACTGGCATCCGCGAAAGTTTTTTGCAGACCGCCAACTTTGTCGGGCGTGAATCTGAATTGAAGAAGCTGACTGAATCCATGCACGCCGCCATTGATGGGCGCGGATCGGGCTGGATGGTTATCGGTGAGTATGGTGTCGGCAAGTCGCGATTGCTGGAAGAGCTGCGGGCGCAAGCGCTGGTTGAAGGCATGACGGTGGTTGTCGGCTACACTCCGCGCGATGGTGGTCTGCCCTACCATCCGTGGCGTACTATCATCCGGCACATGGCACTGTTCACGCACATTGATGACTTTGAAGCAGGCGTTTTGAAGGAGATTGTGCCGGATATTGGCACACTCTTGGGCAAAGAAGTGCTTGACGTGCCCCGCCTCGAAGGGCGTGATCATCAGCAGCGGTTATCACTCTCTATTACCATGCTGTTCGCCCGTCAGATTCGCCCGATCTTACTGCTAATCGAGGATGTTCACTGGCTGCAAGAAAGCCTAATCCCACTGCGCTATCTGTTTGAGCTGATCAACTCGCTGCCGTTGATGGTTGTCACCAGCTACAACAGCGAAGAATCGACACTGGCAGTTGATCGGCTGCCGCCGATGAACTGGCTGCCCCTGCGCCGCCTCAACGACAACGAGGTGCAGTCGTTGGCGGTGTCGGTGCTGGGCGACACCGCCTATCAACCGGAGTTACTGGAACTGCTTTCCCGCGAGACTGAAGGTAACGCTTATTTTCTGGTCGAAGTGATGCGCGCACTGGCGGAAGACGCCGGACAGCTAGACCGCGTGGGGCAGAATCGGCTGCCGGAACAAGTGGTCACGATGGGCATCATGGCACTGGCACAACGACGGCTAGGACGCATCCAGCCGGAATCGCAGTTTGTGCTGCGCCTTGCGGCGGTGGGCGGACGCGATCTCGATCTGACGATCCTCGCCCACTTGAACCCAACGTTAAATTTTGAACGCTGGCTGAACGAATGCGCTGTCGCTTCGATCCTTGTTTACCGCGAGAATCGCTGGAGCTTCACGCACGAAAAGATGCGCGAGGGCGTGCTTTACGGGGTCGCTGCCAGTTACCGCGCCGATTTGCATCGCCAGTACGCTGAAGCCGTCGAAGCCGTTTTCCCCGATGATCCCGATTACGCCATGATCTTGCTGGAACACTGGCATCAAGCAGGTGATGCGACCAACGAAGCACGATACGCCATCGTCGCCGCCGAGCAGTTGTGGCAGTTGAACAGCTTCGCGAGGCTGCGCAAGGTCGCGGAACGGGCACGCATCGGCTTGGCAACCTCCGATCCCGACGGTCAGCACGCCGACAAATTGATCCAACTGCTGTACTGGCAGGCGCAAGCACAGTTACGTTTGGGCGAGGTCACCAACGCGCATAAAGTTCTAGAACACTGCTTAGAATTGGCGGAATTGGTGGATGATCCGGCAATGTGGGTGGATGTGCTGCGTGCGTTGATCATGACCATCGTGATGGAAGGTGATTACGAAAAGGCGGAGAAATACGCTCGGCAAGCGTTGGAGGCAGCCCGCGAACTAGAAGATACACAAATGACGGCGGAAGTCCTCGGTTTGAATCTATCTCCGATCTTGTTCAACTGTGGCGATTTGCAGGGCGCATGGGATTGTGGTCAAGAAGCACTCAAACTGTTGGACATGACTGGCGAAGTCAACCAGTATTCATGGCATCGCGCCCGTATCCTTTCGCAGCTTGGCGAGATCGCACGGCTACGCGGCGAAAGCGATCATTGTTTACGTTTGGTACAAGCTAGTCTGGACATCGCTAACCGCATTTCCGATTACCACATCATCGCCTACAACACCAAGATCAAAGGCGATCTGGCGGTGTCGGAGCGCAGTCCGCTGGCGTATCGCTATTACAGCGAAGCGATCCGCATGTTCAAGGGTGTACAGGAACGGCTGACCGTTGCGGAGACCTTCAGCGATCTGGCACGGGCACGGATCATCATCAATGGTGACAACACGGGTTACCTGCAAGCACGTCAAGAACTGCGCGAAGCGCTGCAAATCGCGGAATCGGTGCAAGTCCCTGCCCTGCTGATTCGTGTGCTGCTCAGTGTAGCGCTCTACTACATGGCGCTGCAAAAGCCTTATTGGTCAGCGGAACTGGTTGGCGGGCTGCGTACTCATCGCATCACTGCCGACCTAATGCCGATCTGGGACGAGCTGCAGCACAAACTCACGCAATCGCTGCCTGCGCCGCAGTACGATGAAGCGCTCGCCCATGGCGACAAGTACCAAGACCTTCACGGCGCGACGGTGCGCATTCTCAAGGAGTGGAGCTAGTCCTGCGCAGAGACGACACGAAACGTCGGATAATCTGCTGCGATCCGCTCAAATTCCGCCAGCGGAGCATCTTTGCTTACAGGTATATGTGGACGTGCCCCCGGCGCTAAGCGCAGGTAAGTTTTCAGAATACGCGCCCGCTGCTCCACCGCAACTTCTTCTAGGCGGATTTGCTCCAGACGACCGCTGCGTAGCGCTGCCCGTCCATTTGCTGCCCGCACGTTCCGTACCCACTGTACATTTTCGCCGAGCATCGAAACTAGATAGCGCTGTCCATCGACGATGGCGATGACCACCGGAAGTGAGATAATCCGTCCAGACTTACGTCCGCTGACCTCCAGTGTCTCCATGTAATTGTGTGTGAGTCCCAACGACGAAAAACGTGCCCAAAAAGTGGTTAGTACCTTCCCAATGGGATTGGTTCGGTGCCCGCGATACAGCCAACGATTGAAACGATGCATGACCATAATGACGTTGTGCCTTCCCTAGCCTCACAAACTCCATGTTATTTACAAATCGTTGCCACGATGACCCAAATTAAGGGGGCTTGTTACAATCGATGTGATGCCATCTCCAGCAGCGTGAATAATGTCAGACTCTATTCAGACAATGGATCTACTACCACTATTTAGCGACCCTGTCTTGATGCATACCGCGTATCAAGCGCAGTCGCCCCTCCACGACATTGCTGACAGCGGTGCGGTGACGATCAATGCGCAGTGGGAACAGGGACAGACGGATCGCTGGTACATCGAATTGCAGCGCCGCTGCGCCCTATTGATTACCACGGGGCTGCTGCACGGCACCCATACGCTGATAGAACGTGGCTGGCGGGCGCTGACATGGGGTTTCCGGCAGCAAGACACTGATGGCAGCTTTCCCACCAGTGCTGGCGCTCCGCTGCACACTAGCTCCTTTTTCATCGAGGCGGCAGCGAGATCGCTGCTGCTGCTCCAAGAAGCGAACTCACAGCAAGATCACGCACGGATCGTGGAATACAGCGCCCGGATTCACGCCTCTGCCCGCTGGCTAACCCGTCCTGAAGTGGCAGAAGCTGGTAGACAAGCGAATATGCCATTTACTCATCGGCGCTGGTTGATGGCGGCAGCGCTCGGTCAGGCGGCGCGGTTGACTAAGGACGCGGAATTGGCACAGCATGCTGCTTCGTATGCCCATGATGGACTGCGCTTACAAACGTCAGAAGGTGTTAACCCCGAACTGAGCGGCTACGATGTGCGCTACCAGTATATTGGCGTATTTTTCGCGACGGTGTACGCGCTTACCTGCGCTGATCCCCTACTCCGAGCGCAAGTCTCCGCGATGATTACGAGGGCGCTAGATTGGCTGGCAACTAAGCTGCAAGCTGATGGCACGCTTGGGATCGCGGGCAGCACACGTGTCGGCATCGAACGGAATCGGGAAGGAGCGATCAAGACCGTTGAAGACGTGCAGCTAGTTGAAACATTGGCACTGGCGGCACGGTTGACAGGCGATCTGGGTTATCGGCGTCTAGCCGCGCGGATCGCCGTGCAGCGAGGACTGATCTACCAACCACTGACCACGATCTCCGAACGTGCTTCAGCGCCAAGCCAACAGCGCCGCTTCGCCTTCGTTTTCGTCTGCCAATCCGGTGAGCTGGAGAATCGTGCCGTGCTGCTGGCTGCTTCGCTGCGCCGCTTCCTTCGCTGTCGTTATGAACTATTCGCTGCTGTGCCAACACCCGCCGAGACGTGGGGGGAAATCCGCCCGCTGACGCGCCAGATTCTGGAGTCGCTGGGCGTGTGCATGGTCGATATTCAGAATCCGATTGGGCGCGATTTCCCCAATGCCAACAAAATCCCTTGTCTGAGCATCCCTACCAGCGCTGACAAAGTGATCTTTCTCGACTCCGACATCTTGTGTGTGCGTGACTTTGATGATGAACCGCGCTTCGCTATCTCCTTTAACGCCAAGCCTTCCGATGTCGCCCGCTTCGCCCGCAGCGCACAAGATTGGCAGCTGGCATTCGAGACAGCGGGAACTCAGTTGCCGGATCAAATGATCCCCACCACCACAGCTAAGAATTATATGCCGCCGTACTTCAATGGTGGCTTCGTGGCGGTAGATCGAGCACTGGATTTTGGCAGTGCATGGCTCAGTTGCCTGCAAGCGATCCGGCAGGATGAGCGGTTACCTGCTGAAAGGGCATACAGCGATCAGATCGGCTTAGCGGCGGCAGTGCGTAAGCTTGATCTTGCAGTTGACTGTCTGGATGAACGCTACAATTTTCCCGTGAACATTCGCCGCCTCGATCCACGCTACCCGCCGTATTTTGCCCATTACCACGATGCCGAGTACGTTCGTCAGGAGCCGCTGCTGCGCGATCTGGTGCGCCAGATTGTCACCGACCATCCGCAGATCAAGACTCTGCTCGCGGAGTCTCCGATGTGGCAACAAGCTATGCAGCCACCTGCAACTATCCGCTCACGAGTGAGTAAACGTGAAGCCAAAGCATCTGAACTGATCATCACGGGCATTTCCCGCAGCGGCACCAGCTACCTCTGCAATTTGCTGCATCGTTATAGCAATTGCGTGATCCTCAACGAACCAGAGGCGATCTTTGCGCCGTTGCAGTCACAGTTCATACCGTGGGGTGTGGCAACCTTCTATCGTCAGATACGCGCCGATGTGCTTGACGGACGCCCGATCCGCAATAAGCTGCAGGATGGCAAGATCACGCAGGATACCGCCTTCAACGATAGCTACAGCGAATATGTACCTACCGTTGACAACGAAAACTTCGTGCTTGGCAGCAAAAACAACGTCGCCTATTTGTCCCATCTGGCGCGCATTCGCCGTGTGCTGCCCGACGCCAGAGTGATCGTCTGCGTGCGTAATCCCTTTGATACCATCGGATCGTGGAAGAAAAGTTTCGCCCATCTGCGAGATGCCGATATCAATAATCGTCCCATTGGTCACCCCAACGATGTCTGGCTGCCAGAACCTCTAAAATCGCGCTTGCAACAAATCGCGGAGGTGTCGGACGTCGCCCAGCGGCGAGCGCTGCTGTGGCAGTATTTCGCGGAGCGGGTGCTGGATCACGCCTCGCAAGTACAGATCGTTCATTACGACGCGCTGGTCAGCGATCCCATGACGGTGCTGGATCGTATTCTCGATGGCTATGATCGCGGTACACTGCGTGAACCGATCACGGCATCCGCGATTCGCCTCTCACGGGATTCGCTGGATGAACAAGATCGGCTGTGTATCCGCACGATCTGTTCGCAGGCGGCATCAGAATTAGGCGTTTACGATTAAGCTTAACATTGTCGACTCAGGGAGTTTGCTGCACCCACAGCGTCTTAGTCACTTGCCGGACGCTGCCTCGCTCGCTGATTAAGTGCACGCTGACCTCATAGGAGCCTGCCGCAAGTAGCGAAGCATCCCACAGAAACTCAAACTCGCGCTCGGTTGCGCCCTGTCCGGAACACGCTTGTGCCGTGACCGCTTGACCGTTGACGCGCAGCTCGATCTGTTTCACGCCCGTCGTCGCAGTGAATGATCCGCGTATGGTCACGATGCCTGCGATACTGTCGCTGAGTTCAGGTTGTTCCGCCGTCCACTGTAAGTGCGATGTGTCCGGTTCAGGAACTGGCTCGCGAACCGGCGAAACCTGCTCGAAACGCCGATAGTAGCCGCGCTCGCCTTTGATCCAGCGCCCCAATTGACGGACAAACGCAAGCGGACCTTCTTGGATGATGATCAGCGAGGACGTACGCAGTAGTAAATATGGGGCGGAATGGGTGATGGCGGATTTGACGCGCCACCATGCTTCTAACGTTTGCCATCCTTTGGTGCCGCGCATCGCTTGATTTTCGACGGTAAGCTGCAGCACCTGTGCCTGAAGGTCCTGTCGCTGCTTTTCTCCCGCTACGATTTGCGCTGCCAGTAACTCCGCTTCTCCATGTAGTCGTTCCAATTGTCGCTGCCGCTGCTCACTGATCGCTTGACTCTGCTGCACGCGTTGTTGCTCCGCCGTCAACTGTGCGGATGCAACGGCAAGATCAGTGGTGCGCTGTTGAAGTTCCTGCTGCTGCAGTCCGATCTGTGCCTGCTGCGCCACAATAGTTTGTTCGGCAGCACTCAGACTATGCTGATGAACTTCTACTTGCGCCGCTATTTGCTCATTCAAGTCTGTCGCCAAAGTGCTTAGGCGCTCGATCTCTGCTTGCTGTTCTCCGATCTGCTGCGTCTGAGCAGTGATCACCAATTTCTTCTCTTTTAGGTCGTGATAAGTAGTTAGCGCGTAACGCTCTAGCGCTGCATTCTGGTGCTTCAGGTCAGCGCTCATTTGCTGATATACAGTGCCAGCTTCCAGACAAAATGCATGATAATGCTGAGCAACGTTCACAGGCAGTACCGCGCCCGCGATCTGTGAAGGCGTCACCTGCCGATGCAATGCCACTGAAACCGATTTTGCCGCCTCCTCGATCTGTGCCTTGCTGCTGGGAATGCCCAGCAACTGAGTGACGCGCTCTAGTTCGGCACAGGGATCATAGAAATAGCTGTCGTAGTGTGTAATCACGGTGGGTGTACTGTTCAGCGCCAGCGCCAAGTGATCGAAATAGTGGAGGCACAACGCTAGAGCGTCACTAAAGGAAAATCCGCGCGATATCAACGATGCCGCGATTTCGAGCGGATTACGTAAACAGATCAGCGTTTTTAGCTGGGGAAGCTGTGTTTTCCAGAATTCCAGAGTCAGGCAGTTGCGAGGGTCTTTCCAACCCCAGCGATCATGATCCTGGAGCGTGTGTAATAAGCCTCTGGCGCGGTGATAAAGTGGCGCGAATTCGGGGTTTTCTGACCAGCCGACGCTAACCGCCGGTGGCTGATCCCAACTGGCGCGGCGTGCCGTCAGCAGATCATCATTGAGCAGCACGAAGTTGCGATTTTCCCAGTACCCTTCGGGATTCTCTGGCTGCGCCGGGATCAGGTCTGCGTAGTCACCTAGATGAAGTCCACAAATGTTCAGCAAGCGGGTGATCATTGATGTGCCGGAGCGGTGCATACCCATAATTGATACAACCGTTGACATCAAATATTACCCCTAACATAACATTATATTTTGTATATGATTTTAACCATTCACGGTCACTTCGACAATGCGCTGATCAGGTTTGTGAATTGAGTAGTGCTGCAAGCTCGCCGTTGACAAACCGCGCTGCTGGCTGCTAGACTTCCTATCGTCTAACGACTCTGACGGAGCTTCGTAGATTGTGCCGCTCGCAGAGAGCCACTAATTGGTGAAAGGTGGCAGCACAGCCGATCTACTTTCCACTCCCGATCATGTCGCCACCGAACCGCAGCCATCGGCTGCCGCTAAGGTCGGACGGCTGCGCCCGTTAACGCGCGAATGAGGCTGCCGCCAATGCTCGAACAATGGCGGTGGCGAAATCAGGTGGCACCACGATTCCCTCGTCCTGATGTTGTTGCTGAGTCTGTACTTGGCGGCACATCACAGCGGACGAGGGATTTTTCGTTTTTACGAAGGAGAGCAGCAGATGGAAAGTGGCAGTAGTTTCAGCTTTCTGACACCGCAGTTCTTTGACGCGCTGATTTACGGTGTGATCATCGGGGGTGTGCTGCTGGCAGCCGCCCGCATCTACCGAGATTTCAAAATGGGTCCGCGCTGGACCGATAAAGCAACTGCCGCTAAGGCGCAACCACCACAGGAGAAACAACCGTGATCGACATCGCCCTGATCCGCGAGAAGCCCGAATGGGTCAAGGAACAACTTCGCAAACGCTTCGATGATATCGCTGTCGCCCGCGTTGATACCATCCTCGCGCTGGATAAGCAGCGCCGCGATTTGATCGTAGAAAGTGAAACGCTGCAAGCGGAACGCAACAAACTGAATAAGCAGATGGGGCGTTTTCGCGGTAACAAGCAGCTCTCTAAAGCTGCCATGAATGGCGTCGCTGCCCGCATCGTCAGCGCGATTGAGGGCAAGGATTATGCCACGGCGCTGGAACTGATGAGCAACCCTCCCGCTGATGTCGAAGGCGATGAAGGTGCGCTAGACCGCCTGAGCGAAGCCCTGCGCGGCATGGGAGATCGCGTCAACGCACTCTCTGCCGAGCTGGAAAAGGTGGACGCCGAACTGCGCGAGAATCACCTGTGGATTCCCAATCTGCTGCAGCCGACGGTCAAGATCGGTGCCAGCAGCGAGGAGAACACCGTCGTCTACACGGAGGGCGACCTGCCCAAGTTTGACTTCACCCCCAAGCCACACTGGGAGATCGGTCCTGAACTGGACGTGATCGACTTTGAGCGCGGCGTCAAACTTTCCGGTACGCGCTTCTACGTGCTGAAGGGCATGGGGGCGCGTCTGCAGCGAGCGCTGATCAACTTCTGTCTGGATCGCCATTCCGCCAATGGCTTCACCGAACTCTACGTGCCCTTCATCGTCAAGGAAGAAGCACTCTACGGCGCGGGACAGTTCCCCAAGTTCCGCAACGACATGTTCGTGGATCAGGATGCTCAGTTGTACCTGCTGCCGACGGCAGAAGTGGCGATCACTAACCTGCACCGCGACGAAATTCTAGAGGCGGATCAACTGCCGCTCTATTACGTGGCGAATACCCCCTGCTGGCGGCGCGAAGCGACCAGCGCTGGACGTGATGTGCGCGGCATCAAGCGCGTGCATCAGTTCCAGAAGGTGGAGATGTACAAACTGACCACGCCGGAAAGCAGCAACGCCGAGCACGAAGCGATGTTTGAGCAAGCCGCTGATCTGCTGCGGGCGCTGAAACTGCCCTTCCGCAAGTTAGAACTGTGTACAGGTGATACGGGCTTTGGCATGTCCAAAACCTACGACATCGAGGCGTGGGCGGCGGGCAGCAATGAATGGCTGGAGGTTAGCTCCGTCAGCAACGCGGAGGCATTCCAGGCACGTCGTGCCATGATCCGTTACCGTCCGGCGGCAGGCGCGAAACCAGAGTATGTACATACCCTCAACGGCTCTGGTCTGGCGATGCCGCGCGTAATTATCACGATTTTGGAGAACTACCAGCAAGCGGATGGCAGCGTGATCGTTCCGGAAGTGCTGCGTCCTTACCTCGGCGGCATAGAAGTGATCCGCAAGTAGCGGGAAACTAGCTCACCGCCGACGTGTCCAGACCCACAACCACAACGGGATCAGCAGTACCACGCTGATCCCGATCTGAAATAGCAGCCGCCCCCGATCAAAATCCGCGCGGAAGAACAATAGCTGCCACAGCATGTGACTGATCGCGTATAAGGTGAGCAGCGGCGCACACCAGTGATATGCCCACGTTGACCGTCGCCACAATCCGATCATCAGGAACAACAGCGCGATCAGCCAGAAGCCGTCGAAAGCGATCCGCACTGTAGGCGAGAACGGCAGCGCGAATTCTTGATATAATGCCGTTTCCCGCAGCGTACCGACGACCTCGATCCCCTTCGCCGCGATCAACGCCAGCACCACGCCGAATAACCATAATGGGGCGCGATGGGTCACGGTGAGATTGCTCACTGCCCGACAGCCTTGAACTCCACCCAACTGACGTGTCCTGCCCGCACTTCGACGCGCCCCTGTCCGTAAAGATTCTTGTCCGGTTGGCGGACGAACACCTTATAGTTGCCTTCCGCTAGATCGGGGATCACGAAATTCTCGCCGAGCACGGAATCACCGTTCACCTCAGTGTCGCCATAGCTATATGCCGACTGGTAGCCCGTATCCGCCTGTGCCTCAACACGCACACCCATCAGCGGCTTGCCATCGGCATCGAGCACACGCCCCGCGATCACGCCGCGATAAGGATAGGGCTGCACCCACAGTTCAGGGTTACGGGAGGAGAGGTAACTGTTCGGATCACCAACGCGTACCTCGAAATGCAAGTGAGTACCCGCCGCCACTCCCGTTGCACCGATGATGCCAATGGTCTGTCCGGCTTGCACCACCTGTCCCACCGCTACGTCAAGACGCGAGAGGTGTCCGTACAGCGAATAGACCTTCTGCCCGTTGGCATCGGTGAAGGGGTGCTCGATCACGATCACGTTGCCGTAGAAATTCGGCTGCGGACCAAACAAGACAGGAACATCTTTACCCGCGTAATAGACCACACCGCCGGATGCCGCCAGAATCGGCGTTCCCGGCGGATTAGAGATGTCGATACCATGATGCACACGCAGTGTTCCCTCATTGGTGGAACCGTAGGAATAATTGCGTGCCCAGAAGGTCTGGAAATCGTCAGCGAAGGGACGGCGGAACAAAAAGTGATCCTGATAGCCTGCCACCACTGCTAGAGTTTGTCGGGCTTCGGCGGTAGCGCTGTTGATAGGCGTCGGCAGTTCTGGCGTCGAGGTGACGATCAGGTATTGCGGCTGTGGAGTGCTGGTCACGATCAAGTAGATCGGAGACGCAGTGGGTGATGGGGTCATCGTATCGGTCACGATCAGGTAAATCGGTGTGAAGGTCACCGCCGTTTGTGCGCTGATTGGGATGGCAGCAGTTGTGGCGCTCAGGAACAACACCAGCGCGATCAACGATCCGGTGAGCAGCAGTGGTAGTCTCGATCTCATGAATTTGCACTAATTCCCAGAAGATTCAGCGGCTATCAGTGTACCAAAGGATCGGACAAAGTAGCGGAAAAGTAACCTGAATATTGAGTGATCGTGCGTTTTCGGTGTCTGGAATCGGCGAAATAGGTGAATTGGAGGGGTCATAAATAGTTCAACTTGCCCTTTGACATTCCCCACTGCTTGTGTAATATCGAACAAGCCATTTGGCTTGTTGTTATCAGCTTTATGCGTACACCGTGGAGGAGTTAAGTCCAATGCTACTGTTAGGCAAGCGATTCTCTGTCATGGTGCTGTTTGTCATGGCGTTCACTCTACTTCTGAGCGCCTGCGGCAGCCCGACCCCAACAAGCACACCTAGACCACCAACCACAGAACCAACTACGGAAGTTGCCGCTGCCGCGACCACTGTAGCAACCACCGAACCCACCGCTGCTGCCACTCAAGCGGCGACTGTCGAAGCGACTGCTGTCGCTACCGAAGCAGCAACTGAAGCCGCTACGGCTGAAGTTACCGCTGCTGCCACCGAAGCGAGCACGCCTGAGGTGATCGCTGCCGCTACCGAAGCAGCAACTGCCGAGGCGACTGCTGTCGCCACCGAAGCAGCGACCGAAGCCGCTACGGCTGAAGTTACCGCTGCTGCTACTGAAGCGGCAACCGTTGAAGCGACTGCTGTCGTCACCGAAGCAGCGACCGAAGCTGCTACGGCTGAAGTTACCGCTGCTGCCACTGAAGCAGCAACTATTGAAGCGACTGCCGTTGTTGAAGCAACTGCCGAAGCCACGGCAATGGCTACCGAAGCTGCTACGGCTGAAGCCACGGTTGCCGCCACCGTCGAAGCTACGGTTGCAGCAACTGCCGAGCCAACCGCCGAAGCGACTGCGGAAGCAACCGCCCTTGCTACGCTAGCAGCCTGCAAGACCTCCGGTGAATTGACTGTCGGTTCGGACGTGGCTTATGCGCCGTTTGAGAGCGTCGATCCTTCCACTGGTGAGTTTGTCGGCTTCGACATCGACCTGATCAAGGCGATTGCCGAATCGGCTGGCTTCACCGTCAATATTGTCAATGCGCCTTTCGATCCCATCTTCATCAATCTGGCTGCTGGTCAGTTTGATCTGGTGATCAGCGCGGCGACGATCACTGAGGAGCGTTCGCAGGTCGTCAGCTTCAGCAACCCGTACTTCACCGCTGGTCAGGTGATCACAGTACGTCAGGCAGACGCCGAGACGATCAAGGGCGCTGCCGATCTGGTGGGCAAGAAGATCGGTGTTCAGCTCGGCACGACTGGTGCTGCTGCCGCGAAGGAAATCCCCGACGCACAGGTGAGCGAATATCCGACCTTCCCCGAAGCTGCACAGGCGCTGGCGAATGGCGACGTGGACGCGGTAGTCAATGACGACACTGTATCCATTGCCTACGTGCTCAACACACCGGATGCCAATCTGGTCGTAGTGACCGAGCCGTTCACCACCGAGCAGTATGGTATCGCGGTGCGTAAAGACTGCACCGATCTGCTAGAGAAGGTCAACGCAGGTCTGGCTGAGGTAATCGCCAGTGGTCAGTATGCCGAGATTTACCGCAAGTACTTCGGTGTCGATCCTTCTGCCGACTATCTGCCCGGCAGCGAAGGTGCGACGCCTGAAGCAACCGCAGCGGTGACCGAGGCAGCGACTGAAGCGGCTACAGCAACTGCCGAAGCGACGGTTGCTGCGACGGCGACGCCCTGACGTTAATCGCTAGTTCCAACTAATAAAAGAGGCTGGTGTCGCTTATGACACCAGCCTCTTTGTATTCTGAGGGTGCATTACTGCTATCGTAGTGATGCTAATCAGTTCTCTAGTACCTGCGCCGCGATCTCATCGAGCGTCAAGCCGCCAGACTTCTGATGATAAGTGATCAACCAGCCGAGCAGCAGCGCCACGTAGACACCATCCGCGCTGTTGTGAGTATCATCCAGAATGATGATCCGTCCATCGGGGTAACCACCGATCCGCAGTCCGCGCTGGCGCATCGTTTGCAGAACATCATCAGATCGCAGTAAGTCGATGCCCTGTTTGCTCAGGAACCGTTCTAACATCTTACTGCTGCGCGGCGTACCACAGATCGCGTTATCGGGCAGATTGTCAGCGGATTTCATCTCCGTCGCGATGATCGCCAGCAGCGCATCGCCATCTAGCAGCTTACCACCGGGCGTCGCTACCACTACGCCATCACCGTCGCCGGATAGCGCGATCCCTGCATTGGCGTCCATTGCCTGCACGATTTCCACCAGATTCTTGCGATCCTTGATCACGTGCGCACTGCCGCTGAGGTAGTTGATGCTAGAGCCGTCGGTGGTGTCGTTGATCGTCAGCGTGATGTCTGCGCCTGCTAATTTGAGCGCGTCAGGGGCAATTTTGTGTGCCGCGCCATTGGCACAATCTACCACGATCCGCCAACCACTGAGGGCATCGGGCGCACACCAGCCCGTCAGATGCGCCATGTACTGATCGATCAGACCGGAAGCGGGCAGCAGCGAATAGCGCTTGAATGAACCGCTGCGTGCCATCCGATTATCTTTCAGCAGATCGATCAACTGCTCGATTGCGCCTTCGTCCACACGGGAGAGCGAATAGCCATCGCGCCCGATCAACTTGAACCCGTTGCGGTTGGCTGGCTCGTCGCCTGCACCGATATACAGTCCGATGTCGAATTTGCCCGCATTGGCAGCTAACAGGTGATTAATGCCGGGCAGCGGCAGCACACCCGCGTTGACGATGGTAATGCCTTCTGCCATCATGCCGGTTGCGAGTGCTTGCATTAGCATAGGGGAGGTAACGCGCGTATCCTGACCGAACAACGCGCTGGCGCTGCTTTCGTTGAAGTCTGGCTGTGTCGTCAGCCAGCGTCCGATGCCGCGCCCGATACGCAGCAGCGTAGGGGGATCAAGCGGGTAGTCGCCCGCTGTTCCCCGAATACCACTGCCTTCACTGCCGAATTGGATGGGAGCTGCTGCGCTCACACAAATTTCGCCTCAGACGATGCCCATACCACGCAGATTGAAAAAGATTAGCACCGCAATCGAAAGTACATTCAGGATCAGCAGTACGATCACGGCGATCAGTGTTCGCACGGATACCTTGCCACCGCTGCTGCGAGCGCCGCGCTTACCGCCCGGTGCTTTGATCTCTGGGGGGATCAAGCGGAACGCGCCGCTGCTAACAACCGCACTGCCTGCTGTAGACAGTCCTGCGTTGCTGGCTGCCGCAAAATTATCAGGGCGCTTGGCTCGGCTGTCCGCTTTGCGCGTCGCCATGCCGAACACACCACTCGCACCCGCCAGTTCATCGTCCGAGAATTCTGTGATCGTCGCCCCAAGATCGGGATTCGAATCCAGTGGATTGTCACGAAACAAACCACTGCTTCCCGGCATCTCTATACCGCGCCGCGATCCTTTACTGGCGGAAACTCCCGTCTCCAGCGGCGCGGAGTTGAACTTGAAGCGATCCGCTGACGTACTGCCGTAGCTACTACCCGCGTACGATCCGCTGTCTTCCACACTCGGATCGCTGTAGCCGCCGGGGACTTTGAAGCTGCTGCTGCTTTGTTCATAGCTTTGTTCAAAACTTTGATCGTAACCCTGATCATAGCTCTGTCCGTAGCTAGGCGAGGCGTACGCTTGCTCCTGACTCTGACTCTGGCTGTGTGCGCCGAAAGAGCCAGTGTCGAATTTGAACATATTGCTATCGGTAGTCGCGCTGGAGTTGGGGTTGTAGCCGTAATCAGGTTCGGCAGGTGCAGCCGCAGCGCTGCTGCCGGTATTGGCGGAAAACGGACCACCAAAGTCACCACCGCCTGAGAAATCGAAATTGGCTGTGCCTAAGTCGCCTCCCAAATCAGCCATATCGAACGGCGATACGGATTTCGGCGCTGCTTGTGCGGCGAAGCCAGTACCGTCAGTGAAATCAAAGCTCGCGCGGAAGGGATCATCATCCCGATCATAGGCGGAGGGAATATTGAACTGTTCCTCAGTCGCTTCTACATCAATGGGCGGCATATCTGCCGTCGTCCGCATGGTCTGCGGTGCTCGCGTCTGTGGCTGCTCCGGTTCCTTCGCTTTGCCACCTAGTGGCAGTTTTGCCACCCAGCTATCAAATTCTTTGGCTGATGGCTGCGGCACATTTTGACCGCTGCCGTAGGCGGGAGCGCTGCCTTTGCCCCAATCTACGCTGCTGGCGGTGGGTTCTTCGTATGCCTGATCGCTGCTCGACCACAGATCAGCGCTGCTGCTGGCTGTGCTGTAGCTGCCACTGCCCATATTTACCACACCGCTGTCATAAGGCGATCCAAAATCATAGGGGCTTGGTGCAGGCTGGGCAGGTGCCGACGATGTGGGCGACGGCGGTGCAGCTTTAGGTGCGCTAGCTCCTAACTTCTGCTTGACGACTTCTAGACCCTTCTGCGCCTTCATGTTGTTGGGATTCAGCATCAGCACATTTTCAAGGCAGATTTTCTGCTCACTCAGCGAATCCACGCAGGCGCTCAGGAACAGCCAGCCCATTTCGTTCTGATCGTCCTGATTAACCAGCGATTCGAGGATCTTGCGCGCGTCAACCCGTCGTCCGGCTTTGATCAGCGCCTGTGCTTGTTGCAGAAGTGCATCCGCAGTTGGGTTAGTCATGGAGAGAATCCCTAGCAGTGTTAGACTAAAATCGAGCAGTACAAATAATTCAGTGTTGCAGATTACAGCATCGCCGCGATTGTAGCACGAATTGCCATGCCGTGTGTTGGTTTGTTATACCCTTGTGCAGTAGACTTATCCTTGCCCAAAGTATGGCGTTATGGTGGCTAAAGTGAACCCAACTCATAGTCTGAATCTCAGTGAACATCCGCACCGCCGTTTTAATCCGCTAACGCGCGAGTGGGTTTTAGTCTCACCACATCGTGCTAAGCGCCCATGGCAAGGGCAGGTAGAAGCCACCCACGCCGACGAGCGTCCGACTCACGATCCAACCTGCTACCTCTGTCCGGGCAATATTCGCGCTAACGGCATCAAAAATCCGGGCTACGTCTCCACGTATGTCTTCGATAATGATTTCCCTGCGCTGCTTAACGATACGCCCGGCGGCGACTATCAACCACATGCGCTGGTACAGGCTCAGAGTGAACGCGGGTTAGCCCGTGTGGTCTGTTTCTCGCCGCGCCACGATCTGACCTTAGCGGAGATGACCGCCGCCGACATCCGTCCGGTGGTTGATGAGTGGGTGCGTCAATACCACGATCTGGCGCAAATGCCCAACATCGGCTACGTGCAGGTATTCGAGAATCGCGGTGCCATGATGGGCGCATCGAATCCGCATCCGCACGGGCAAATCTGGGCGAGTGAACACCTGCCGCAAGAAGTGATCGTGGAAGATGCCTCACAGCGCGATTACTGGCAGCAGCACAAGCGATCCCTACTGGCGGATTATCTCGATTTCGAGCTGCAATCAGGGGAGCGCGTGATCTATCAGAACGCTGGCTTCGTGGCGCTTGTCCCCTTCTGGGCGATCTGGCCCTACGAGACGATGATCATCAGCAAACGCCACCTCACGCAGATGATCGATTTCAGCGAAGCGGAGCGTGATGGCTTGGCGGACGTGCTGCATCAGGTCACGGTGCGTTACGACAATATTTTCCACACCTCCTTCCCTTATTCGATGGGCTTCCATCAGCGCCCCGTCAGCGAAGGTGAATGGGATCACTGGCACTGGCACGCGCACTTTTATCCGCCGCTGCTGCGTTCCGCCACTGTGCGTAAGTTTCTCGTCGGCTATGAGATGCTTGGCACGCCGCAGCGCGATATCACGGCGGAACAGGCAGCGCAGCGCATCCGCGAACAAGGCGATGTGCATTACAAACAACAGCCCTAATGTGCATCGGGGAACCTTCCCCATGATCTAGGCAGTTGTCGCGCAGTGGTTATATAATATATACTAGAATTATATTCTCAATCATGCTCCGAACGGCAAAAAATGAAGCAGCTTGGAGTGATCATGCCCGTTACGGTGGTGTGGGACAACGACGCGAAAACGATAATCCGTGAATCGCTGATTGATCCGCTGACCATTAGCGAAGTAATTGACGCCTTGAATGAGGTGCTGCTACTGCTGGAATCGGTAAATCACAACGTAGATTTCATCTTGGATCGTACACAGCGTCACCAGCGGATGCTCGTCAGTTGGATGATGCTCACGCGCCAATATCTCCTCACGCTGCAAAATCGCAACGTCAATTCGATCATCGTGATCACACCGGATCGTTTGGCGCGTACTCTCTACGAAGCGGCAATGCGCTTGTTCCCCAATTTCACGCGCAGAACATATATCGTCGTCACACTTGAGGAGGCTTATCAGAAGATTGCGGAACTACGCAAGCCTGCAACCAAAGTCAAGTAGGTTGTCCCCTTACCGCCAGCCCGCTAGATAAGCCTGCACCGCCGCCTCGAATGCCACGTTGACATTCCCGCCGCGCTGAAACTGTCCCGCCAATTCCAGCATCACGAAGCCATGCACCAGCGCCCAAGCACCACGCAGCGCTTCCAAAGATTGCTCTGCTCCAACTGACTCTGCCATCCGTGCTTGCAGCGGCAGCGCCATTTGCTCCGCATCCGCCGGATCGAGGCGGCTGTCCGGCAGCGCGTTGCTATATAGCAGATCGTATGCCAGTGGATGCGCCAATGCGAAGCGGCGATACGCGCGCAGCATGGCGATCAATTTCACCTGCGGATCAGTTTCGGCATCAGCGGCTTGCTGCATCGCCGTTAACATCTGGCGTCCGGTCACGGCATTGATCGCCCGCAGCAGTTCGGTCTTGCCAGCAAAGTAGCGGTATAGCGAGGGTGCTTTGACGCCCAGCGCTTCCGCCAGCCGATGCAGCGATAGTTGTTCAATACCGAGATCTTCCAGCAGAGCGCGTGCCGTCTCGATCACGCGCTCCGTATTGATTTGTGAGGGATAGGGCATCTGAATTAAATCCGTTGTATGTGAGTATCTTTGAATGCCGTCGGATATTTTAGCCCGTAGCCCATCAACCTATCGATCCCGATGTGCGTGATCCAGATCAGCGCGATCTGCACCGCCACTAGGGAACCGAATGCCAAGCCCACCAGCAATAATACAGCGGGGACGAGATAGGTATGCACGGCGTCGTAGATCACACTACCAACTCGCGGATTCGCCAGATAACCTATCATCGAAACGTCGGGCAGGAACAGCAGCACGATGAAGAACACGCCATCACCGCGCAAATAGGCATAGGCGATCACGGCAGCAGCGGCGATGGCGATAGCTTCCAATCGCTCCAAGATAGCGGGGAGGGATAAACGAGAAAGGGTAGAGTTGCTCATGTTGACCTCAAGACTAATATCGTTAGTTATGAAAACTAATTGTATTAGCCTTGTGTTATTTGTCAAGAGATCAATTCTTGTTCTCGCATCGTGTCCAGTATAATAATCGGAACTGTAGTGGAGAACTATAATATGCTGCCAAGTTCAACTACCATTGATGTACCGCTACGTGAGGATGAGCATGGCGTGATTCGTGTAGGAGGTACTCGTGTGACACTGGATACAGTGATCGCCGATTACAAACGCGGTGCAACGCCCGAAGAGATCGTGGATCACTTCTCCGTATTGAAACTGGTCGATGTGTACTACGTGATTGGCTACTATCTGGAAAATCAGGCACAAGTTGATGCCTATATACAACACGAGGCTGAGGAAGCGGAACGCTTACGTAGAGAATGGGAAGCCGAACATCCCCCTACGCTTACGAGAGAGATATTAGAAGCACGATTAGCAGCAAAACATCAACAGAGTGAGGAGTAATGAAGTTTTGGGCTGATGAAAACTTTCACGGTGTAGTGCTTCGCGGCTTGCTGGCAAAATTTCCCGATCTCGATATTCTACGCATTCAAGATACAGAATTTTATGGTGCGGCAGATGAAGTTTTACTAGAAGCAGCGGCTAGACAAGGGATTATCTTACTTACACGCGACGTTAAAACAATGACCAAACACGCTTATGACCGGATTCGGGCAGGCTTACCGATGCCGGGTGTGATTGAAATCGTGGAAGGCACATCGATTGCTCAAGCAATCGACGATCTGATTGTGCTAATCGGTGCAGGCAAACCAGAAGATTTCGAGAATCAAGTACGCTATGTGCCAATGCGCTAAGTAGACAAACAGATAAGTTCCACTCCCCTTTTGTTTGTGCCAAAACCCCATCGTCCGCAACGGCAAAGCAAGTTATAGTTCCCGCCATTAGACATCTTTACTCGAAAGCCACAGCCGATGCGTGTTCAACTCGACCACATTGTCAAAATATTCGGCGTGCTGCGTGCCAACGACGACATCTCCATGACCTTAGAGGAAGGCAAAATCTATGCCATTCTCGGAGAAAATGGCGCGGGCAAATCCACTCTGATGAAAATCCTTTCCGGCTACCAGCCCGCCACTTCCGGCAACATTATTCTGGATGGTCAGCGCAGCGCCTTCAGCAGCCCCGCCGATGCGTTGCGACGTGGCATCGGAATGCTGCATCAAGACCCCTTAGACGTGGCGGTGATGACGGTGCTGGATAACTTCATCCTCGGCAGACCGGCAGCGATGATCCCCGATAGGCGCAGCGCCAGACATGATCTGGTAGAAACCTGCAAACGGCTCGGCTTCAACCTCAATCCCGATACGCATATCGATCAGTTGACTATCGGTGAACGCCAACAGTTAGAGATCGCCCGTCTGATTAGTCTGGGCGCAAAGGTGTTGATCCTCGACGAGCCGACGACGGGTATTTCTACCGAGCAGAAAGAGGCGCTGTTCAATTCGTTGAAGCGGCTGGCATCAGAAGAAAAACTGACCGTAATCCTCGTCTCCCACAAGCTGGAAGATGTCAAGGCGTTGTGCGACGCGGTGATCGTGCTGCGCTCCGGCAAAGTGGTCGGCGAGCGCGCCATGCCTTGCGATGTCGCTGAACTGGTGGCGCTAATGTTCGGGCAAGAGATCGAACGTTCTCCCCGCGATCTGGCGATCCGTGAACGCTTGGTCTTGCAGGTGCGTGGACTCGGTTTGCAGGCGCGTCGTGTTGCCGTACACGATGTCGATCTGGATGTCCGCGCAGGCGAAGTGATCGGCTTGGCGGGATTGGACGGCAGTGGACAGGAAGCTTTCCTCCGTGCGCTGGCGGGCTTGCAACCGATCAACGCCGGATCACTCACGCTGACCAACGCCAAAGCAGAGAGCTTACGTCTGGACAAGCTCGATTATCATGCGCGGGTACAGCGAGGCATCTGCTTTGCACCAGCGGGACGCTTAGAGGAAGGCTTGGTGCAAGGCTTGACGGTAGCGGAACACTTCGCGCTGACCATGCCCGCCGCCAACGCTGGCAGCGCGTGGATCGATTGGTCGCGCGTTAACCAGCATGCCGACGCACAGATCGCCCATTACTACATTCGTGGACGCGCCGATAGCAATATCGAGACGCTTTCTGGCGGCAACCAGCAGCGCACTTTGATCGCCTTACTGCCCGAGGATCTAAAACTGCTCTTGCTTGAGGACCCTACACGCGGCTTGGATGTGGAAAGCGTGCGTTGGGTGTGGAGCCAACTGCTGGATCGGCGGCAGCACGGCGCGGCGATTCTGTTCACCTCTCCCGATCTCGATGAAATCATCGAATACAGTGACCGCGTGCTGGTATTTTATGGCGGCGAAGTCAGTACGGTGGACGATCCCGCCAACATCAGCGTAACACAGCTTGGCAGCCTGATCGGGGGAAAACGCGCATGACACAACGACTACCCAAACGAGAAACCATCTTGTTTCCGCCTGCGCAACCACCTGCTGCACCTCCTGCGAGGCGCTTCTTCAAGACGATGAGCGGCGCGATCGTGATCCTGCTGGCGCTGCTGACGGTATTGGTGATCCTTGCGATTGTGTTGCTGACACTGGGTAAAGATCCAGCCGCCGCGCTCACCCGTTTCATCACTGGCGCATTGGGAACCGAGAATGCCCGCGCCGATGTGGTCATGGCAGCACTACCGCTGCTGTTATGCGCTAGTGGACTGCTGGTCACCTTCACCGCCGGATTGTGGAACATCGGCATCGAGGGACAGATCATCATGGGATCGATCTTCTGCACCTCGCTGGCAAGGGTTGTGCCCGCCGATGCCAATCCGCTGCTGGTGATCCCCGCTGAGTTGGCGCTGGCGATGCTCGGCGGCGCGTTGTGGGCAGGTGTTTCCGCGCTGCTCAAGATTTACGGCAACGTTAACGAGATTTTCGGTGGCGTGGCACTCAATTTCATCGCCAGCAATATCGCCTTATTCCTGCTCAATGGTAGCTGGAAAGGCAGCACCTATCCGCAGACCGCACCCTTTGAAGCTGCCGCGATGCTGCCGCGTGCTGGTACTCTGCGCTTGAGCATCTTGGCAATTGTCGTCGCCGTGACCGCCTTCGTGATCGTCTTTGCGCTGCTGCGGGGCACACGCTGGGGTTTGCAACTCAAAGCGATGGGCAAGAGCGAGAAATCGGCATTTTTGCTGGGCGTCCGCACGCGGCGCAACCTGATCCAGGCGATGCTGTTGTGTGGTGCCTTAGCCGGACTTGCCGGATCGATCCAGATATTGTTCAGCTATGGCTTGCTCAAACCCGGCACTTCCGGCGGTACAGGCTTCACCGCGGTGCTGCTGGTACTGCTGACCAACGTACAGCCAAGCCTCGTCCCACTGGTGACGGCATTCTTCGCGCTGGTACCCGTCGGCAATCTGAAGCTGGCAAGCGATCTCAATGAGGCAGTGCGCGTCGATACGTCGTTGGGCAGTACCTTTCAGAGTGCGCTGGTGCTGGCGGTACTGCTGTTCAGCGGCGCACGGACGAGATGGCAGCAAAGGAAACGCAAAGCGTAGAAAGTTAGCAAGGAATTGTTGGGAGAGCAGCATGAGATCGAATAAGCGGATGCCGCTAATATTGAGTCTTTTGTTCACGCTGCTGATAACTAGGGTGCACTCCCCTTACCCTGTACTTGCTCAGGTAGGTGCTGAATGTCTGAATATTGCCTCAGGGCAGCTAGATAGATATACCTCGTATCCAACTCCACGTTGGTGGCAGTTGTATGATCCACGAACCCAGCAGTTAACCCCTGATCATCGCGTTAATCAGGGCATTCCCCTAGTGTCACCTGATGGGCAATATGCGATTTATTCAGAGCTATTCCCTCACGATCTCACTGGTGATATTAGTAGCGTTGAATATATTGTGCTGCGGATACTGCGACAGTCAGATGGTCAGGTAATTTTTGAGCATAAGTCTCAAGGGTTACCGCCCGGAATTGGATGGTCACCAGATAGTCGCTGGGTAGCGATCAGCGGTTTGACCGATGGGATGCAGGTAACTCTCATCGAACTTCTTACGGGAAACACTGTTAAGCTTGAAGACAAACTTGCGTCTTCGTGGTCGCCCGATAGCAAATATCTGCTGATGTTCAGTGTCAATAATGATGGACAGATGCAATCTATACTCTACTTGTGGTCGGTAGAACAGCGAGCGACACTCGAAGTCGCCAGTCAAGTAAGGCTAGCGCGTTGGGATCCTACAGGCACGTATTTAGCCTTTGCAGGAACGAATACTGCTGCTCAACCCTATCTGGGTATTTATACAGCCGCAACTAGCGACTTGAAATTTTATCCGAGACCGGGCGTTCAGACGCAGATGCATTGGTCGCCGAGTGGACGTTACCTTGTCCTCGATGGACGGATTTTCGATCCAACCAAAGGTGAGATTGTCAATTTTGGTGGCGCGGCGGGGATGGGTACGCAAGCAGAGGCGGTTTATTTCTCTCCTGACGAAAGTCTCGTTCTTTATTCAACGTGGGCGGCGTCTACCGTCTGGCGGGCAGATTTACAAACAGGAGAGGTCACCCTGCTGTTGAATCGCATTAACGCCTATGATGATCGTGGCTTGTTGTGGATAAGTGTTAATGAGGATCGAACCGTCAGCATCGAAACGCCCAATGGCGACGGCTGGACAATACTCGTCGATAATATCAAGCCTGTACTTGATGCCGCATTTGCAGCAACAGCTACAGCGTTTGCGGCAACAGCAACGGCTTCCCCCGAAGCGACTGCTGCAGCGGCGACGGCGACAGCAAGAGTTGACGCCTTTACCTATGCAAATCCGTCAGTGATCCAGGATAGTCTTAGCTCTGCCTATGTTAGTCCCTACGTTTCTCCTAATAGTCGTTCTGTCGTCGTGATATGGGCAGAACCGATAACAGTTGGTCAACTGCGTTGGCACATGCATCTGGCGTCGGCAGATGATCATTTTCAGCATGTTCATAAACTTACGCTTTACGACTCGATTGATTTGGCGACTTTGCCCTTGCCGCGTTGGTTCGCACAGGGTGATTTTGTATTGCTCATTCATCCACAAGCGGATGGTCATGATGCTCGGATCATCAACCTGCAAACTGGAGAAATCGCCGTTAGCTACGAGAATCTGACTCTAGCGACCGTTCTGGGCATCAACTCCGAACAAGATGGTGCTGCGTTATGGTGGCAGGATAATACTGGAGCTACAGCCATTGATGTATACGATAATGCGGGTGTGCGCATTATTCAGCTAGATACCTCTTCGATTGCTGCAAACATCACGTGGAATACAACTGGCATCCTTGTCCGCTCACCGCAAGGTCAACTTGCTGTCTACTGGAACGGCTTGATCGGCATGCCGAATTCAAGTTGGGCAGTCCAATTATTCGACACGTCTGGTCACCCAACACAAGTACTATCGCGTCCAGATGCGGAACTCTATCCTCGGGCTATTCACTGGATATCTTGTCCCTAATTCAGGAGCTATCACTCAATGGATGAAGTCCTAGTCAACCAGATCGCCGGAATCGTCCGCAGTGGCGCACCGCTGATCATCGCTGCCATCGGGGAAATCTTCACCGAGCGCGCCGGTGTCGTTAACCTCTCGCTCAACGGATCGCTGCTGCTCTCCGCGCTGGCGGGTTTCGTGGTCGGTGTCAGCACGCAGAGCGTCGCAGTAGGCATGGTCGCCGCCATGATCGTCGGCATGCTGGTGGCGCTGCTCGTTGCCTTTTCTAGCATAGCGCTGAAGCAGAGCCAAGTCGCTGTCGGATTCGTCCTAACACTACTGTGCCGCGATCTGGCGATCTTCTTGGGCGAAACGTGGCGCAACACCAGAGGGCTTACCGCGCCGCACCTGACCATCCCCATCCTTGGCGATATCCCCGTGATCGGTCAAATCTTGTTTCAACAGGATGTTTTTACTTACCTCAGTTATTTCGTCGTGATCGTCGCTACGATCTGGATTTTCCGCACGCGGGCGGGGTTAGCATTGCGCAGCATCGGCGAACGTCCTGAGACGGCGTTCGCACGCGGCTTTCGCGTCAACCGGATGCGCTATTTGTACACAGCGGTCGGCGGTGCATTAGTGGGCTTGGCAGGTGCGGCATATACGCTCAACATCAATTCGACGTGGGCGGAGTCGGGTATCGACGGTCAGGGCTGGATCGCACTGGCAATCGTGATTTTCGGCGGTTGGGTTCCCGTACGGGCGATGTTTGGTGTTTATCTGGTGGCAGCGCTGCGTGCCTTCGTCAATAGCCAGCAGTCGAATCCCGATATGTCCTCATCGGCGCTGCAACTGCTGCTGGCGCTGCCGTGGGCGCTAATGCTGCTGGTCCTCGTCGTCGTCAGCAATCGCTATCTTGAGCGTTTGCTACCTGCCATGCCCAGACAGATACAGCCCGTGATCCGCAGCTTGCTGCGTGCCAGACCGCCTGCTGCCTTGGGCACACGCTTTGAGGACTAGCGCGACAAACTACCGCGCAACTTGTTGCTGAAACAATGCGGTGAAAAGCAACAGGATGTTCAGGTGAGGGCGACTGCACCCTCACCTTTTTGATGCATAACCGAGATTGCTGATTAATCCGTGATCTCCAGTGGGGGCGATGACCGGAAGTCAGGAGTAAACCAGAAAATACCTAAAGCGGATGGGTGAAGATTTGCAGATCAGAAGTTGACGGATAGTAGCCCGGCAAATTGATCGTGAAACCATGCGGTCCGTAGATTCGGATAGTCCCTTCGACACGCGCCCAGCGACGTGTACCCGCACCGACAGCCTCTTTTGTCCCGGTCGCCCACCAATAAACATGGAATTCTACCTTGACCATCTGACCGGAGTTGCGATCCAGCAGCGATACAGTGCGATCAATGCCTGCCCAGCCTAAGTCTTTGCTGACCGACATCAGATCTTGGTCACCTTCAAAACCAAATATATCCTCGGCGATCAGGACTCCTCCGGATGCTCCACCCGGACCAAGCAGATGCAAGCGTAAACCAGCGTGTGATACAGGCGGCGATCCCGTAGTCTTGGTTGTATCTTTAAATGCCCAGAAGTCGATATACTGCTGATCTCCGCCATAAGGGTAAGCCCCTTGCCAACCCCATAGATGAGCACCTTCACGGGTTACCGTAGTTTGAGCAAGAGTGGTACTGCCAGAGAAAGGAGCGAGGAGTAAAACGACGGCAACAAATACAACAAACAGCTGCGTTGATTTAGTAGATGACATACTGCACCTCTGTGACAAAACTGTCAGGGAATGACAGTCCGATCAGCAGACATGCCCCCGATGTCCTGCTACAGTTTATTTTACACCCATATACTATTTAGAGATGCCTGCTATCAGTTTTGAGTGATACAGCCCGTAGCCAATCACAGAATCGTAGTTCAGTATGCGCCAGCTTACTGTGTGATTGGTTGGCGACCGAGCAGCAAGCCACGCAGCAGAATGCTCGTTCCCGCGCTGATCAATACGATGCCGACCAGTGTGCTGCCGACAGGCAAAATGCTCTGTGTGCCCAGCAGCAGACTGATGCCCACACCGATCACCGCCGCACTAGATAACATGCCGCGACCGCTGCGCTGCACCAACGCACCGAACAGCCACACCACGCCGGGGATCAGCAGTGCGAGGGGCCACCATAGTAGCACCTCAGCGGGCAGCACATTCTGAGCGTTCAGCAGCAGTGCCAGCGCTACCACAATCACGATCAATAAGCTGAACAGGACACCCCAACGCACACGAGTCTCTGTACGAGATCGCGGCTTGACCGCGCGGCGACGCGGCATTTCTTCGGGTGAAGAGGTCGCGGGGACAATGTCAGCGGCGATGCTGTCTGGCTCCGGCTCAGCGGCAGCCTCCAACTCGATCTCCGGCATTTCTGAGGCAAGCTGAGGTTCGTCCACCGATTCATCGGCGGCATTCGCATTGAGCGCGGCTTCTTCCCGCGCTTGCTTGGCTAATTGGCGGCGTTCGCGTCTGCTCTGGCGTCGCAGAATGGACATAAGCGGCGTCCCTATAATCAGTAGCTGATAACAACTGCACGGACAAACAAAAAGGGTGTGCTAACCGTTTTCGGTAACACACCCTCCCATAATACCCAATTATTGCGCTTCGTGATCGCCTTACCAGATCGGCGCGTCAAGATCGATCAGCGCAGCGTCTTCACTTCTTGTGTAGTCATTCGACCAGCAGCGCTGCTGCCGCGAACAGCGGCTTCCAGACAACGCGCTCCATTCGGTCCAACGGTGATGCCGTGCCGGATGCCGCGCGGCAGTTCCAAACGATCACCGGGACGCAGGGCGATCTGCTGACCGAGATCAGGCAGATTTACCTCGATTACCCCCTCGACGCAATACAAGACTTTGGCGTAGTTATTGCTACGCACGCCATCGCGGGCATTTACCCCATAGGTGCACATATAGGGTCGCATTCCCTCCTCCTGCATCTTCTGAGAGATGCTCTGATAGGTAGGGTGCTGGCTGCCGTGCCAACGCACGAGGTTCACCTCAGCCACAGTGACGGCGCTTTGATTGCTTCGAGCAAACGATGTCATAAAGTTGAACTCCGATGATGGACGATTAACACTCCGCGATACGCACCACGAACTGTCACCATATTGAGGCTGTTGCGCCCCAGTTTTGGAAAGGATATGTTGAGTGCGAGCAAGCTACCACTACTAGATCTATCGTGCCCGTCACTCACTAACGATACTTCATTGTACTGACTTAACGCCCGCGCTTACGCTGTGCTGGCGGTGGCGGGTTTCCTCGCAACTGCTTCTCAAGTATCCAGCAAGGCTCGACTACATGCCGCGTCCGTCCTTCGTGATCGACGTAGTTCCAATGCCCGGAGTCCTCAGTGGTGACCTCAAACCCCAAGCGCTCATACAAACGCCGCGCACTCGGATTATCCTTCGCTGCCGCAATACTCATGCTGGTATAACCGTGTTCACTGAGTATGCGTTCGGCTTCTTGCAGCAGCGCAGTGCCGATCCCTTGCCCGCGAAAAGCATCCATTACCCGCAGCGAGTACAAATATGCCCGCCTGTTAGCGAATGAAAAGATGTCTTCCGTGTTTGCCAACTGAACGAATACCTGCCCGATAGGGAAGTTATTCACATCAGCCAGCAGCATTAACCGCTTGCCCTGCATCTGTTCTTCGTAGGCGCGAGCGAACACGCGGCGAAAGTGCGTGTACTCCCCGTGCCATTCCAGCTTGGGCAGGTCATCTCGCCGTGCAGGGCGGAAGATAACCTTGAGTTGCAGCGTCATGACGCGCTGTTCGGTGGCGGTCATTTTTAGGCGTCCTCACCTGTGGCGTCATCCGCTGCCATCTGAGCGATCACACGCTGGACGAATTCTCGTTCCTGTTCCAGCGAACTGATCTGTCCATCTAAGCGGGCGGTGCGTAAGCCGCGAAGCAGTTTACCGAACAGCGGTCCGGGTGACAAGCCCCAATTTGTGAAATCTTTCCCAGACAAAAGCGGTGTAACGTAACGCCAAGTGGTAGCGTAAGCCGTCACTTTAGCACGTGTATCACCGCTTGCTAATACGCTGCCCGCGACCAGCACTTCTGTCGGCAGATCGTTGAGCAGGGCATCGACTTCACTTGGCTTTTGTGCGCTGGCGACTTTATCCAGCAGCTTGGCAATCCGTTGTCCACCATGCACCGCCAGCGTCGCCGTGCGATCCAACATCAAACGCCTTGCCATCTGCTCTGGATCGCGGGTGCGACTGCCTAAAAGCGCCCAACCGATATTTATGGCACTGTTAGTCTTAATGTGCCATGAATTTTGTGCATATTGCTGATCTGCTGCCAGTAAGCGGTAGCTGCGAAAGGCGTTATATAACGTCTCATCAAATATTAATCCGGAATCGAGATAGGTTAACAGCCCTAAATCGTGAAGTCTGTGCAGCGATTTTTCTGGTTCGTCTTCACTAAAAATTAACTCAAACTCGTAACGCAGACGTTCACCACTGAGGCGCGAGACATAAGGCAGCGCGGGTGCAATCAGACTGAAAGTGTGTGGCTCGATGTGAAAGTTTAAGCGCTGCTCGAAGCGCACTGCGCGGAACAACCGCGTGGGATCGTCAATGAAGCTGTGATCGTGCAGCACGCGGATGATCCCGCTGCGTAGATCCTCCTGACCGCCGTATAGATCGATCAATTGGCGGGGTTCGTTGAGCCGCAGAGCCAATGCGTTAATGGTGAAATCACGGCGGTACAGATCGAGATCAATAGATGCTGGAGTGACGACGGGCAGCATAGCGGGTTCGGGGTATGTCTCGGTGCGTGCGGTGGCGAAGTCGATCTCCAGCTCCTGATACGACCATGTGGCGGTGCGAAAAGTCGGATGCATGGTCAGCGTCCCGCCATGCCGCGCTGCCAGTTCGCGTGTAAATTCGATGGCGTCGCCCTCGACGGCGAAATCAAAATCGACGGTAGAGCGTCTGAGCAGCAGATCGCGGATTACGCCGCCGACGAGATAGACATCGAGGTGAATATCCATCGCCGTCTCGCACAGCATCGGCAGCAGACGGTCAAGTGTGGGAGCAGCAGAAAGATCGATCATCGCAGCGGTTCACCTGCGCCTATATGAAAGTGGAGATGCCCTGAGTCCTGATACTTACCCAGATTGGTGATCACCCGACAGCCGCCTTGATCCGCTTGCACCTGCGCCGCTACCTGCCGCACGACGCGCAGCAGTTCCAGCAGCAGCGGTTCATCTTCGTTCGTCAGCGCCAGCAGTGAGGCGATGTGCCGCTTGGGGATCACCACGATGTGCAGTGGATAGTAGGGACGAGTATGATGAAATGCCAGAACGTTCGCCGTTTCCATCACAACGGAAACGGGAGTCCGCCCACTCAGCACTTCCTCACAGTAAAAGTCGGAAGTCATGTTTGTCGGGAATTAACCAATATTTGAGTCAGATCAATAACTTCAGTTTTCACGGCACATGAGCGAAAGAAGTCTATAGTGCGCGCCGCGCTGTGGAGATTATGCCTGATTATTGGCGGTTGAGCACGTCATCGGCTGGAGTGGCTGGCTTGAGTAGGTACAATCAGCCGGGAATGAACCGCGCGTTGACACGATGTAGCCCATCGAAACGGGCTAAAGGGGTAGTGAGCGAGCTTGCGAACAAAGAGAATAAGGTTAGTGACTCTGCCACCACAAAAACGCGACATCAAGGACGATTGCCACCGACCAGAAGCCCATGATCAGCATGGGTCTACGCAAAAAGCAGCGACTTCGCGTAATGCCCAACATCACTGCTCTGCCATAGAGGATGATGGCGAGGCTGGCGACCACCAAGATAAAAATCGGTGGCGTAAGCAGCCACACCAGCAATCCGGTAGTCCCCATTTTGCAGAAGATGAAGGCAAATCGTTCGTATTTTTCGGCGGTGGTCAATGCTGATGACGGGTTGACCATTTCCAAGCCTTTCAGTTCAGTTCTTGGTGATGCGATTCAACGGGATGACCTGCGTAATTGGTTGCTGTCCGGCGGACGTAATCTGACGAAGTTCGCTGAATAACTGCCGTGCACAGAACGGCACACGCACTGGATTACTGCCGCTATCCGTCGAAGCAACATGGACACAGCATTGTTGTAGGCGTTCCACATTCAACGTCCACGCATCCATAAAGGATTTGATGGTCAATCGTTTGATGCGCTTCAAGACCAAATCCTGTGGACTTTCGCGGCGCATCACCACCGCCGCCAACTGCTGTACGAAATTATTCAGCCCGATGTCACAATTTTCGCATAGGTTGAGCACGTAATCGAGCAGTTCGGGGCGCGTCACCGTCGTTGTTTCGCTCATCATGCCGACCAGAGCCACCCGAATCGCTTCGTTCGCGCCCGCATAGACCACCGTATTTGCTGCCAACCCTAAATTGGCTCTCACGCGATCCAGACCGAGCAGTTTAGGGATCGAGTTCAACTGTCCTTCATCGCCACGCACGAAATACGTGATCGAGCAGCAATCAGGATGGCTGCACGGCAAAGCGATGAAATCTTCGCGCCCGACTGCGCCTTGCGTTTGTGCGTCCAGTCGCCTGATCACGCCAGTGGTGGTGACGCGGTTCATCGGGTCAATTGGGTTTGCGCGACCAGAACCAAAAATGGGTTGGAAGGAAACGCCAGCGATGTAATCGGTGTCGAAGGCGTACTGCACCACCTCGCCCACCTGATCATCATTGATGCCCTCCGCAACCGTCATCACCAACGTCGTGTAAATGTGAGCGTCGCACAGGCGCTGAATTGCTGCCGCCTTGATCTCGCGCAGGTCTTCGCCACGATGATAGAGGTGCGTACCAAGCGAAAAGCCGTCAAATTGCAGGTAGATTTCAACGCGGTTGCGGAGTTTGCTCAGGGCTGCCAAAAGTCGATCATCTTTGGCAATGCGAATGCCGTTGGTGTTCAGCACCACGCGCGTCACGTTACGATCCGTCGCCCCTTTGATGATCTCAATCAAGTCGGGATGCACCGTTGGCTCTCCACCACTGAGCATCAGCACATCCAACCGACCACCTTCGCGCTCGATGGCAGTTTCTAGAGAACGCATAATGTGGTCGTAGCGCACATATTTATTAATACCCGTACCGCTGGCAGCAAAGCAGGTGGGGCAGTTCAGGTTACAAGCCTCCGTAATGTCAAGCAGCAAAATACAACTGTGCTGCGTCTGAAGATCGCCTAGACCATGCACGTAATTTAAGGGGATCGGCAGCGCGTTGTTCGGCACATCGGGGATGATCTGTTTGGTGGGGACGCGCCACTGCTGGAGGAAGTTCCACAGTTCGTAATCTTCTTCATACAAGCTGATCACTTCGCCGTGTCCACGCTGACAGTGGCGCTTGATATAGACCTTGCCATCCATCAAGATCAAGGTTCCCTGCAACACATCCTTTTGATAGTCGATGTGACGATCAGGGTCTTCCTGAAAGCATTTGCCACAAACGGTCAAGACCATGCGAAGCGGCGTATAGGGGCGAAGTGGCAACATTTGCTGGCTCTCCTCTGGAATTATTGCTACGTTCGAGTTCGGTTGATCTCAGTGACTAAAGTAATGACGAGTGGAATTCGTTCGATTGTTGTAGGTGCTGGAATTCACTAGTGGAAGCGGACACCCCCCACCATACAACTTCCCAGCACGATAAATACCAGAGCAAAAGTCACGGCGCAGCCTAACGCCAAGAGGCGTGTCGAACTCCATCCTCGTGTACGTAGAAACGCGGCAACTAGGAAAACGCCAATTATGAGGACAACGAATAAAAGATTGATGCGGTCTTGGAACAACACATTTTCTGCATTGTAGCGTTCTCTGAAGTCCATGCCCGCAAAGCGCGAGTTTATGACGGCTGTATATCCTAGAAATAGCAGAATGGCGGGGATTGTCGCCCATCCCAATATGGTCAACATCATGCCGCAGCCGAAATTTTCCCCCGCTTGTTTTCGTACTGTCCCTCCCGAACCATCGTGATCCGCCTCAACAACAAGCGCTGCCCAACCACGCCGGATCGCTTCTTTGGAATACCCAAATTTGAGCAATTGGGCTGTGATCGCCTCACGAGTATAGGTAGAGCGATTTTCCGTTATGTAATTTTCGATATAGTCTTGATCATCTTGATTCATCGCAACGTCCTTTCCAGGTTCCCTCCTTGCGCTACTGCACAATTGGAGAGTTACTGTGTATCATCAAAACTAGGGTTCCCTGCAATTACATCCTTACTCTCAACAGCGCAAGCGCTAGGATCGTGGGAAGGTAAAGCACGTCCCTAAGATGATGAACACCCACGCAAAATTAACGATTAGAAAAAGACCCAGAATTCTGCCGCGAGTCCAACCCCGCCGGACAAGGGGAATGACGGCGATCAGGAAGCCAATTTCAGTGATGGCGAACAGCAGATTGATCGGTTGTGCGTAGCGGTAGAATAATGAGCCTGAGCTGGAGTAATGCCCGTCCGGACCCACAAAAGCGTTGGTAACGAGCAGCAGGCAGGCAGGCACGATCAACATTAGGATCAAAACGATGAACGTCAAAGCTATAGAAAAGGCTAGTTTCCCTCGTTTGGGGACCGGAACCTGTTGGGCTTCAACTTCTCGTCTATACGCCCAATCGGGTTCCACCTTCTTGATAACGGCAGCCCATGCCGTTTCGATAGCACTCCGACTGAACCCGCTGCGTAACAAATTATCCTCGATAGCTTTGCGGTTATAGGTGCGATAGTTAGCGCGAATATAGGCTTCGATCTTGGCTTGTTCGGCTTCTTCGGTCATGAGAGCTTCCTCGCCTGTTCGGGTTGTACGATCATTTGATCCGGCACATTGTCAAACGAATAAGCAAGTGGCGGCGCTGGCATTCGATAAACACCGCTGCGCCACTGCCTGATGAAGTAATAAATGAGCAGTGCCAAACACGGGATCAGGACGACTTGCGGACCCGTAAGCCCCCACAGTTGTTCCGTGTTGCCGCGCACAAACTCGACGAAGAAGCGGAAAATGCCAGCCGCCAACAGGTAAATTTTCAGCGTCTCGCCTTGCACGATGACTCTATGCCTCAATCGCAAAATCAACGCAAAAGCGATCAGGTTGAAGATGATCTCGTAGACCATGCTGGGATGCATCGGCTGCGTGCAGTAAGGACAATACTGAAATTGGCTAATGGCATCGGCGCTGACGGTCATGCCCCACGGCAGATCAGTGGGCTTGCCCAGCGGTAGCTCGGAGAGGAAGCAGCCGATTCGCCCGATAGCCGTCGCCAGCGCGATCGCCGCCGCGTAACAATCGCCAGTGGATTTGGTGTAGTGCAAATAGCGTTTGCTGAGCACAATCCCCACATAGCCGCCGACGATCCCGCCGATTATGGTCTTGCCACTGTGCGCCACAAAATAGCTGAAGGGGACATCATCGAAGGTCGAATAGTACGCCGGATGCTCCCACGCGGTCAGCAGCCTACAGCCAACGCCAGCGCCAAAAACGGCGGCAATCGAAATCCAGAAGATGCGCCATTCCAGCATGTCGCGCTTGTGCAGCTCATGGTAGTACAGCGCCAAGCCAACTAACAGCCCGATAACAGTGAAAAAATCGTGGGTATAGATAATGACTGGTCCGTTCTCGTAAAGAATGGGCAGCAAAATCAACTCCTAGCGAGCATATATTAGTTAGTGCGGTCAAGTCTCAGCGCACCTATTATGCACCACAACAGTATATCTAACAATATTTTATCTTTGTCACTTTGGCTATTTGCGTAACGCGGTGATGAAACCGTATTGCGGGCGTAGTGTCGAAGTACAGCGTGGTGAGGGCGTGTAGATCGAACTAGGGTGGCTTGAATATTATTTTCAAGCCACCCTAGATCACATCATACTCAATAATCACGACGGGTTATCGAGACTGCGGACAGTGCGTCATTATACTTATCGCAGCGTTTCCCAGACTTCCATCTTGCTGCTGACTCGGCGGATCACCTCGTCGGTGAATTCGGTGGTGCTGGCGTGTCCACCGAGATCGGCAGTCTTGACGCCCTGATGCACCGCTTCTAAGGTGCTCTCATAGATCGCGCGGCTGGCACGCTGTGCCAATGGTTCTTCGATATGCGAGAGCAGCGCTGCGCCCGCCAGAATCATCGCCATCGGATTCGCCACATTCTTGCCCTGCAAACTTGGGGCTGTGCCGTGCGGCGCTTCGGTGACGACGACCTTGACTTTGAAATCATCGGACAGCGCCAGAATCTGCGACTCCGCACCCGCGATGCTGCCGTACATCTTCAGTACCAGATCGCTCATCACATCGCCGTCGCGGTTAAGCGTGGGGATCACCAGCGCTTCTCCCGATGCATCCAGCAGCAGTGCATAAGTCGCATCGATCAACTGTGGATCGTACTGCACGGCAGGATAACGCTTGGCGGCGGCATCGAGTTCTTCTTTGAACATCCCTTCATAGGTGGGGCTGACGGTGAACTTGGGACCACCGAACACCTTCGCGCCCGTTTTTGCAGCATGACGGAAGGCGTATTCCGCCACCATGCGGCAGGTGCGGCGCGAGAGCTTCTCGGTACGGTAGGACATCTCATCCAAGCCTTCACCTTCGCGCCACTCTTTGGCGTTGTAAGCATCGTCAACCGCCATACGGATTACTGCGATGGGGGCATGGACGCCGCCGAAGGGACGCACCGAGGGGATACGCCGCCCCGTGCGCAAGATGATCTGCCCGCCGATTGCTTCGCGCAGGATGGCGTTAGGGCTGCCCACATCGCCCTTTTGTTCCGGCGTGATCGTCGCCGCTTTGATGCCTAAGCCATGCTGATTCAGCGATGCCGCGGCGTCCAGCACTACTTGATTCTTGGTCTCGCGACGGTTCTCTAACGAGAGATCGAAAGTTACGAATTCAAGTTCGGTGCGGATTACGCTGCCGGAGAGCACGCGCAGTGATTCATCTAGCAGTTCCTGCCCGGTCTGGTCGCCCTTGAGGACGACGACGGTTCGTTTGGTCAAGATGCCTGTGTTCCTTTCTCGGCACTGGATTTCAAAGGTGCAGTTTTTGGTGTCGGCGACGCTGCTGGACTCGGCGCGATTGGCGCGGTGGGAGCAATCGGCGCGGCAGGCGGTGGCGGTAACGGTGTAGTTGGAGTGGCTATCGCAGGCGTAGTCGCCGCCGTAGCCGCCGTAGTTGTAGCGGTGGCAGTGGCAGTGGCAGTACTCCCGTTAGGCGACAGAGTCGCAGCTTGAGGCACTACTGCGCTACCACTCAAAGATGCGGTCTGATTCATTAATGGTTTAGTCTTTAAGGTCGCCGTATCGCGTTCACGAGTCCCCGGTGGAGGAGTTAGCACGGCGGTTTGCTTTTTCTTGGGGGGGCGCAGTTGCAGTACAGTCTCAATCGTATCGATCAGCCGTGCCATGCTCACCGGCTTGAACAGCGTCAGATCAGCGCCTGACTCCTTGAAGCGATCCTCGAAGTCCAGCGCCGAGTACGCCGTCACGAAGATGATCGGCAGCGTCTTGGTGGCGGGATGCAGGCGCATCATTTTGCATAATGTGAAGCCATCAAGGTAAGGCATCATCACGTCTAGCAGAACGCAGGCGGGGCGCTCCATCTCTGCGATGGTGATGGCATCCACCGAGTTCAGCACCGTGACCGGCTCAAAGCCGCTCATTTCGAGGATGGCGCGAAAGAGATCGAGCGTCTCTACTTCATCATCCACGACGAGGATTTTCTTGTTGATGGACATGACACTACTCATAGCGGTCTACCATAGTCCTAGTATCAGCGCGGGGTTGAGGATCACGTTGCGCTGTGCGGTCGAGATGGCGGCTAGTGCGGAAAAGATGGCAATACCAGCAAAGATCGCCGCCGCTTGGCGATCATCGCGTCCGCGCAGCAGGGCGAACGTGCCCGGCAGCACGATGATGAAGTAAATTTGATATAGCCAGAACACGGTGCGGTATTCAGCGCCGCCAACCGCCCGAATAATTCCAAGAAGCAGCTCGATAGCGGGCAGCACAGGGGCAAGCCACATGGCACCCCAGAAATTGCCGCTGAGGGGCAGATCGCGCAGGTATAGGATGCCTGCCCAGATACCCAGCGCAAAGCAGTACAGCACGTAAGTGGAGTTGATAATTGCGGAGATCGGCGCGAGATCAGGCATAAAAGGTTGTTGTACTCAGGTGTTGCATTAATGGGTCACATTATAGCACTACCTGCGTCGGTCTCATGTCTACGTTGTGTTCTCGTTGGTAGAAAATTCACGAATGAATCGTGGTGTAGGTGAGCAGAATACCGTTTGTATGGATCAGTAAGCCAGTGCTGATCCCCGCTTGCCATTGGGGTGAGTAGGAATCAGCACTAATAAGTTGACTGACTACAGCGAACGGAACGATCCGGCAATCGCCAGCAGCACATCACGCGGAACGACTGTCCCCACATCTGCGCCATTGGTGATCAGCGTGTACATGCCGCCCATGACCGGACGAATATCTACGCGGAAAATCTGCTGATTTAGAGCATCGGTGGTTTCAATGATCGTCAGCAAAGTATCACCGACAAAGGCTTGCTCCACCTTGTACTCGGTATTAATCCCCAAACCTTCGCCGGACATGAAAGTGAGATCCATCCAGAACGAGGGCGGGAAGATTGCCAACGGCACGGGACGCAGTACCGAGATTACCACCCGCTTACTGCCCTCCTGAAAGATTAGATTGCTGGTGCTGCCCGTGATGCTGGCTAATCCGCCGAGGATCGAATCGTTGCTTGCTTCGTTGTTCGTTACCGTCCAGTTGCCCGCCGGATAATTGAACGAGTAGCCACCTTGAGGACTGCTGAAGGTCAGCGGCAGCGCCACATCCAGCTTCAACGTCGGCGCATCTGAGTCGGCACGCTGCGGTGGCAGCCCGATGGCGGCGCGTTGTTTGTTCGTCAGCAGCGGGAAGCCCGAACTGGACATCGAATCGATGGTGTCGATAATGTCGAACTGGTTAATCGTCTTGATGCCACCTTTGGTCTTGGCGCGCACCGAGAACACGACGGAACCATCTTCCAGTTCCTTTATCATCGCATCGTAGTTGTCGTTGATCAATGCCTGATGCCAGTACGTCTCCGCCAGCACCATTTGCTTGAACGCAGGCTTAAGGTTGCGACCTTCCGGCACATATTTACGGAACAGCGCCGTAGCAATATCTGGCATTGTCGCGCCAAGCTGCTGCTGGATCACTTCTTCAGGAGTCAGGCGCACGAAGAAGGAGATGAAATCACCAGTCGTGGCGCTGTTCGGCAGCTTAAATCCACCACTGTTTACCAGCGCATTGAGCAGTGCGGGCTTGTTACCGATTAACAGCATGTTATCGGCGGGACGTTCGACCATTGCTAAATGGCGCGTGTAGATGAATGCCCAGCCATCCTTGATGTAGAGGAAGCTATCTAGCGACTTGATCAACTTGCCAGAGAGCGTCGCCGCGTTGGGGAAGTTGCCCAGATCGGTATCGCTGACCACATCGGGCGCGCTGGCGACCAGACGCAGACTGCCCGTGACGTTGACCTTTTCCTGTGCGGAGATTCCACTGAAATGACCGAACAGCAGAACATAATCACCTGTGTCCGGCAGCGTCCCTTCCAGCTTGATCGGCTTGTCCACATCGTGAACACCCGTCGTCAACCGCCGACCAGCAGGGCTAAATAAGGAGATGCCATAGCGCCCCACCGAACGCATCGGACGATCCATCTCAATGCTGACCAGATCGCCCGCCTTGCCGGAGAACTTGAACGCGAATCGCCGCGCGTTCGGAGTAAAGGTCACATCTAGAGCGTCGTTGAGGTTCAGCGCTTTGGGGGCAGGGACTTTATCCTCTGGCGTGACCGTATCCTTACGGATCAACTGTACTTTTTTGCACGAGGCGTCGGGATTCTTGCCAAAATCATTCAACAACAGCCACACGTTATCGTTGTTAACTACCCGTCCCCACAACGCGCCGTCAATATCCTCCACGATCTGATTGACGCTCCAACGTCCCGTCAATCCCGGTTTGATCTGTGCCGCCATCCTTGATGGCGCAGCGGCGAAATAGCTGGCTTCGTTCAGCCTCAGTGTACACGTCGCCTGTGCTTGCGCCACCGTTGGCGGTAGTGTGCCTAGGAACAAGGCAAAGCATAGAGTGGCGAGTAAAACTGCTCGTCGCATCAACAATATATTCCTTTCAACTTGCTCAGTTACCGATGGATGCGGCAATTCTAAACGTGGTTTCAGTAATAAGGGATCACAATGCCATTTTCTCAGTCGTTTTTATACGGTTTTCAGCAATATTTTAATCCAGTGTGCCACGCTAACTGATTTATGGGTTCAAGCTCAACGCCTGATGTAGAATTGAGGCGCTATTGGATTTACGAGAATCGAGCTTTCCTTGCGCGTACTTGTAGTTTGTGATGATTTTTATCATCCCGCCCGCATTCCTCGTGCTGGACTAGACGGGCTGGGCGACAGCGACTTTAGCTTCGATTACCTCGAAGACCCGCGCACGCTCACTGCGGAACAATTGACGGCTTATCCACTGCTGCTGCTGACCAAATCGAATCATCTTTCCGCTAGCGACAAAAGCGAGTGGATCACCGACGATCTGCAAGCGACCATCGCGGCGTTCGTGCGCGACGGCAAGAGTCTGCTGGTGATCCATTCCGGCTCGGCGGGCTATCAAGACTCGCCGCTGATCCGCAGCGTGATCGGTGGTACCTTCTTGCGCCATCCCGCGCAGTGCCCCGTCACCATCGCACCTGCCGTTCAACATCCGATCACCACTGAAATCGCGCCCTTCACCATTGTCGATGAGCATTACGTGATGGCGCTTGACGATCCGCAGGCTGAAGTGATCCTCACTGCTTCGTCCGCCAACGAAGCAGAAGTGCAACCCGCTGGCTGGTGTCGTACTGAAGGCAAGGGCAACGTATGCGTACTCACACCCGGTCACAATCTGGAAGTGTGGCAGCATCCCACCTACCAGACGATCATCCGTAACGCACTGCGATGGTGCCTGCTATGAGCCTTTATTTGTGGGTAAGTTACGACGATCCGCAAACAGGTGAGTCAGTCACTGTCGATATGCCAAGCGCCTATCACCTTATGGGTTTTGACGTTTTTCGGGAACAGCTTTGGGGAACTGAGATTATGACAGCGTTGGGATTAGAACTGCTACCAGCTCTAAGAGACGGATACACATATGTCGGGCGAGAACAAATCGATCAGCTTGAGCATGAGGTCGAAGTGATACGCGACAATTTGGACAAGATTCGTCAGGTGCTTGATCCCGGCATCATCTATTCACTTGAGAATATTTACTTACGCAATTTATTCAATGCGGTGTCAATTGCCCGCTCTGTTGGTGGATGGATTACTATCCACTGACGCTCTCATTTCTAACCAATTTCCACACTCCGTTTGCGAATTCCAACAGAAAATCAACAATTTGCTTGAAACCGCCCTGTATTCCCTGCGAACTTCAGGCGGCAAGTTTCGCCTCGATTCCCACCACTTCTTTCCATCCCACCGCTGCGGCATTTATGCTGCCTTGTGCTACGATCTCTCTAGAACTGACGCCTAAACGCTAAGGTTCCGCTCACGGCAGAATCATCTCCAGCTATCTCGCTGTGTTATGGTCAGTAATGAGTGTTGTTGTATTGGAGTTCCTCATGCACAAACGATCTCTGCTTGTACTGGTAGTTACGACTCTATTGCTAATCATCGCGCCATCCGTTCCTGTCACGGCGCAATCCAATCTGCCGCTGAACTCGATCACGCTGCCCGAAGGCTTCAATATCGAAGTTTATGCCAGCAACGTCCCCAATGCGCGATCAATGGTGCTCGGTGATAACGGCACGCTGTTCGTCGGTACGCGGCAGGCGGGCAACGTCTACGCGATCACAGGCAGCGCAGGGGCGACTCAGGTCTACACCATCGCACAGGGCTTGAACTCGCCCAATGGTGTCGCCTTCCTCAACGGATCGCTGTATGTGGCAGAGAACACCCGCATCTTGCGCTTCGACAATATCGAGGCGAACCTCAGCAATCCGCAGTACTCGGTGATCTACGATGGCTTCCCTGAGCAAAATTCGCATGGCTGGAAGTTCATCCGCTTCGGACCGGACGGCAAGCTCTACGTGCCTATCGGGATGCCTTGCAACATCTGCGACGCCGATCTCAGCTACTACGGCACGATCATGCGGATGAATCCTGACGGCAGCGGGCTAGAGGTTTACGCATCGGGGATTCGCAACACCGTCGGCTTCGATTGGCAACCGGGGACGAATGTGCTCTGGTTCACTGATAACGGCGTCGATACACTGGGCGCAGATCGTCCCGGCGACGAGCTGAATCAGGCGGCGGTGGCTGGCTTGAACTTCGGCTTCCCCTACTGTCACGCGGGCGAAATTGTCGATCCACAGTTCGGCGGCGGGCGTACTTGCGCCGAATTCACGCCACCAATGCAGGTGCTAGGCGCACATGTCGCCGCTTTGGGGATGCGCTTTTACACAGGCACGATGTTCCCCGCCGAGTACCAGAATCAGATTTTCATCGCAGAACATGGCGGCTCCAGCACCAATAATCTAGTCGGCTACCGCGTCACGCTGGTCACATTAGATGCGGGCGGCAAAGCGATCAGCTATCAGCCGTTCGCGGAGGGTTGGCTGCAAGGTGCGAATGCGTGGGGTCGCCCCGTCGATCTACAGGTGCTGCCTGATGGATCGCTGCTCCTCTCCGATGATCGAGCTGGCGCGATCTACCGCATCAGCTACGGACAGGGGTAACTAGCGCAAGAGCGATGCGTGGGTGCGTCAGCGAGGGGAGCTATAACTTCTCCCAATGCTCCCGCGCCCACTGATCGTAAGCATCGCGCAACCGCCGCGTCAATGCGCCGGGTTCTCCACTACTTATGGTGATGCCGTCGATCTCGGTGATCGGCACGACGCCGCGCCCCGCACTGGTCAGGAATGCCTCGTCCAGCCGATCTCCAAGCTTCACCGGACCCGCATCAACGGGTAACACAGATGGTGCGACCTTCATCAGTGTGCGACGGGAGATGCCTTCCAGCACGCCCTCCACCGCCGTCCGCAGCGTACCATCGACAATGGCATAGAAGTTACTGCTCGTCCCTTCTAGCAGCGTGCCATCATCCCCGATCAGAATCCCTTCGTAGATATCCGATGGGAAGCTCTGCACCGTGCCTTGTCGCTCCAGCATCCACGCGGAGGTCTTCGCACCCGGGTTATGCCGCGCCTTATGCACGGTGATCACTTTCGCGCCATGCTCGCGCACCTCGGTGGGCACTGGTTTATATGGCTCAACCGAAAGATAAACCTGATCCGGCGTCTGATTGGGGATCAGAATCCTGAAGCGCGATTCGGCGTAACCGCCTTGCTCGATCAACTGGCGCAGCGCGGCACGCAGTTTCGGACGATCCAGCATAGCAGTGACACCTTCTAATCGCGCTGATTGTTCCAGCCGATCCAAATGGTCATCGAATAGCAGGACATGATCACGTTCATACGTCCGTCCGATGGTGTAGACGCCTAGCGGCTCATATTGTGTCGCTTCCGCGAATGACTCAGCGACGTAAGGGGCAGGCTGCACGCCGTCGGGCGTCAAAATGGCAATCGGGATCACAGCGGTTGGCGTCCTTGCAATGCCTTCATCACCGTCATTGCATCGGCATACTCCAAATCTGCGCCAGTCGGTAAGCCACGAGCCAAGCGGGTCAATTTGACCTCTTTACCCAACTTATCCAGCTCGTGCTTGATGGTCATCGCGGTGGCGTCGCCTTCCATGCCCGGATTGGTGCTGATGATCAACTCTTGCACCGCCCCCTCGTGCACGCGCTTGATCAGTTCGCGGATTTTCAACTGCTCCGGTCCGATGCCGTCGCGCGGGCTGATCACGCCGTGCAGTACATGGTAGCGCCCGTTGAAGTTGCCCGCACGTTCCAGCGCCAGCACATCGAGCGGTTCTTCCACCACCGCGATGATCGAGCTGTCGCGCTGGGCATCCTTGCAAATTTCGCAAGTGTCTTCCTCGGTGATGTTGAAGCAGACGTTGCACAGCCGAGTCTTTTGCTTCAGTTCAAGGATGGCGTGGGACAGCGTCTCTGCCACTTCAGTAGGTGCACGCAGCAGAAAGTAGGTCAGGCGCGAGGCGGTTTTCGGTCCAACCCCCGGCAGGCGCGCGAACGAATCGATCAGCGCGGTGACGGAGGCTGGCATTGCTTTGGACATGGTTCACCTCTGACAAATCCGGCGCAGTAGAGTTGCGCCGGATGAACAATCGATCTTTGATAAGTTGTGCCGTCAGAATTCGCTTAAAAGATCACCCGCCGAGTAGACCGCCCAAGCCACCGGGCAGCATACTGCTCATATTGCCAGTAATCGCTTCCATGCGTTCGGCAGCGCGTTTCTGGCTTTCTTCAACTGCTTGATTGACCGCAACTACTAGCAAATCCTGCAAGTCGGTCACCCAATCGGGATCGCTGGTATCGAGCAGTTCTGGCTTGATGCTGATCGCTTTGACGCGCTGATGACCGCTGATCGTAACCGTGATTGCGCCACCGCCGGAAGTAACATCCAGCAGCTCGTCACCGAGCGCTTCCTGCGCCTTCGCCATATCTTCTTGCATCTTCTGCAACTGTTTCATCATACCGCCGGGATTCATACCACCTCCCATTGATGGTCCACCAAAACCGCCACGACGCTTAGACATGAGCTAAAACCCTCCGTGTGAATCTTCTACGTTAGTAATCTGACTCGGATGATCGTTGAGGATACCTCGCATCAGTGGATCGTCATCTATTGTAGCAGCGATCTGCCGATGTACCTCCTCCGCCACCAGCACGCGCACCGCCTCCGGCATAAAGCCGGTCACCCGCTGGATCGCCGCGCGGATCACGTTCTGTTCGTTCTGCACCTTTGCTTTCAGCGCTGCGCTGGTGACCACTATGTTCAGCGTGTTGCCGTTTAGCGATTTTACGGTGGCTTTCTCCAAGATCTTGACCAACGGCATGTACTTCCGGCGCATCAATTCGAGGATAGCCGACCACTGTGCAGTGATCTCGGTGAAGCTGATGCTGGAGACGAGCGGCACGTCGAGATCGCCGGAGGATGAATCGGTTAGCGAGGCGGTAGCAGTTTCCGCTACGGTGGTAATGGTGGTATTCGGCGCGGCGGCAATCTCCTGCACCACGCGCGTTACCGTTACCGTCGGTTCTTCTTGCAGCGGACGCGTCGATTGCACTAACGCCAGTTCTAGGGGTAACTGCGGTTGCCAGCCTTTACGCACTTCGCTCACAGCCGCGTTGAACTCTTTGATCGCCCGCACTAACGCGCTGCGCCCGATCTTCGCCGCTTGCTCCGCGAACATCAACTTGCGTTCGGCGCTCACTTCCAGCAGATCGGGTCCCGCTGTCTGTGCCAGCATAATATTCCGCAGATAATCGACGATCTGCCGCCCGAACTGCGCTGGATCGGCACCCTCGTCAATCGCCTGATTGAGCAGCTCCAAGCCACGCGCGGCATTATTCTCGATCACCGCTTGCACCAAGCGACCGACATAGCGATTGCCTGCGGTGCCCAGCACCTGTTCCGCCATCTCCATGGTGATCCGTTCGTTCACATCTACGATCAACTGATCCAGCAGACTGATGCTGTCGCGCACGCTGCCCGTGCCTTGCTGCGCCACCAGTTCCAGCACGTCACGATCAATCTGCACGCCTTCCGTCTCCGCGATCAGTTGCAGGCGATCCGCCACCTCGCTTAGTGAGACGCGGTGGAACTCGAAGATCAACGAGCGACTCTTGATCGTGGCAGGAACTTTATCCAGTTCCGTCGTAGCGAGGATGAAGATAGTGTGATCAGGTGGTTCTTCCAGTGTTTTCAGCAGCGCATCGAAGGCAGCACCGGAGAAGCGGTGAACTTCGTCGATAATGTAGACCTTGAACGGACCTTCGCTCGGCGCGAACGCGATCTTATCTCGCAGATCGCGCACATCGTCTACGCTGTTGTAGCTGGCGGCGTCGATCTCGATCATGTCGAGGAAGCGCCCCTCCTGGATGGCGACGCAGTGTTCACATTCGTCGCACGGACGCGCCGCCGGATCGGGATGCTGGCAGTTGATCGCCTTCGCCAGCATACGCGCCATCGTGGTTTTGCCCGTGCCGCGTGGCCCGTTAAACAGATAAGCGTGGCGTATGCGATCCTGAATGAGCGCATTGCGTAACGCCCGCGTGATGTGTCCCTGTCCGATGACGTGTTCAAACTGGCGCGGACGCCATTTGAGATATAAAGCCTGTGCAGGCACTTTTACCCCCGCCGCAAATTGGTCATCCTTGAATTTTACCACGACCCCATGCCGAACGGATGTGCAATTCTCGCTTGCGCACGATTTTGATTTCAGTCCTATAATGATTCCTTAACGGTGAGTGCGGGGGTACTCACTGGTCAGCAAACTCATCGTCCAATTTCGTGCGTACATAAGAAGGGCTGAGGAACTATGCCGAAAATTCCAGAGCAGGTCAACGCCATTTTGGATTCCATCGGGCGGTCAAATGTTGTCCGCTACACGGCGATCTATTTTCTGATAGGCGGTATTCTCGGTATTTGTGGAGGGTGTTCGCTGATCGGACTCGGTGGACTCGGTGGATTTATGGGTGTGTTTTCCGGTGGGATGTTCAGCCAGATGGGTGCACCTGATGAAGCACAAGCAGCATCTGGCGCATTAGTGGGCGTCGGTTTTGGAGCAACGATCTACGGGTTCCTCATGTTGATTTCCGCACCGCTGCTGATCGTGGCGGCGTGGGGATTATTCAACCGTAAGCCATGGGCACATACACTGGCTGTGGTCGCTGGAACGGTTGAAGTGGTTAGAGAATTGCTCGGACTGTTCTTCGGCGGTGGCGGCATCCTGTCACTGGTCTTCCTCGTGGTCAGCGCATTTCTCGTCTATGTCTTTTACGCTGACTCGGGCATCCGCGCTGAACTTGGCAAGCCGCCATTGCAGTCGTAAGCTCGTAGACTGAACAACAAAATAACTATTATCGAGGGGCGATCCAACACTGGATCGCCCCTGTTCTTTGCTGGAACAACAGGAGCCTGATCAGAGGGTTGGTTGGAAAAGTGATAGCAGCGGTAGAAGCTGAGATGTAGAATAAAATAACTTTATGTCAGCGAGGGCAGCATGTCGGATTTGTCTCACAGCGCGGTGCGTGGCTACGAACTGCGCGAGTGCATCGGGCGTGGCGGATCGGGCGCAGTCTACCGCGCCTTTCAAGCGGGTATCGAGCGCGAAGTCGCCATCAAGGTGATCCTGCCCGAATACGCCAACCAGCCGGAGTTCATCCGCCGCTTCGAGGTGGAAGCCCGCCTGATCGCGCAGCTAGAGCATCCGCACATCGTGCCGCTATATGATTTCTGGCGCGAACCCGATGGCGCGTATTTAGTCATGCGCTGGCTGCCGCGCAGTCTGCGATCTGTAGTAGGCAAAGGACGCTACTGGTCGGTTGACGCCGCGGTCAAGATGCTGGAACAGATCGGCGGGGCGTTGATCGCTGCCCACCGCAAAGGCATCATCCACCGCGATATCAAGCCCGATAACATCCTACTGGATGCTGAAGGTAATGCTTATCTCGCTGATTTTGGCATCGCCAAGAACCTGAATGCTACCAACAACAGCAGTGGCAATTTCAGAGGTACGCCCGCTTACGTAGCACCCGAACAGATCAAAGGCGAGATGTTGGATCAGCGCACCGATATTTACCTGCTCGGCTTGGTACTGTACGAACTGCTGGTCGGTGAGAAACCCTACGGTGATGACGCCTCACCCGCCACCCTGCTGATCAAACACCTGACCGATCCGCTGCCTGCCTTGCACAGCTTGCGCTCCGATCTGCCGCGCAACCTCAACGCAGTGATCCAGACCGCGACGCAGAAGAATCCGGCGGAACGCTATGCCGATGTCGGGCAGCTACTGGCGGCGCTGCATCAAGCAGTGGATCGCACACCTGCCGCCACGATTCCCGGCACCGAAGAACTGACCATCCGCGAGCGCGAGATCATCGAACTGTTGGCACAGGGCTTAAGCATTCCGGAGATCGCTGAACGACTGGTGATGTCGCCCAGCACCGTGAAGTGGTATCTCAAGCAGATTTACGACAAGCTGGATGTCCATTCCCGTCCACAGGCGATTGACCGCGCCAAACTGCTTGTTCAGCAGTGGGCAGGGACAAGCGCACCCGCCGACGGTAAGCTGCACCCTAACGCCACCGAACGATCGGTGATCGAGCCGATCACGAGCATCCCTATCGCGGTGGAGAATCCTTACAAAGGACTGCGCCCCTTCCTCGAAGCGGACTCGACGCATTTCTTCGGGCGCGACAAGCTGATCGAACGCTTGTTGGCGCGACTGGCGGAGAACAGTGTCGGGTCCGCTGCGGCTGCCGCTCCGCAGCGATTTCTGGCGGTGGTCGGCGCAAGTGGCAGCGGCAAATCGAGCGTGGTGCAGGCGGGATTGCTGCCGCGATTACGTGCTGGCAAGCTGCAAGGCGCAGAGAAATGGTTCATCGCCACCATGTATCCGGGCGCGTATCCACTGGAGGAACTGGAGTCGGCGCTGTTGAGCGTCGCCACCAATCCGCCAAGCGATCTGATGGCGCAGCTACGGCAAGAGTCGCGGGGCTTGCTGCGGGCGGTCAAGCGCATCCTGCCGCGTGATGAAGCTACCGAACTGCTGCTGGTGATCGATCAGTTCGAGGAAATCTTCACGCTGGTTGAAGATGAAGCCGAACGCGCTCATTTTCTGGATAGCTTGCGCCTCGCTCTCAGCGATCCGCGCAGCCGCCTGCGGGTGATCATCACGCTGCGGGCTGATTTTCTGGATAAGCCGCTGCAATATGTAGATTTTGGCGAGATGCTGCGCCAGCGGATCGAGTTCGTGCTGCCGCTATCTCCCGACGAATTGCGACGCGCGATCCTCGGTCCGGCGGAGGCGAACGGCTTGCGCGTCGAGTCGGCGCTGGTGACCACGATTGTGGCGGATGTCAGCGAACAACCGGGGGCGCTGCCGCTGCTGCAATTCGCCTTGATGGAGCTATTCGAGCGCCGTGAAGGTCGCAAACTGACGCTGAATGCCTATCATGCCAGCGGTGGTGTTGCGGGCGCGTTGGCACGCCGCGCCGATGAACTGTTCGAGTCGCTGAATGAACAGGGACAAGAAGCAGCGCGACAGTTGTTCCTGCGCCTGATCGCGCTAGGCGATGTTGATAACACGCGGCGGCGCGTCAGCCGATCCGAATTGGCGACGTTGGTTGAGCAGCCGGGATTCTTGGACGCGGTGATCGAGGCATACAACCAGTACCGTCTGCTGACGCTGGATCACGATCCAGCAACACGATTGCCGACGGTGGAAGTAGCGCACGAGGCGGTGATCCGCAGTTGGGATCGGCTGCGAGGGTGGATCGAGCAAGCACACGACGATTTGCGGGCGCAGCGGCAGTTAACGCAGGCAGCGGAGGAATGGGAAGCGAATCAGCGTGATGCGAGTTTTCTAGCGACGGGTGCAAGGTTAGGACGATTCGAGACAATGGTAGCAAGTGGGATTATTGCCTTGAATGATGACGAGCGCCGCTATTTCGAGGCGAGTATCGCGCATCGAGACGCAGAGATCGTGGCGGAAATGCAGCAGCGAGAGCATGAGACCGAATTGACGCGACAAGCAATTGAGAGTGCCGAAATCGCGGAGAAGAACTTGCTGCACTCCGAATGTTTGCGATTGGCAGTACAAGCTAACTTACTGCTGGATCGCCAACCACATAGTTCTGAAGTTGCCGCCATACTCGCTCTGCGAAGCCTAAGCATCCAGTACAATGGGGAAGCCGATCACGCCCTACTACGCGCAATGGATCGGGGTTTCCCTCTTATTCGTCCGTATCGTGTACCTGGCTACATCTGGGGAGTTGCATTTTCGCCTGACGGTAGTCTTGCTGCTGCAGGAAGCTGGGACGGACGGGCAATTCTATTGGATACGGCAACTGGCAGTGTACGTTGCGAGTTCTTTATTCCCAATCAATCGGTTAATGGGGTTACCTTCACGGCTGACGGGCAGTCACTGCTGGCAGTCAGCAGCAATTGCCATCTCTATGTCTGGGAACTAGCTAACCAACGGGAGATCGGCAAATTTGCCACCCCTACCCGACTGTCATTTATCACCCTTTCTCCAGATCCCCTAAAGCACGAAGTCTTAGTTGGTGGCGTTGGCTATGCCGCCCTGTGGGATTATGAACAAGGACGAGAAGTACATCGATTGATTTACCAAGACTCAGCATCTTTCATCTGTGAAGTGGCATTTTCGCCAAACGGCAGACAAGCAGCTACTGGTGGCACGACAATACGCTTGTGGGATCTGGACGCGGGAACGATGATCAGGGAGTTCGAACAGGCAGCCGACCTTTGTAACGTGTCGTTCTCCGTTGATGGCTCGCTAATTATCGCAGGCTATTCAAACAGAACAGTGATCTATTGGAATGTGAAAAGCGGACAAATCACCAAGCGAGTATCATTGTCCGAAGGCGATACCGCGATAGACGAATACCTTGTCTTTTCAGAAGATCATCAATTGGTTGTCGCTTGTGGAAAAGGCGGCTCAACACTGTGGGAGTTAGCCACGGGCAAAAAGGTACGCCAGCTTGCTGGCGGTGGTGTCGATCTGCGTGCAGCGTTCTCGAAAGACGGAACACAAATAGTGACTGGCGGCGTTGAAGGGATAATCGCCGTCTGGTCTACCGTCAATGCATGCAAGATTCGTGCCTTTCCGCTAGACAATGGGAGAGTGAGCTGGCTAACGCCGACAAAAAATGGCGAACAGTGGCTGTTTGATGCTCGCAGTGATAGTAGTCGTCATACAATCTTTACCTATCCCAGCGGCACCATGGTTGCGTCCGTCGATGGACTCGGGCTGATTGGCGGTGCATCTTGTTGGATAGACGACAATCATTTGATGCTCATCAGCTTTGGCGCTGGGAAACTTTTCGTTCTGGACACTGAAATGTGGCAAATTGAGCGCGAGTATGAGTGCAATCGACGTGGAGCATGGAGTGTAGCACTATCGCCTGACCGCCGGACCATTGCGGTTGGCATCGCCAACGAGCTAATCCAGTTCATCGACGCTGACTCTGGTGCCGAGATTGCAGCCTATATTACAACCGGAGCAGGTATAAGCGAGTTGAAGTTTTTATCCAACTCGCTGTTGTTTTTTAGCTGTTCAACCACTACCGCGGTCTTAAACATCGAATCGCAGCGCATTGATCGTGAATACACTGGCTACGCTGGCACACTTATGAATGCGCGCCTAACTATCGACAATCAATATGTGCTTGGCTACAGCGCGGCGGGGGTGATTTATGTTTGGGAAACAGCAACAGGGCAGTTAATTAGGGAAGTGGACAGCGGTCATAATGCCGCTATCGCCTATCTGGAGATGTCGCCTGATGGCAAGTATCTATTTACCGTTGGCAGCGAGAATATGGTGCGTATATGGGACTGTAACACGTTTGAACTAGTACGCATTGCGGAACCAGTAAGCGGCGTTCTCAACGGTCATTTTCCTGCAGCAGACAGCGAGCACATCGAGCTGCGAAGTGACGACAATTGGCTTTGGCAATTGGAGATTGACTACCTTCGAGATATTGAACGGGTGCTGCAGTATTTATCTTACGATCTCACAGAAGAAGAAATGGACACCTACAACCTCTTAGATCGCCGTCCCTTAAGCGAACTCACGTGGGAGAAACGGATTTAGATTTAGCAGCCGAGTCCCCCTATTTTCCCCCCATCGTGGTAGGTGAATACCCCTGCAGCGATCCCGTATGATGTGTCCAAGTTCGACGCCCCACCACAAACAATCAACAACAGGGGGCGACACACCAACTTGGAGGCACATCATGTTCCGCAAGATCAATTTCCGCAACTTCGTGATCATCGCCGTCGTACTGTCGCTGTCGTTTGCCGCCAACCTGCGCTCGGTCAAAGCCGCTGATGCCACGCCAACTTACAACGACGCTTCTGGTCGTCCCGCCGTGACTATCCCGCTGGCTGACTGCGCTGGCGCTATCGTCGCTCGGCTGGTTGGTCCTGACTCGCTGTGGTCTCTGCTGTTCAAAGTGATCAAGCCGCAAGAAGGTGATAGCGTCGCGGTAGTCCTGCCCGGTCCCGAAGTGATCAGCGTACCAGCCGCCTGCCGCTAGACCGATCCGTTCACCAATTCGCTAACTTCCGCCTGCCAATGGTGTGGTATCCTGCGAGATGAACCTCTCGTGGGATACTACCCTTCTCGCGCCTCGTAACAAACTACGGCAGAATCAAGCCCATTCTCATCCACAATATGAGTGCAGTTTTATGACCTCCGACATTCAGAGCAGCTATGACCGACTAGCAGCCGAGTACGCTCGGCGCATCGCTGGCGAACTAGATCACAAGCCGTTTGACCGTAAAATGCTGGATTGGTTAGCGGAGAAAGTGGCAGATCGCGGTGTGATCTGCGATCTTGGCTGCGGACCGGGGCACGTGGCGCGCTACTTGCAGGAACGCGAATCGGCGGTCTGCGGGATCGATCTATCGGCGGGATTGATAGAGCAGGCGCGCACGCTGAATCCGGGGATCGACTTCGAGCAGGGCGACATGACCGCACTGACGAACATAGCGGATGAATCGTTCGGTGGAATCGCGGCGTTCTACTCGATCATCAATATCGCACGCGAGTCAGTGCCAGCAGCGTTAAGCGAAATGCGACGTATCTTGAAGCCGAATGGCGTTTTGCTGGTCACTTTCCACATTGGCAGCGAGACACGCCACTTCGATAACCTGTGGGAAGTGCCAGTGAACCTGGATTTTCACTTCTACGAAACCGCCGAGATCAAAACAAGCTTACAAACAGCAGGATTCACCCTCGAAGAAGTCATTGAGCGCGACCCGTATTCTCCGGACGTTGAGGTGCAAACCCGGCGGGCGTACATTTTTGCGCGGCGCTGAGGATACTTTGATGATCGATTTTTACTGCTGAAATGCCCTTTACAATTACAAATTATCGGCAAACAATTTTTACTGTTATTACTGATCCCCTGTGTAATAACAAGAGAACTTACCCGGCACCAATGACTTCTACTTCATGATTGTCGGACGATCATCCAACCTTCTCTACGCTGCTGCCCGCACCCGCTTTGGTCACGTAGATCGTGGATTCCAGCCCCGTTGCCGCATCGTACTGACCCTTGACCTCCGCGCTGAACTGCTCGACGGCTTGATCATGCACTAGTGCGATCACTGCCCCGCCGAAGCCACCACCCATCATCCGCGCACCGATCACGCCATCGGTGTGCTGCGCGATCTCTGCCATGATGTCCAATTCGCGGATACTGATCTCGAACAGTTTGCTCAGGCTTTCATGCCCCTCGTTGATCAGCTTGCCTACCGTCGCTAGATCGCCTTTCGACAGCGCCTCGACCACAGCCAGCGTGCGCACATCTTCATTGACCACATGAGTCGCCCGTTTGCGGATCACTTCGGGCAGTCTGTCGGCGTTCGCCTTGAGCATTTCCGGCGTCGCATCGCGCAGTGCCTTGACTCCCAATAGGCGTGCGGCTTCCTCGCATTGCTCACGGCGTTTGCCATACTCACTGTTGACCAGCTCGCGGCGCTTGCTCGTATCGCAAGCTAAAAGTGACACCCCATATGGAATCGGGACAAGTTTGGTTTCCAGACTCCGGCAGTCTAGCAGCAGCGCGTGATCTTCCTCACCGCACGCCGAGATCATCTGATCCATCACGCCGGATCGAATGCCGATGAATTTATGCTCCACCTGCACACCGAGCAGCGCTTTATCCTTTTGCGCCAACTTGAGGTGCAGCAGCGCCGAGCAAATCTCCATCATAGCGACTTCTACCGCTGCCGATGAACTGAAGCCAGCGCCTAAAGGCACATTGCCCGCGACGGTCAAATCCATGCCGCGCAGATCATGGCACTCCTGCGCCAGCACCCACAGTACACCGCGCAGATATCCCGACCACGCAGGCAGCGAACTATCTTTCAGTTGATCCAGCGTGAAGGTGGTGCTGTCGTGGTAATCCAGTGACTGGATGGTCACGCGCTCATCGTCGCGCACCCGTCCGGCAATATAGATCGCCTGCTCGATGGCGGCGGGCAGCACGAAGCCCTCGTTGTAATCAGTGTGCTCACCGATCACGTTGACGCGCCCCGGCGCACGGGCGATATGCGAGGGTGCAGCGCGATATTGCTGCTTGAATGCTTCAATCACCGCAGTTTGTAAATCAGCGTTGGTCATAGGTTTTGTTTGATTGCTCTCGAATGACGAAAGATAAGTTCAGAATATGCCCAAGAATTTCTTGCGCGTGCCGACCTGCTTGGCAGTGTTCACCGTCCACTGCTTCAGATCATTGAGATCGCGGGCAACGTATAAGTGCAGTTTGGGATACTGTTCGACCAATTTACGCGCATGGGAATTGACCAGCTTGCGGGCGCGGCGCGAGGCATCCTCTATCGAATCAGGACCTTTTTGCTTAAGCATATCGCGGCGGATGGCTTGCGTGCCCTGCGTCAGACGCTGCCCTTCGTAGACGGTATCGATCCAGATAGCGACCCACTGATCACGCATCATGGCACTGGCGACCAGCCAACCGCTTTCCGCCAGCGAACCGATGCCCGACGTATCCGAGGTGACCGCGAGGATCAGAATTTTCGCTGTTGCCAGCGCATCCGCTTCCCGCTTTGCCGCTTCCTCATTCCATGTTGGCACAACCGGATCGAAGTAACTAACACCAATGTCCTTGAGCGCCGTCTTGATCGGTTCCCGCCACAGCGAACGGTTCGGATCGTTGTAGCTGCCAGCCGTCCCCATCAGAAATACGTCCGCCATAGGTCACTCCCCCTGTCCTGTCCTGTACCTTTGTACTGCACATTGCACGTAACCCACAAGATAACCGACTCAGTATACAGTCCCTATGCGTACCTAATATCTCCCACAAATGAATGATTTTAGTGGTGGATAAGCGAGTACGCAAAACTCACCGATTGCCCACTGACCAGAAAACAATCCTGCACGCTCACGTTGGCTGATGTTACAATGCTGCACTCAAGAACAGCACGGCATCTCAAGTGTGTTGCGGGTAAGCACAGAAGCACTAGCTAGCTGCAATGTTGTAAGTACGGGAGCACAACGAGTTTCATGTATATGCGCAAAATGCTACTTTCCTTGACCTTAGTTGGCGCGGCGTTACTGCTGGGCGCTTGCAACGGTCAGTTAGTCCTTGAACGGGTGATCACTACGACACCTGATCCGAATCAGATCATCATTACGGCAACGCCGCAGGGCGCGGCTAGCACGGAAGCAGAAACCGCCACCGTCGCTCAAGCCTCCACCCCAACCGTTGGTGAGGCGGCACTAGTCGCTACCACGCCTGCACCTGTCGCCAGTGCCAGCAATACTGCCGAGGCAACCGGATCCGGCAGCGGCGCGTCGGCGATCCCAGCTACTGTCACCGTTGGTGCAGCAAGCACACCGACTCTCAGCCCCTTCCCTACCGAGACGCGGCAGGAAATCTACATCGCGCAGATGAGCTTTGAGCATGGTTACATGTTCTGGATTCAGGCGCGCAAGATCGTTTGGGTGTTGGTCGCTGATTCGAGCAACCCGAATGTGGGTGACTGGTACATCTACAACGATACCTTTGACGAAACAGTGGATAAGGATGATCCCAGCATCGTCGCGCCTGATGGCAAGTATGTGCCCCGCCGCGGCTTCGGCAAGTTGTGGCTCGAAGTTTCCGGCTTGCGTGACGCGCTCGGTTGGGGCGTGACGCCGGAATTCGGCTTGAACACTTCCTACCGCTATCAGCCCGGTGGCTATCTGGACTCGGATAACAAGTATGTGCAGGGACCCGGTACGCACTTTATCACCACGCTGTACAACGAGGTCTACGCACTCTCGGAACCAGAATCCGGTGGCGTAGGCAGGTGGCAGCGCGTAAGTTAAGTAACCTTAAGTTAGCCCGATGTAACCGCATCGGGCTTTTTATTCATACGTTATGCCTAATTCTTCCATTGATCTCGTCGCTATTGGCATCGATCTGGCGTGGTCAGCACGCAACGATACAGGGATTGCCGCGCTGCGTTGGAGCGAGTCGGATCGCGCTGCCCACTTGATCGACTGCCGACTCGCCCGCACCGATGAGGACATCCTGACTGCCGTCAAATCAGTGGACTATCCGAATATTGTTGTCGCCATCGACGCGCCGACAGTAGTGCCAAACCGCGAAGGACGGCGACCTGCCGACAGCAAGATCAGCGCGGCGTTCCGGCGGTTTCATGCGGGTGCGTATCCTGCCAATCGACGTTTACTGGCGACCCATCAGGGCGAGCAGGTACGCGGCGAAGTGATCGCCCGAAGGCTGGAGTCCGAGTTGCAGATCATTCACCGCGCCGAGATCAATCCACGCGCAGCGATACGGCAGTGTTTCGAGGCGTTCCCGCATCCGGCGATGGTAGTGCTGTTCCAGCTAGAGCGCACATTGCCATACAAAGCCAGAGTAGCGCGTTCGCTGGCGGATCGCCTGACCGCCTTCGCGGAGTATCACCGCCTGATCCGCGATCAACTAACGGCACTCGAACCCGCCGTGCAGATAACCGATTCATTTGTCACGTTGCTAGCTGATCTTCCCCGCACACCTGCCGCGCTCAAACGCCATGAAGATCAACTGGATGCGCTGCTGTGCGCTTATATTGCTCTGTACTACTGGTATTGGGGCGCTGAACGCTGCTATATCTTCGGCAATTTCCACGAAGGCTACACCGTGACACCAATTGATGATCGGATCGCCAAGCTGTGAGCTGAGCAGCGCCGCCCGAATTAGGTAATATTGAGCGTCATCCACCAGCTTATAGATTGTGAGTAGATTTATGACTGAGCCTATTCGAGTCGCCCTGCTCGGCGCGGCAAAACGATCCTTCCGCATTTACGGCAAAATGCTTCAGCAACTTCCCGGCGTTCAGTTAGTTGCGGCGTGGAGTCGTAATCCTGAATCTGCGCGCCGACTCGGTGAGTATCTTAATGTGCCTTACTACACCGATCTGGGTCAGTTGGTACGCGAAACCGCGCCACAGATCGGCGTCGTCTCGGTCAGCTATGGTGCCAATGGTCAGGTCGGCTTGATGGCGCTGGAACATGGACTACATGTGCTGCTAGAAACTCCCATTGCCCACAAACTGAGTGAAGCGGATGCCATCATCGAGGCAGCACGCCAGCGCAACCTCAAGATTGAGATCGCGGAACAGTTCCACCGTCGTCCGTTGGAGCAGATCAAGCTGGCGCTGATCGCTACAGGCATCTTCGGGCGCGTGCATACTTCCTTCAACGACTTCGCCGGACACGGCTATCATGGCGTCAGCGTGATGCGTAGCTATCTCGGCTTCGACGCCAAGCCCGTTAAGGTGATCGGCGCGGTGCGCGACTATCCCCTGACCGCCTACTATTCCCGACTGGCGGATAACTACATCCCGCGTAACGAGACGCAGGAACACGGCATTATCGAGTTTGACGACGGCAGACTCGGCATCTTCCACTGGACGAACGTGGGCTACGACTCACCGATCCGCTGGTGGCGCAGCAGTCGCTTTCTGGCGGAAAAAGGTATGGGCATCACCGTCGGCGTCGGTTTGGATGTGCAGGAACGTCTATCGCTATTAGCACCCGGTGGCGAGATGCCCAGCTTTATCACAGTAGAACGCCGCTGGCAGCGCAACGACGGCGGCGCGTTGGAAGCAATGATCGCGCATACAGGCGATCCAGATCAGCCAATCGTGCGCTGGGAAAGTCCGTTATGGAATCACAGTCAGGAGTTTGCGCCGCAATGGCACGACGACGAGATCGGTGTGGCAGGCTGCATTCTCAGTCTGGTCAACGCTGTGCGTGATGGCACTGAGCCAAGCTATGGTGCCTTGCAAGGACGGATAGATCAGGAGTTGATCTTGGCGATCCGGCAGTCGTCGGCGCAGGGCGGTCAGCCGATCATGCTGCCACTTGATCCGGCGACACAGACGATGTGAGATTTAAGTAGTGAGAGTCTAGTGAGTACAGCAAATTAATCGATGATCCGCATTGGCAGCAGGCTGAAACTAGAGCTTAGTTCGATATTCCCTGTTAGCCTGATCGATTCAGCCTACTGCCGTGCCAAGCGGCTGTTCAGAGCCAGAAACAAAATCCGCCAGCAAGGGCAACCAAACTGGTTTGCCCTGCTGGCGGATATGATTTTGATTGCAACGAAGGGAGATGTTTACTGCATCCGCACCAGGACGTTAGCGTCTGCCCACAGGCTTTCGAGATCGTAGTAGTTACGCATCTGTGGGGAGAAAAGATGCACGACGACATCGCCGTAATCCATTAGTACCCAGCCGTTAGGACCCTTACCCTCGGTGCGGATCGGGATCTTGCCGCCCGCTTCCTTCTTCACTTCTTCGCGCAGATGATCGATCAGCGCGTTCAATAGACGTTCGTTGCTGCCAGTGGCGATCACGAAATAATCAGCGATGGGGGTCACTTGGCGCAAGTCCATCAGCACGATGTCCTCGCCCTTCTTATCGCTGATCAGATCGACCATCCGGCGTGCCAGATCGTTAGGCTCCAAAGTTGACTTCACTCCAATACGATACAGATTTAGAACGGAATCTCGTTGGGATCGTCGTAGCTGCCGCCCTTATTGCCGCCACCGCTGTTACTGCTACGCGCTCCCTCATATTCGCCACCACCGCCGCCACCACCATCGCGGCTATCGAGAAACTTGAAATCGTTAGCGGTGAGTTCAAGGGTGGCTTGCGGCTGTCCATTTTTATCGGTGTAGGCATTCACATCGACTTCACCGATGACCAGAATCTTCATGCCCTTCTTGATATACTGGGCAGCAACTTCAGCGCGATCACGCCACACGCTGACGCGGAACCACGTCGTCTTTTCCTTGCGGGTTTCGCCTTTGCCTGTCACCTTGTTAACGGCAACAGTGAATTTCGTCACCGCGATGCCCTGCGGCGTGTAGTTCATTTCGGGGTCACGTCCAACGTTGCCCACAATGGTCACTTGCTGGAATGTCATGCGGTTTGTCCTTCTAGATACTCGGATATTCGACTGACAATGACTGTCGCCTGCATCCTTAATCTGATAATTATAGAACAAAAATTCGGCTTAAACAAGCGATAATCTAGCGTTTTTCTGCTTAATTTACACTCCTGATCCGCTTCATACGGCACGTAAAACGCCCGAATTTTCCACTCGTTACTTATGTTCCATTTACGACGACATCAGCACCAAATCTTGCGGCAGTTTGGTCATCCTCAACTGGTTGCCGACGATCTGCACCACCTCATCCAAGCGCACGAAATCCTGATCGCTGATCACGAAGACATAGGGATTGGCATCGCGGAAGAATCCGCTGAGATCAACGCCCTGTGGCACATTATCCGGTACGCGGAGGGTACGCAAGCTCTCCCAGTAGAGTTCCATCTGCGTGCGGTAGTTAAGGCGGATCACTTTGCGGAACAGATAGGGATAGAGTGCCTTTTCGTCGGTGAGAACGCGCAGGCTACCGATTGCCATGCCGGCCACCGAGCCATCGATCTGCCAAATGCTGCTGATCTTTTCCGGGGGCAAGCCAGCACCGTCACCGAGTCGTTTTGCCGCATCCTGCGCCAGATACGTCGCCGCGATTAGCTTGTTGCGTAATTTCGCGGATAGTGTCATGAAGAACAGCGGATAAACCATTCCCTGCCGCAGCAAGCGATAGTTGGCACTCTGTTCCAACATATCCGCCAACTGCTGCACGGTTAGACTCGCGCCGTCCGCTAGAGTCGTGGTGCCTGTGAAAACCCACGCCAGCGGACGCCCGTTCAATTCCACATCGTTGCAGACAATGTAACCGGGGATGCTGTCGCCCAACTTGGTTTTAATCAGCCCCGTTGTCGTGCCAGCGGAGACATTCGCCTCCGAGATGTAAGTCGATGTGCCGAAGGTGCGCCACTTGGCATCGGTGACGCCGAGCATCTTGAGCAGTTCTGCCGTTGAACGCAGACCCATCGCGGTTAACTGCTTGTAGCCGCCTGTCTTTGGCTCGGTAACATTCGCCAGCGTTTTGCCTTTGACATCTTCCGGCGCGGGCAGCGTGGGCGGTGAGTAGTGCGTCTCCAGCGCGTCGATCCCTTGCAGACGTAGCTGGATCACGCCGTTGTCTTCGGCTATGCGTCGCTCGAAGATGGCGCGATTCTCGGTGTCGATCTGCTGCCACAGCTTGGGATTGCTGGCGCGGAACTTGACCGAATCCGCATCCGGTGACTGCCCGACGACGTGATAAGTGCCTTTGATCAAAATGTAGTTCATTGGTTTTACTCTGTGCTTGCGTAAATTGAGTTGTGGATACTTTACCTCACCACCAACAAATGTTGTTCTTGTCGATGAGCTACGGGCGGCGCATTCCCGGAGCTGAAGCTCCGGGCTGAAATAGTAGTGCTCACTGCTACTCGTTCTAGCCGACTTAGCACCCTTCAAGGTGCTTCGTGCTTATAGCCGGATGCATTAGCGTCCGATGGGTGTGATACCAATAGCAACGAAAAGACCCCTGCAAGGAGGGGTCAATCGATTGTGGAGATGAAGGAGAATTGAACTCCTTGTCCGAAAGAATTTGACCGAATGCTTCTACAAGCGTAGTCCGGCTATTGATTTCGCTACCGCAAGCCCCGGCGGACAAGGTTGTGCGGCGCTATCCTATGATCTTAATTCCCGTTTATAGGAGTCACGAGAAAGCAGCCCGGTATTGGTCTCGCCCGCTGCTACGCCAACCGGACCTGACGTAGGCGGACGGGCTAACCTTGGTTAGCCAGCTTGCTTAAGCTGTTATTAGGCAGCGAGAGCGAAGCTTGAAGTGGTGTTGTTGCCACTTGAGTTTTTGCCCATTTTTAACGAAGTGCTAGGCGCTTCGGCTTGCCACAAACGACCAGCCTCCCCCGTCGAAACCTGTCATCCCCATATTGATGCTAGTATTTTAGCATAAGCATAGGTTCAGGTAAAGTGCAGCCTACAGTTTGCGTTTCATCACGGAGATGTTGAGACCCTCTCCGCGTACTGCTTGGGAAACTGGTGATAGCACGCCCGCTAGTTTGGTGATGCGGCGGAAATACGGCGGCATCTGATCGCTGGTAACCGGGCTGAAGCCGAAGCGCTGATAGAACGGCTCCAGCGATCGCTGGCACATCAGATACAACGTGCCAGATTGATCCGCCAATAGCGCATTGATGATCTGAGTAGCGATGCCTTCACCTTGTCGTTCAGGGATTACCGCAATCGACGCCAATTCGTGCGAACCATCGCGGTGCGTTTTGATCTGTCCCGTACCAACGATCTGACCAGCGTCTTCAGCGACGACGAAGTGCTGCCATTTCAAATCCATTGGATTGATATGTGCTGCACGGATGATGCTCGTGATTGTTGGTTGATCGGCTTCGGTGGCGGTACGGATGATCACATTCACGGATGGATAACTCGATCTTATTTCTGGTGTACTCGATTGTATGCCTGCTCGACGAAGCCGAGGAATTTGGCGTTTACATCGCTCGGTGCCGCGATCTCGATCATGTGCGTGAGGTTGGGCATCGCGCCGAGACTTTTCGCCTTTTGCACGTAATCATCGAACGGCGTATCACCGAGATCGAGTCCGGCGCGGATCAGCTTGGCGGTAGGTGAGGCGCAGGCGAATATCTTCTTGCCCTCAATGGAGACATACGCTTTGGTGGGGATCAATTCGACATCGGGCAGCCGCTGTGTGATAGCACTTTCCAACGCGTGGTAAGTGGGCAGCAGTGCTTGTTTATCCTCGAACAATTTCTTGAACAGTACATCGTAATCAAAGACGGGCTGACCGCCATTTAGATAGAGTCCTTGCAGGAAATTTGCCTGTAGATGATTCAGGTTATGTGCTTCTTTGAGCCACTTGAGGATCGCCTGCGGTTTGTCCAATCCGCTGCTTTTGATCACCGTGAACCACTCATCCAGAGACTTGCCTGTTTTCTGCGCGACGGTTGCAATAAATTCTTGCTCCAGCCGCTGTGAATCTTTAGCCATAAGAATGTCCTAGAACATATGTTTGCGCTGGCGACAGTGTAAGGCAACTCTGATAAGGAGTCAAGCAGTCAAATGATCTGCTGACCGAGTAGCGTAATGTAACCAAAATGGAATCACGACATAAAGTGCGATAAAGTGTAAGTCATATGAATGGAGAAATGGTACGCGATGACCGCCGATGAACGTTCTGGCTGTTTGACACAAATCATGCGCGTGTTGGGTCTAAAGAGCGCACCAGAGAAGAAGGTGGAAAGTGTAGTCACTAGCAGTGAGGTGACCTATCCGTATCATCTACGAGATAACTTCCTGTCAAAAGCAGAGCTTTACTTTTATCACGTCCTCGTCAAGGCAGTTGGTGACGACAAAGTGATTTGCCCTAAAGTATTGCTTAGAGATGTCCTTTATGTTTCCGACAAAAAGAATAATATGGACGCATTCTATAGGATTTCGCAAAAACATTTGGACTTCATAGTTTGCGACTCGCGAAGCATGGACCCGTTGCTGGCAATTGAACTCGATGATGCGAGTCATCAGCAAATAGGACGAAATAGCTCTGATGAGATCAAAAACAATGCGCTGGAATCCGCAGGATTACCGCTTTTGCGGATTAAAGCTGCGCGTGGCTACGATGTGACTGAACTACGCGCAAAGTTGACAACTACTTGGTTAGCTCCAAAGCAAATTGCGCTTGTAACAATAGCCGACGAGAATAACTTAACAACTGCTCCTTCTTGTCCCAAATGTGGCAGCAAAATGGTTTTGCGTACTGCTACTCAGGGAGAACGCAAAGGTGAGCCATTTTATGGATGCTCTACCTATCCACAGTGCAGAGGAATAGTTCATATAACTACGGCAGTCAAATAATCCGCTGACCGAGCAGGCTCGCCGCCAGTTCCACCGCTAACTCCGCCGTGCGATTGCGGTTGTCGAGGATCGGATTGATCTCTACGATGTCCATCGAGCGTACCTTGCCAGAGGAGTGCAGGATTTCCATCAGCAGGTGTGCCTCGCGATAAGTTAGACCGCCGGGGATCGGTGTGCCGACGCCGGGCGCGAATTCGGGATCGAGCGAGTCCATATCGAGGCTGACATGGATGTGATCATAGTTGGCGAAGTGCTCCAGCGTCCGCCGCGTGATCTGCCCGACGCCGTGTTCGTCGATGTCGGTCATGGTGTGTATGGTGATCCCGCTGTCGATCAGGCGCTGGCGTTCCGGTGCATCCAGATTGCGGATGCCGATCATGACCACTTGCTGCGGCTGCAATTTCGCGCCAGCATGACCGATGTCCGCCAGTTCTTTCGGTTCATCACCGAGCAGCGCCGCCATCGGCATCCCGTGAACGTTGCCGGATGGCGACGTTTTTGGTGTGTTGTAGTCAGCGTGTGCGTCCACCCAGATCACGCCGACTTTGCCTTGCGTCGCCACGCCGGATACACTGCCCACGCTCATGCTGTGATCGCCGCCCAAAAAGATCGAGAAATCCGCCGTCTTGATGCTGTCCACTGCTCGCTGATAGAGATCATTGCAGACTTGCACCACTGCGTGCAAATGGTGCGCGTTCGTCTCATCCACCTGATCGGGTATTTCTTCGACGACTGGCACAATCAGATTGCCGTCATCATCCACTTCGCAGCTTAGTCGCTGGATGCGCTCTTTCAATCCGGCGTAACGTACTGCGCTCGGTCCCATATCCACGCCGCGCCGACTCTGCCCTAAGTCCATCGGCACACCAATAATCCGCACAAGGCGGGAAGCTGACTTATTCACAAGATTATTTTCTCCGCTAAAGCTACTTCATCCTACACCGCTGGCGGCGCGTATTTCTGTACGTGGAAAGCACTGGCGACGGGTACGATCTGTGCCGGATCAGCGAAGGTCACCTTGAGGAACGCCTCTAACTCGCGTACCATCGCTGCCAACTGTTCATCGCTCAAACGCCAGCAGCGCGACCACATCCGGTTCCGCATCTCGTTAACCAGTTCGATGGGTGCGGCGTGAACCGTATAGTCAACTTTATCCTCGGATAGCAACCGCCAACCCTCATCCGCTAAAAAAGTCTGGCGCTGCTCGAAACTGAGTCCGCCCTCGAAGGTACGACTCTCCCGCTCCCTTTGCCGCCAGAACTGCTGCATCGGTTCGTTATCGCCCTGCCGATTCCAGCCGTGCAGCAAGACACCGTCTGGTTTGAGTACACGCTTGAGTTCGACCAGCGCCCGCTGCCAGTTGGGGATCAGATGGAAGACATGCACCGCCACCACCGCGTCAAAGCTGGCATCCGCATACGGCAGCACCCGCGCATCACCTTCGCTGAGATTGATCCGTTCGCCTGTTTGCTTGCCGCGCAGTTTGAGCATCATCGGGCGGGAGATATCGATGCCGACGTATTTGCCAACGTGGGGCGCAAGCGGCAGCGCGATCCGTCCCGTACCGACGCCCACTTCCAGCACACGACTCCGTGTGGTCAGAGCACCCACGCGTATGAACGCCTGCGCCGCGTCGCGTTCGATTCCATCGGGGAATCCGCGTGTGCGGTCATAAAATTCGGCGGCGCGATCAAAGGTAATCGTGTCGGTAGACATGTTCTTCACTCCGCTGCTGGGCTGTGGATGCGCTGCGAAGTAGTGTAGCGCGAGATGATTAAGAAGTTGCTATTGTCTATCCCCTATCGCGTCGCTTTGAAGTCGCGCACGTTGCAGGAGATGTATGCCTTCGCTGTGACTGCCACTCCCGGCTCAAAGCCGATCTTTACATGGCTGAGGTTGCGCACCAGAATTTGCGCTTTGCCGTCGATGTCGAACGGTTCGTGGAAGACACCATTCCAGTTAAGCAGCGCCGATTGCTTTTCCTCGCTGCACAGTCGCGCCTTGACCAGCATCGCCAGCAGCGCCGACCAGCGTGGTTCGATCTCTGGCTGGCGGTTGAACTGGTAGCGACACTCGAAGCCGAGCGTGTTCAACATACCCGCAGGTGTTAGCTCAATCGCCACGATCACAAGATCGGTGAGTTTAGTGAAGCCCGCTACCAGCAGATCGAGTTGCTCGGCGTCGCCCTGCCAGCCCAAGCCCTGCAAATACAGCTTGATCGACTCTTTAGGCAAATCTAAGCACAGACGAACATTCCGCGATTTCCGCGCCATCACGCCTGCCCAACGCACCGATCCGCCAGCGGGCAAGGCATCGAGGCACGCTTGCACCCGTCGCAGCGCACCCGCTTCGGGGTTCAGTAGTTTCAAGCCCGCTTCAATCGCCGACTGATCTGCATCTTCCTTCAAGCGAAAAAAGACACTTGGTTCGGGTGCCGTGATCGGTTGCACAGCTAGTGGAATGTCGATCTCTAACCATGCTGTTTCTACCGCCTGATTTAACAGTGATTCTGCTTCTGCCCACGCCGCGCAAAAGTCGCGCGTTACGCCGCTGGCGTTCGCTGCCAACCATTCGCGTCCGCGATCCAGCGCCGGATCGAGCAGGAGCGAGAGATCGACCTGCGGCTGATCCGCTTTCAGTCGATGTTCCAATAACAAACTGCGCGAGACTTCTGCTGGATACTGCTCTAGCACGCGCCGTAATGCTTTGCGTACTTCTGCTTTGGTAAGCGCGGCATCGAAATAAGGATCAAAAGCCTTGAATACAGCAGCTAAAGTGTCAATTTGCGTGATCGGTGGGCGGTCATAATGGGGATGCGCTTGAGAATAAGCAGCGCTACTAACCTCGCGCAGCTTATCGCGCATTTGCACTACATTAAACAACAAACGATCTCTCAGGACATCGGGTAAAGGCTGATTGGTGGGCGTGGGCGCGCCGACTAGTGTGCCTGCTTCCAACTGCGCGGCGATGTCGGTAATTTTGGAGGCGATAGCTTCAAGTTGCTGACTGACTTCATTAAAAGGAGTGGCAGTCTTAAGTAGAGTCATATCACGTGTCATTGCCGGGTTGATCCTGCTGGTGATCTTGCTGACGGGCGAGTTCTTCTTGAACCGCTTTTTCGATAGCGTCCTTATCGACCAAGTTCTTCACATCCTCAATCGATTTGACGCGGCTGCCGAGATTCTCTAAGGCAGCAGCAGCGCGTTGAACATTGGCAGACATGCGCTCCGTCTGCGTGCTCCAGTTCTGCAAGCCGCGCTGCAGATGCTGCAACGTGGGGATCACCAGCTTATCCAGTTCTGCGAGGATGCGCTGCGTGGTGAGGCTGCTGGATCGACCTGCCTGCACTGTCTTTTCCTGCTGTTCCACGATCTCCACGACCTGCGCCATTTGTGCGGCGAGATCGGTGAACTGAGTAGAGATTTGCTGCAAGCCATCGGTGTCGATCTCCACACGCGGCGGGAGCGTCGGACGAAGCGCGAGGAGCGACTCCGCGCGTTCGTCCAACTCCGCCATCCGCTCGATCAACGCATCGAGTTCCGCTGTCGGATTCGATGCTTCTGGTTGCTGAGGTGGCGTTTGCGTCATTTCGATCAGGTATCGAAGCGCTGCGCAATGCCGGGATCGACATCATTGCGGAAGGAAGCAACATTCTTGTTGATGTCGCTCTGCATCTCAACAGCACGACGGGAAAGATCATTCAGGCGTGCCTGCAAGTTCTGGATGTAGCTTTCAGCCGCTTTGCCTGTTCCGCCTAGAAAACCGGTTTTTACCAGTTGTTCAGCAACGTTGCCCAGCGTCTGTGCCATCTTCGTGTAGGATTCGCTTGCCGCAAGGAACACCTTAGCGGCGTTCTCCATACTGGCATATTCCATACTAATTTCTGGGGTAGCCATGATTGGTATTCTCCTCTCTGCTCTGCTTTTCTCGGTTCAGTTCTACTCTGGTCGCTGGATTCGTTAGCGCGCGGTGATCGCGTCGATCTTCTGCACTGTGTCCAGCGTTTTGCTCAGTGCTTGGTTGACATCATTAAAGAGTGTGGTGATGTCCTCATTGAGCGTTTCAGCCAATTTTAGGAATTCTTCGTTCGAGGCGAAGAAGGCTTGTGCCGCTACACCGATCCAGTCGCCATCGACCAGTGGTTTCACCACGTTGCGGATGTTGTTCGCCTGATCCACTCCTTCTTGATGCTGCGTCCCGATGACTTGAATAGCGTTCGTCACGATATCCTCGTCAAAGTTGTAGGTAGCTGTCTGTGGCATGAGAATTCACCCTTTCCTTGAATTGAAATCTTAGCTTAGATCGCTCTGATGCGGCGGTTCAGTTCTTCGTCCGCTTCTTGCGCCTTGTGCTTGGCGTTTTCCAGTTGGGCGCTCATGTTGTTCCACACGTTCTGCAAATCCTGCGTCAGCTTGATCTTGCGGCGCATTAGTTCCATGTACTTATCGGCGCTCTGTCCGGTGAAGCCATCAGACTCGAAGTTGCCGATATTCTCTTGCAGCAGCCCGATCAGGATGGCGATGATGTTTGCGCCTTCCTTGTACTGGGCGATGCTCTGGTCCACATCAGCGTATTTAATGCCGAAATCCATCTCTCACCTCGTAAGTTGATCTGGTTTACGCTTGCCCTTAGCCTTGAATGACGAATAGTGAAGCGCACTCATCATCGTTCTGACCGATCAATTCGCTGATCTCTTTCAGCTTTTGATCCAGCACTTCCAGTTGTTGGATGATGTTTTGCGAATGCTTCAGTCCGGTGGATTGCCAGTAGTTGAGGCAGGATTTGCCCGCCTTACCCTTGAAACTGGCGCTCATGCTTTCCACCGCATTGTTGATCTTCTGCAACTGCGATGCCAGTTCTTCGCGCTGATTGCCGCTTTTCTGGATCGCTGCTTGTACAGTCTCGTAGGTCATGTGTAGCAGGGTTGCCATACGGATATTGTCCCTTTTTCTAGCTCAGTGATTGACTTAGTTATCCGCCATCGCGGTAGAAGCCAGTCCCTGCGCTTCGGAAGCGAACTTCTCGAAGTCGCCGGAGATCGCCGCATCAGCCGCATCCAGCACGTTCATGGCGATGTCCATATACTGTACCACCGCCCCGCCGACATCGATCACGGTGACCAGCGACGGACGCATACTCTGGTATACGCTGATCACAGGTCCGGTAAATGCCGCCGCACCGGGGATGGCGGAGGCTACGCCTAGCGCCACGCATGTGCCGTCGCAGACATCTTGAATCGTGTTCAGGGTACTCAATACATCGCTAGCCGTACCGACCACATCACGAATAGTATCGAAGACTACACCGATTTCGTCAGCCATTTCATACGCTCCTAGTAAATCGCGTCAACTAGCGCGCCGACAGGGTTGGTTAAAGCTTCGATGATTGCCTGAATGGCGTCGATAACCGCATTGACCGCATCGAAGAACGCATCAATCACGGCAATAATAGGTTTGAGTTCGTTCAGAATCTTCTCAATCACCACGTCTTTGAACTGGCGGGCGAAGTCGCCGATCCAGGCTGCAAAGTCGAACAATGGGGAGAGGATTCTGTCCAGTGCTTCCCGGATAAGGCGGTTCGCATCTAGCCAGCCTTGAATTTTGTCTACCCACTCAAACAGTTCATCAAGTGGTCCTGCAATCGTTGACATGAGTTCCTCCGCTCAGGTTAGTTGTTAGGTCGGGTTAATCTGCTAATAGAATGGCGTAATGTTCGCTTAGCCGAACAAATTACTGCCGTCCTGATCGCCAGTCTGAATGTCGCCCATCGCGCCAGCCACGTCCTTTGCTAGTTCTTCCAGCAAGGTCTGCGCGTTGAGCAAGCCGTTGAACATACGTCCACGCAGTGTTTCGCTCCATTGCTGACCAGTCTGGTGTACCAGTGCGCCAGCATCGATCTTTTCCGCAACTTGGCGTAAGTGCTGGGCTGCCTGTCCAAACCAGTCAGCGGCATCACCAAGCGCGGTGACCATATCCTGTGCGCCTTCATAATCCATCTGTAAATCGGGCATAGGGTTGTGCTCCTATTTTTCGGTATGTGCTTACAACTATTGGGGACCGCGCTGGGCGATGGAGATCACGCGGTGGAACTGCTCTTCGATGGTCTTATGACCGGTGTTGGCAGTCTGTGCTGATTGCTCGAAGTAGTCGTGGAGTTGTTTCAGCTTGGGCAAGATTTCGTTTTCCATCACATCGAAAAAACGATCCGCGCCCACGCCGATCCAACCGCCGTCGCGCAGCGGTGCGAGCTTCGCTTCCAAGTTAGCCCGCTTTTCATCGACCTCGGCGGCAAGCTGGTCGAAGGTTGCTCCGATTTGTTGGAGCTGTTCGCCATCTGCCTGAAATAAGTGACTTGGCATTACTCATCCTCCTTCATTCTCGAATAGGCATTCGAGATATGGATAGCATATATACAATCGCTGCTAATTTGGAATCCCAACAAAATAAAAGATAGTAAATAAAATGAGAGCGTCTCTGCTCAATCTTGCCTGAGACCCCACACAGCGATGTATCAGCCACCCCTCCGAACCGCGAATCAGGGGTACAATGCGCGACTGAGTTGCAGCCGGGAAATGCTGTCTGAAGTAGATCCCCAAAAAAGTTACACTGTCGGAGCAAGTAGTTATGAGCAAGAAGCAGCCGCTTATTCCAGCTTTTGATGAAAAGGTCGATTTACGCGATTACGATCCTGACTATACGGGCAAATTCAGCAGCGAGGATGAAGCTGAACATGACCGTAAGCGGGATCTGGAAAAGCTGCACAAATTGCAGGAGACCTTTTACGCCGAGCAAAAACACTCTCTGTTGATCATCTTTCAAGCGACGGACACAGGCGGCAAAGATGGGGCGATTGAACATGTCTTTCGCGGTGTGAATCCGGCGGGCGTGGTGGTGACCTCGTTCAAAAAGCCGAGCGAGGAAGAACTAGCACATGACTATCTGTGGCGCGTGCATCCGCATACCCCGCGCAGGGGCATGATCAGTGTGTTCAACCGCAGCCATTACGAGGATGTACTGGTGGTGCGCGTTCACGATCTAGTTCCCAAAAAAGTGTGGAAGAAACGCTTCGATCAGATTAATGACTTCGAGCGGATGCTCTATGAAAATGGCACGACCATCCTCAAATTTTATCTGCACATCAGCAAGGGTGAACAGAAACGTCGTCTGGAATCCCGACGGGACGACCCGGAAAAGCAGTGGAAGTTCAACGTTGGGGATTTGGAAGAACGCAAATACTGGGATCAGTATCAGGAAGCGTACGAGGACGTGCTGACCAAGTGCAATTTCGAGCACGCGCCATGGCACATCGTGCCTGCCAACAATAAATGGTATCGTGATTATGTGATCGCCAAGACGATTGGCGACACCATCGACGCCATGGACTGCAAGTATCCGAAGCCTACCGAGGATATTGCCAGCATCGTGATCCCTGATTAAGTGTTCTATCAGTTCTATCATCGTCAATCGAACCAGTTGACGGCAATTAGCCTTGATGATACGCTGATCAGACCTGAGTACCGTTGAACTAATTACCAGCGCGTTACCCCGTCCGCTGAAAGAAAGCGTGCGCCGCCATGACTGATGCCGAAGTCGCTATCCTGAGCCTCTTAGCCGAAGGACCCATGTTCGACCATACGCTGAACGAATTAATCGAGCAGCGTGGCTTGCGACGCTGGACGGCGATTGGTTCTTCGTCCATGTACTACGTGCTAGAAAAACTCGAAAAACAGGGGCTGGTCAGAAAAGTCTCCGAGGATGCCGGACGGCGCAAATTCAGGATCACCTCGGCGGGCGTAGGCGTACTGCAAACCGCGATGGTCGATCTGCTGGGTACGCCGCATCCTTATGATAAATACTTCGAGCTGGGGCTGGCGAATCTACACATTCTGAGGACTAGCCAAGTGCGTGCCTCGTTGTTGAGCCGCCAGCAAGAACTGAGCAGCAGCATTGATCGCTTGAGCGAAGGTTTGCTCAAAGAGATCGTTAAGGATGACAGCTTTCAAGTGCGCGGCATGTTCTCCCACCGCATCGCCATGATGCGCGCCGAATTGAACTGGCTGGAGGACTTCATCAAGCAGTGGGAAGCGCAGGCAAAGCCCGATCCCGAAGTAGTCATCGAGCCAGCCGATATTCCCCGCTCGCGTCAGGTGGTGCTGCCGCACGATCCCGATTCTGTGCATAAGCAGTCCACCAAAGTGGAGGCGGGCGAGAAACGTGCCACGCCACCATCATCACGCGGCAAGACTGGCAAACTGAAGACCATGGTCGATCCCGATAAAACGGGACCGCTGCGCGTGGAGACGAAGAAGAACGAAAAGACCGAGAAACTCTCGCCCGACGATCTCAAACACCGATCCGATCATCAAGACCGAGATTGAGAGCGATTTGATGAGTAGTGGTGGTGATCTCAACTCATTGCTCATCACTCATTACTCGTTAGCAGCTTATTTTCCACATTGATTGCTGATGCCCGTAGACTTCAGTGTGCGCCCCGTCACGCTGGCAGATGCCGCCGCCTTGCAGCGTGCCTGCTACCCCTATAACTCGCTGGATGCCGTACGCGAGTTACTACAACGCGCCCTGGGCTTGTCGCAGCGTGGGCGGGGACTCGGAGTGGTAGCAGTGCGCGGCATGGATCACGATCAAGAGGTTCTTGGCTACGGGCAATTGACGCTATGGCCGCGTGCTGCCGAAATCAGCGATCTGATCGTCACCGAGTTAGAGCGTAATCAGGGCATCGGATCGGGGATCATCTACGCGCTGCTGGATAAATGTCGGCTGTGGCATTTGAATAAGGTGGAAATCGGCGCGGCGCTGACCAATCCGCGTGCGCTGTCGCTGTATCGTCGACTCCACTTCATGGACGATCGCATCGTCGATCTCGATCTCGGCAACGGGTTGGAGCCAGTCATGTATCTGACGATGCGCTTGGATGAGGTATGATTGGCTGGCAAAGACAGATTACCAAAATTCAGGGCGAGGACTCGCCCCGCCCTCATTCATTCTCGACCATTTCGCCGATGCACACCTCGCCTGTTATTCCGCAGGTGCATCCGGCGACACCACCACCTCGAAGGCGCTGCCGGGAACAGATTTTAGCTGATTCAGATCGTCGTCATCCCAATCAGGGCTGCTTGCTCCACTGATGAACCAATCCGAGCCGTTATCCGCCACGATCATGCCGTATTTGCGGAGCGCCTCAAGGATCACGCGGCTGGCTCCGGTGAAGCCCGAAATGTCGTAATCTGCTTTCAAGCGAACGCGCAATCCCATCGGCGGTAAGTTGGGATCGTCGTCGTCGGAGGCGAAGTGACGGGCGGGATAGATGTAACTACTTTGCGACTCGCTGACGGTGAAGCGTAAGGCATGTTCAATCATGCCAGCAGTGACCTCATCGTAGCGCACCAGTCCGGGTAGAATGGGCAGTCCAGCAGCATCAGCGGATGTCCAGCCTTCGGGTCGCAATTCGTTGGAATTCAGGTCCCACTTCGCGCCGGATTCCGCTGTCCAGCCGTCATCGATCTGGCGGGCAGCGTAGAGTTCGTACAACATGCACGTGCCTGTTTGCACGACCAGTACATGCATATCGCCGCCTGCTTCTACAGGAGCATCTAGAGGAATCGGGAAGGGACCCGGATCGCTTTCGTCGCCATAAGCGTCATAGGTGATCGGCACCATTGGCTGATCTTCTGCCACGACGATGTAGGGGATGCCATAGGTGGGATCGGAGCCGAAGTCGGGATGCAGATTGGTATCAGCGCCGATGCTGGCGATGAAGTTGTCGGAGTTGGGATGTACTGCCCAGTCCGTCACTTCTTGATTCCACGGGTTATCTTCCGGGAAAACGGAGCAATCACCGAATTTACCAGCAGCGTGGACTGGCGTTGGTTGAGAGGAGATGGGCACTAACAATAGGAGAAGAAGCGATGCTACAAGTAAGGCGATACGCGCTTGTTTTGAAGTAAACATAGAAACCTCTTACCTTATGATGGTACGTCAATTCTACGGACTCTCATTTGTTTGAAGCCAATAAGTAATGCCTTTGCCGAAAAATAACAGACTAGCTTTCAAAGGCTAATTCTGCCTTCTGTATTCTGTGTGGACGTAGTCATTGCTGATTGCTAAGTTAACCACAAAGAGTAACTTTGCGTGTACTGTCACTCCGACTAATTCTTCCTTATCATAGTTATGATATACAAGTTACTGCACGCTGTGGACCTAACCCTTATGAAACGCTTGCTAGCTCAGATCGCGGTGATATTCGGCATTCTCATTCTGGTACTCCCTTTGACTACAGTCCAAGCCGATACGGGACCTAAACCGACGATGGAATTTACGTTCGAGTTTCAGGGGCAACCTATTGCCATTATCGGTGGAGAGCAGCTTCAATGTGATGATCCCACCTGCAGCGATGGAAAACCGCTACAGGTGGGTGGTCCGCAGCGGTTCTATTGCACCGCTGATAGCTGTCAATCGCTGGCTTACGGGTACAAGCCTTATCACAAACTAATCATCCAATTTGCTGACGGTACACGTGAGAGCAATGTCTTCCAGAAGCGTGCATTCAGTGCCGTATATATCGTTAAAGTTACGGAATCGGGACTGGAAGTTGAGGAGACTTACGCGAACGTCAACGTATTGCCCTCACTTCTCATTACGCTGGTCATTGAGACGTTTGTCGCCGCTGTGTATCTGGCTATCATTCGGTTGCAACGTACAGCGCTGAAGTGGGTGCCAGTTGCCAGCCTGATCACGCTGCCGCTGGTATGGTTTTTCATACTAAGGTCATCGTTGCCAACGGTGACGGCAATTGTGTTAGCCGAAGCCTTCGCGGTCGTCTTTGAGGCAATTTTCTTGTACGGCTTGAATCGCAACACCTTGCCGCTTAAACACGCTGTCATTATGAGCCTAATAATGAATGCAGCCAGCTTTCTGATTCCCCTGTTTCTGACGATACTCATCCCTGTGCCATTTCTACCCTTCTAATTCTATCTGTATTGATTGCGTCATTAGTGTGTGCCTATGCCGACCGAAACGGGCAACTGGTATAGGCATGGATCAACACTTGCTTCTATTATCAAGTCCAGCCGTCTGATTCCAGTCGCACTCATGATACAATGCAGCGCAAGGTCACAAGTAAGCGAATCACTACCTAATGAAAGTACATTTGCGGGCGCTAGGTTGCCGCCTGAATCAGAGCGAGATCGACAGCATGGCGCGGCAGTTCGCCTCACAGGGACACCACATCACCGAGAATGCGGAAGATGCTGATCTATTCGTGATCAATACTTGCGCGGTGACGCAGGAAGCCACACGCAGTAGTCGGCAGTTAGTTTATCGGCTGCACCGCACCAACAATGCTGCCGAGATCGCGGTGACGGGCTGCTATGCCCACATCGCGCCGGATGAGATTCGGGAGATGAACGGTGTCAGCAGTGTGATCGACAACTTCGATAAAGCGTCGCTTGTCTCCATCGTCAGTGGAGAACCAATCGCCGCGCCAGAACTGCATGATCGGGAGCCGATCCAGCGGCAGGTGTTGACGGGCGCATTGGGACGCACTCGCGCGTTCATCAAAGTGCAGGACGGTTGTGATCGGCTGTGCAGCTTCTGCGTCACGCGGGTCGCACGGGGTAAGGGTCGCAGCCGCGATCTGCGCGAGATTGTGGCAGAAGTGCAGGAAATGAGCGATCTCGGCTATCGAGAAGCGGTATTGACGGGTGTGCATCTGGGCAGCTATGGGCACGATTTAGATCAGCCGGATGGTTTGTACTGGCTAGTCAAGGCGCTGCTCGATGATACGGACATCGCACGGATCAGAGTGTCATCGCTTGAGCCGTGGGGTATTCCTGAGAACTTCTTCGCGCTGTGGGACGATCCGCGCATGGGCAAGCATCTGCATTTGCCGCTGCAAAGTGGCTGCGATGCCACGCTTCGGCGCATGATCCGCCGCACCAGTCAGCGCGAGTTCCGATCTGTGGTCGAGCAAGCGCGGTCGCACATCCCCGATCTGAGCATCACGACGGATGTAATCGTGGGCTTTCCGGGCGAAACCGACGCCGAGTTCGACATCAGTTTGTGCTTCATTGAGGAGATGCAGTTCGCGGGGATGCACATCTTCCGTTACAGCGCCCGACCTGATACGGCGGCGGCACGACTGCCAAATCATGTGAGTGAAGACATAAAGAAGCGTCGCAGCGACGATCTACAGGCGATCCACGCCCGCGACGAACGCCGCTTTGTGGATCAGTTCGTCGGCTCGAAGCGATCTGTGTTGTGGGAGGCGATCAGCGGCGCGACGGACGCGGGTTACATCAACAACGGCTATACCGATAACTTCATCCGTGTGCGTGCCGTTGCCCCGCAAGTGCTAACGGATCAGATCACTGAGGCGCGGTTGGTGGCATGGGATCAGGTGTCGGGAGTGATGCTAACAGGCTAACTCCCATCGAACGTCGGCAGTTGCTCCGGCAGGGAGGCAGGCGGTGTGTAGCCCGATGGGATCGTCGTCGGTGCAGCGATCCTGAGCGTAGCTTCCGCTTGACGGCACAGCGAAGCGCCACCCGCTTGTAACCATGCTTGCAAGGTCTGACTCTCTTTTGCGCCGGATTTCGCCTCGCCAAAGATGCCGCTTCCCCACACGTAATAGCGCTGAGTTTCGTTGGGCCACTGATCCTGCGTGCGGATAAGCTGCCCCGGTCCACCATTGTAGCAAACCATCGCCAAGCCGAAATCGTAATCAGCTCGCTCAAGGCAGTCTTTGATCACGCCCATGCCGCGCTTAGCGTTGATCTCCGGATCGGTCATCCGCGCTTTTTCGTCCTCACTGAAGTGGAAGGGCATCACTTGAAATAAGCCCTGTGCACCTGCATAACTTTCAGCAGCAGGCAGCCCGCACGACTCGATCTGCATCAGGGTAGCGATCAAGTTGGGATCGACATCGTACTCTTCTGACCAGCGCGTGATATTGCTCGCCCAATACTGCACCGAAGGCATGAAAAAGGCAGCGATCCGCGAGGGCGGTGGACGCGTGATAGCATAGAGCAATATCCCGATTAAAAGGAACGCTAGCCCGACCGCAGCTTTACCGCGTACGCTGAGCAGCCAGAAGCGCAGCGCGATCTGGTAGACCAGCCAGTAAAACGTCATCAATAACCGTCTGATGATGCGAACGAACGTGAGGAACAGCTGCTGCCACAGTGGACGCCCTGATACTGGCGGCGCAGCCGCGACCTTCCGCTTGGCAGGCGTGCTTTTAGGACGCTTCACCGCCGATTCTGTGCTGGCGTTACTGCTTTTTGTTCTTGGTTTTGGCGCTGATTTCGCTGCTGTTGACTTCGTTGTTGCTGATTTGCTGGCTGTTGATTTGGCGGCGGTGCTGGCTGACCGCTTGCGCTTAGGCGCTGTCGTTTCTGGTTCAGTCATACTTATGGTGTCGTCGTTTCCGTCTCCGTCGGCGTTGCCGGGATGCTTGCCACTGAGAACCGCCGCCAGTTCTTGCCCTGTTCAGTCAGTTCCGCAACATCACCCTCTTGTAACAATACGTATTTCAGGGTGGATACGTCGCCCTGAATTTGTGCAGTATATGCCAGTTCCGATCCCACCGCCCATCCAAGCCGATCACGGATTTCGGATCGGTTGCGCCACAGCAGTCCAAAACCACGCACCGGTTGCAGCAAACCAGCGGGCGGCACGAAGCTGGGATCACTTTCTGGTTGCCCATCCTTGAACTCGTCGGTGTAGCCCTGCCACGCCGGACTGCCGCCATCGCTGAACAGCACGTAGATCTGCCCTTCAGCCTCCAGCCAAACCATGATCCCGTGCTCGAAATTTTGCTGTGCGGCGGGGCTAGTCACGGCGGCGGTCTGCTGCGGACAATCAGGCGAGGCATTCTCGAAGAAGAATCCGCCAGTGCAGCTTAGAGCGATGCTGACCGTCTGATCGACAGAGGTGATTTCATCCCCGATCACCAGTTGGAACTGCGCGATATTGGTATCGTCTTCGCGCGTGCGCACCAGCAGCGAGCCTTCGCGCTTCACTTCCCAGACCTGTTCGCGTTCGCCCTCGGCGGTCAGGCGATAAATGCGCGCTTGCTCCACACCCTGCACCGACCAGAACAGTAGGAAGCTCTCACCCGGTTTGACAGCGGTGACGTCCGCTACGAAATAATCGATCCGCAGCGCACCAAAAGGGATCGCTGTGGGTGTGCGCGTGAACAGGAGTTCAGGACGGGGAGTCAGGAATACGGGCGTGGTGGTAATGTAAACAACTTGTGCAGTGACCGCGGGCGACGGTTGAGCGGTTGGTTCCAGTGGTGTGCTGGTTGGTGAGGGAATCGGTGTATCAGTGGCGGTAGGCAGCGGCGTAGGGAATACTTGCTGCACCGCAGGCGTGCAGGCGCTGCTCAAGATCGACAGCCCCAGAAGGAGCAGCAGCGCCAGCACGACGCCGGGGACTGACCGCCCCGGCGATATTGGAATGTTCATCCACCTTAGTCCGCTTTCGGCGGGACGGGCAGCAGATCTTCAGAAACATCCCGATACTTTTCGCCGATCTCCACCAACATGCGGGGGATGCCATCCACAATCGGGTACTTGTAGCCGGAATCATCGCAGACCAGCCACTGACCATCATGTACGAGGCGCAGGCGTCCGGGATCGCTGCCCTTATCTTTGTAGTGTACAGCTACCGGACAGCGCAAAATTTCCAGATATTCCAAGTTAACGGAAGGCGTATTTTCTGCCATGCAAAAGTTGCCTCAGAAAGTAACGGATATGTAACGATTGGACAAGATGAGAGCGAGTATAGCGGTGCGAATAGGGGGCGTCAAGCAATCGACGCTTGTGTATCGTGGCGGCTCTCTGTATACTGAGAATGTTTGGGTCGCGAAAGCTTAGTTGGACTTCAATATGGATATCATCTCACTGATCAAGACTGTCGGTTACATCGGCATCTTTGCCATCATCTTTGCCGAATCCGGTTTGTTCGTTGGCTTTTTCCTCCCCGGTGATAGCTTGCTATTCACAGCGGGGTTTCTGGCTTCCGGTGGCTTGAAAGATTTCCAACTATCGCTTGCGGTGCTGCTGGTCGGCTGCTTCATTGCAGCGGTAGCAGGCGATAGCGTCGGCTACTGGTTTGGACGCCGCGTTGGTCGCCGTCTGTTCGAGCGCGAAGACTCGACTTTCTTCAAGAAAAAGTATGTGCTCAAGGCACAAGAGTTCTACGAAAAGCACGGTTCCAAGACCATTGTGCTGGCGCGATTCATCCCGATTGTGCGCACTTTCGCGCCCATCGTGGCGGGTACGGCGGAAATGCACTACCGCACCTTCATCACCTACAATCTGGTCGGTGGCGCGTTGTGGTCAATCGGCGTTACGCTGGCGGGCTACTTCCTCGGTCACTTGATCCCTGACATCGACAAGTATCTACTGCCTGTGATCATCTTGATCGTGCTAATCTCCGTTGCGCCCGCTATCCTGCACATCATGCGCGATGAGGAAATGCGTACCGGGTTGATCAACATGTTCCGCCGCGTGGTTTTGCGGCAGCAAGTGGCGCAGCCCGCGCAGACGGTTGCCAATGAGGTGTCGCCTGAATAGCCAGATACCGGCTACGAGATAACGGACACCTGAAATAACAGACTAGCTGATTTAGAGGGGATTCGCCTGACTAACAGACCTCCCCTCTTCTGTTTTACAGCTTAGTGAGGGATCGGCGGAGTCGCCGTGTAGAGTGTCAGTCATCGCCAAGTATGGGAGGTACATAGGATTAATGTCTGTTCAGTTTGAAGATACCACGAGCAATCTTTCGGATACCCTTCAACACGTCGCCACTACACTCCAACCTGAACATAAAGTTTCTTTGCGTACCCTGTTACACCTGATGGGTGAACAAGGGATGCTCTTATTTTGCTTATTTCTCACCGTGCCTTTCCTTTTGCCCGTCTCAATTCCGGGCGTCAGCACTGTGTTCGGTGTCGCCATCGTGTTGATCGGTGTTGGCGTCATGCTCAACCGCATTCCATGGCTGCCCAAAGTCGTTTTGGAGCGCACTGTTGAAGCTGCCCACCTGATCCCTGCGCTGCAGAAAGCCTCGCATGCTCTCAGCCGCGTCGAGCGCCTCATCCGCCCGCGCTGGTTGATGCTAACGCACGGCGCGACGGTCAACCGTTTCAATGGCTTCATGCTGATCTTCGCCGGACTCCTGCTGATGGCTCCCTTCGGCTTGGTGCCGTTTTCCAATACATTGCCCGCGCTGGCGATTCTCGGACTAGCTATCGGCATCTTGCAGCGCGATGGTCTATTGGTGATCCTCGGTCATCTGATGGTGCTGGCGACAGTGATCTATTTCGGTGTGCTGGCAGCCGGACTTGTTCTGGCAGGTCAGGGGCTGCATTCGCTGATCGGTTCGTAAGTAGCGCACTGCGAAAAACACAGCCGGAAGTAATAACTTTCGGCTTTTTTTGTTCTAATCACCACTGCTCCTGTCATACCCGTTGCTCTCGCTGTGGGCTAAAATAGACGAACAGAAATTTCCCTTGTTGAGTTGTGACTTAACCCGCTACAGCAAGCTGTGTCTTTATCGCGTGGTGCTGTAGCATCACACAACGCAATCACGACATTCCGATCTAGCGAACTGGTTGAATTCACCTATGTCCATCACTATTCTAGGGCTTGGTCCCGGCGATCCCGAACTGCTGACGCGCAAAGCGTGGCGCATCCTTAGCGAAGGGACGGAAATCTTTCTCCGCACCGCGCGACATCCGGGGGTCGAGGCGCTGCCGTCATCCGTTTACCACAGCTTTGACGATCTCTACGACAAGGCACAGGACTTCGACTCGCTGTACCAGCAGATCGCGGAGCAAGTGGTTGCACTTGGTAAGCGCGATCAAGGGGTGATCTACGCCGTGCCCGGACATCCGCTCGTCGGTGAGTCTACTGTCACGCGCATCCTCGCGCTGGCACAAACTCAACAGATGGCGGTGGAGATCGTGGATGGACTCAGCTTCATCGAACCGACGTTAGACGCGCTTCAACTAGATGCCCTCGGCGGGGTGCAGATTCACGACGCGGTGGACATCGCCAACATGCACCATCCCCCGCTGAATCCAGATCTTCCGGCGCTGCTGGCGCAGGTGTACAGCCTCAGCGTTGCTTCTGATGTCAAGCTAACCTTGAGCAATCAGTATCCTGATGAACATCCCGTCACGTTAGTGCACGCAGCTGGTACGCCCGCACAGGTGATCGAGCAAGTGCCGCTGTACGCCATCGATCATAGCGAACATATCAGCCATCTAACTTCGCTCTATGTGCCGCCGCTGACGCAGGCGGGAAGTTTTGAGCGTTTTCAGGAAGTGATGGCGCATTTGCGCGCGCCGGAAGGCTGCCCTTGGGATCGCAAGCAGGATCATCTGACGCTGCGTCGCTACTTGATCGAAGAAACCTACGAAGTACTGGATGCCCTCGATAATGAAGACATGGACTCGCTGCAAGAAGAACTAGGCGATCTGCTGCTGCAAATAGTCTTTCACGCGCAGATTGCCACCGAAGCGGGCGATTTCCGCATGGCGGATGTGCTCAACTACGTGATCACCAAGATGATCAAGCGGCATCCTCACGTCTGGGGCGATGTGCAGGTCAACGATGCCGACGATGTGCTGCGCAATTGGGAGAAACTAAAGCAGCAAGAGAAGGCAGAGCATGCAGAACCAGAAGCAATAAAATCCGTGTTTGACGGCGTACCTAACTCACTACCTGCGCTGGCGCAAGCGTCTGCCTACCACGAACGCGCCGCCCGCACCGGATTCGATTGGACGGATGTGCAGCAGGTGATCGAGAAGCTGCACGAGGAAATCGACGAAGTGCTGCGTGCCACGAACGATGCTGAGCGCAAAGACGAGATCGGAGACATGCTCACCGTAGTGGTCAATATCGCCCGCTGGCTGAAGGTCGATCCCGAAACGGCACTGCGTGACTCCAATCGCAAGTTCAAGCGCCGTTTCCAGTTCATCGAGCAGCATGCCGGACGCCCTGTTAACGAATTGACCTTTGATCAGATGGAAGAATTGTGGGCGCAGGCGAAGGCAGAAGAACGCAAGGGGCAATAAACCAGTGCTTGAATCTAGCAACTTGCAACCGGCGCTGAAGTACCGGGTTTTGCTACGACGATCTCACGTTACCCTTTTCCTCTCGCCTGCCCGTACATCTGTAACGCCAGTTCCCGCTGCACAGCGTGATCGACAATCGGCGCGGGATAATCCTGACCGATCACACAACCATAAGTTTGCTGCTCCACTGCGCTCAACTTTTCCGGTGCGTGGACAAATTTATCAGGAACGTCGCGCAGTTCTGGCAGCCAACGTCGGATATATTCACCTTTCGGATCGAATTTTTGTCCCTGCGTGGTGGGGTTGAAAATGCGAAAATACGGGGCGGCATCTGTGCCCGTACCTGCTACCCACTGCCAGTTACCCACGTTATTGGCGACGTCGCCATCAAGCAGTCGCTGCATAAAATAGCGTTCGCCTTCGCGCCAATCGATCAGCAGGTCTTTGCACAGGAAAGATGCCACGATCATACGCGTGCGGTTATGCATCCACCCCGTCGCGTTCAACTGCCGCATCGCTGCATCCACAATTGGATAGCCCGTTCGCCCCTGTTGCCACGCTTCCAACTGCGCCGGATCGGACTGCCACTCGATGCCGTCGTATAGTTCTCGAAATGATTGGTTGACGATGCGTGGTGTGGTCATCAGGATTTGATAGTTGAACTCACGCCAGATCAACTCCCCGATCCATACGTTGATGCTGTTGCGCTGTTCCTGTTTGTTCGTGGCTGCCAGAGCCTCCATTGCCGACTGATAGCACGTTCGTGGACTGATCATGCCCCAGCGCAGATAGGGACTCAGGATCGAGGTGCCATCATGTGCCGGAAGATCGCGCGTTTCGCTGTAAGCGCCAATCAAGCCTTCGACAAAGTAATCCAACCGCCGCAGTGCCTTCTTTTCGCCCGCCTCACAGATCGGTGCGGGAGCGGCGCGAACGCCGAGTTCATGGGTTGTCGGGATCGGCAGGTTGCTCAGATCGGCGGTGGTCAGTTGGCGCAGCATCTCCGGCGTCGGCGTCGGCAGCGGATCGGGTTTGGGCAGTAGAGACCATGCGCGGCGGTAAGGTGTGTATACTTCGTACTGCTTGCCGGCAGCGGAATGTACTTCATCGGCTTCATGAATCACTGCGTCTTTGAATGTCTTCGCCGTGATACCATTTTCCGCCAGCGCAGTGATCACCGACTGATCACGCTTCTCGGCATACGGGCTGTAATCACGGTTGAAGTACAGAGCATCTGCATCTGCTTCCCGTGCCACCCGGAGCAGCTCCGTCAACGCATCGCCACGTCGGATCAACAGATCCGCGCCATGTTCGCGCAGGGCGGCTTTCATCTCGCGCAGGGCATCTAGCAGCCACGCTAACCGATACCCTTGCGTCCTCTCTGATCGTAGTAATTGGTTATCCAGCACGAACAACGGGATGACCGCCTCACCGTCGTGCAGTGCCGCTGTCAGCGCTGAGTTATCGTGCAGGCGAAAATCACGCCGCAGCCACCAGATGATCCGCCGCATAGCCATCACCCATTTCATTGATTCCCTGAGTTGCCTTGAGAGTTTTAGCAGCAACTGCCGTCTCTGCCATCTCTGGTCGCTTAACCGCGCGCAGATTAAGGTCGCGGCATCTGGCAAGGCGCGAACGAGGGTCCTGCTGATGCCATCCGCCGCACCATCAGGTACAGCGTGGTAGCGCGAATGTAGCCGCGCAAGCTGGTCATCCCCTGCCAATCCTGAAAGACGTACTCGAAGGCATCCGGCGGGCAGGACGAGTAACGGAACACTGTCAGTCGGCTGATCTGCGTGCGTGGAACCATGTGCCGATTCTTCATCGTGCCGCGCAGCAGCGACAGCGCGATGTGCTCATCAGTATAGACCAGCAGCGGATCGCCGCCTGTAGTCAACAGCAGAAAATCGGGATTGCCGACTACGCTGATTGCTTCCGCAAGCGTGCTGGTTGGCGGCAGCGGATCTAGCGTTTCGCCTACAATGCTGCCATAGCGTACGAACGAGGTCAGCGTAATCTCATCGACTAGACCATCAGGCGAGGGGTTGAAGGTGACCATCAGGATGCGATCTCCGTGTGCTTCGAGGCGAAACGGCTCCTCACTGACCAAGTGGAAGGCGCGGGTGACCGGATGATCGTGCAGCAGTCGCACCGCCTCTGTTACCGTCGTCACGCCGGGGATCACGCCGAATAAGCACGACTGCGGGCAGGGCATACCATCTGGCGAGGTGAACAGCTTCTCTAGTGTAGTTGGTACGCTGTGAACAAGCGTCCGCACCAGAGAGACACCAAGCATGTGGATCAGCAAGAGTATGAGTGTTAAGCGTAACCATCTAGCCATGGCGTCAGTGTAGCGCAACCACGTTAAGCGATGCTATTTGCATCTTGCCGCGAATTGATCTCTGATCGAGGCATCAACTCACTCCACGCCGCAGGAGCCAGCATGTTCAAGAGAGTTCTCGGTCTATTGATCATCGTTAGTTTGCTTATGCCGCCGTTTCTTGCTTATGGAACGGTAACAGTCGCGCGCGGAGTTGCGGACGATCTCGATGCCGCAGCACAGCAGCGCGTTCAGCACATCCGGCAAGAACTGGTGACGCTGCGTAACTCGGTCAAGCCATTAGTCAATGCTCTCGGCGCGGTCAGGACTACGCTGAACGGCGCCAGAGGCAAGATTAGCGCGGCGCTAATGGCACTTAGCCTGCTAGGTTCCCAGATCACTATCCCTGCGATTACTATCCCGCCGATCACTTTCGCACGTCGTACCATCGTGATCCCTGACATTCCGCCGATCAGCCTCGGGACTATTGAGGTATTGGGCGTCAGCATCACCTTGCCTACTTTTCCCGGATTTGCCATTCCCGATGTGACCATCGGACCATTTACCCTGACCGTGCCGACTATCCCCTCCTTTACGCTCAATGTGCCTTGGCTGGAAACGGTTGTCAGCGGATTGCGCGATGCATATGGCTCCATCGACCAGATCATCAGCAGTGTCATTGACGTAACGGGCGTCGATTCAGTGATCACCAGTCTGGATCATATTTCCTCGGAAACGGAGGGATTCGTTGATGACATTAGCAGCATTCGAGATCGCTGGAGCGACCCGCTGCGCGGGGTCGGCATTGGCTTGGCGGTCTGGCTGGTGATCGCGTGGTTGGCGTTGTTGGGCAGCGTCTTCGGCTACGGCTGGCGTTTGCTGATGGGACACGCCTGAGCGATAAAACAGCAACGGGTGATTGGTAGCTGCTCCAATCACCCGTTACCGCGTGCTAGTTGCTCATAACACCATCACGGTGAAGTTATTGTAGTCTGAAGGCGTCGATAGCGATGACACCGGAGGAGGGGAGGATGCGGAGGGTGTGGGTACCCTCAGGCAGACCACGCACCTCAGCGGCGACCTGGAACTGCGTCTTCGCCGATGTTTGCATGACGGTCTGCAGCACCGCGCCATCGACCTCGAGGTGGAAGCTGCCCAGCGCCTTGTGCTTGACGTAGAGCACGTCGATGCCGGTGCCGGAGAAGGTCAGGGTCAGCGTGCCGTCCGCGGTGTAGAGGTAGCTGCCACCACTGGCTTTGCTGGTCGTCGTGCCCTTCCAGTCGCCCGTCTTGGCGACGTCGGCGGCATCGCTTTCCAGCGTGCTGCTGGTTGCCGTTGCCCCAGTACCGACACTACCACCGCTTCCACCTGCTCCCGCATTGGGGGTGGGGGTGACGGCAGGCTGGTCGGGCTGCCCGATGGATATGTCGGTGTCGCTGTACTCGTTCTGGGTGACGCGGCGCAGCTCGATGCCTGCCAGTACCACGTTACCTGTGGAGACGGTGAGCAAGCCCTGTGCGTCTACCAGCACGTCCAGCGGTCCGACCTTCGCCCAGTTGCCAGCGGCGGGTACGGTGTAGGCTTGACTGGCTTGTCCGTTCTGCCCAATCGCCTGTGTCTGCGCACCAGCAGTCGCGGCATCGCCGACCACGTAGAGATAGGCGTAGTAGCGTCCACCGGGCACACCGGTCAGACTGACCTGCACGCTGGCACCACTGACGCCGCAGCGCAGCAGTTCCTGCATGCCCGCCTCGGGGGCGCTCACGTTGGCGGGGCAGACAGGCGTGCCCAGCGCGGTGACCATGTTGTTACTGCTGTCACCTGCCAGCCACGGGTCAGCACCGACCTGCAGGGCTGGTCCGTTCAGGTTCACGCCCGTGTAGAAGACGTTGGCGAGGGAACCCGGTGCCGCGCCTTGCTGACCGGCGAAGGCTGTCGGGGTCGGCGCCACCGCACCGCCGCCACCGAGCGCAGACTTGCCGCTTGCCGCGGTGGAGGTCGGCACCATGACCACCTGCTCCAGCACGCGCCAGACTTCCAGACCACTCAGCTTGAGGTTGTCACCACTGCTCTGCAGCGTCAGCTTGCCGTCACTCACCGTCGCCGTCCACGGTCCTAGCTTCTGCCACGCGCCCGCTTTGTTGGCAGGCATCTTGAAGCCGGCGAGCACCGTCTTGCCGTTCAGCGTGAAGTTGATGCTGGCGGGGTTGGGGTTCGCCCAATCCTCCCAGGCATAGGCATAGACTTCATAGGTACCCGCGCTCAAGCCGCTGAGCTGCAGGTTGTGCTGCCATGTCTCCAGAGCGCAGCGCAGCATGGTGGCAGTGTTCAGGTCGGTGCCGGGATTAGGAGCGGTCCACGGGTTGCAGACCTTGGAGCCAGCGCCTGTGAAGTTCGCCGCACTGTTGCCTGACTCCCACGCATTGCCAGCGATGCTCAACGCTGGACCATTCAGATTGAGTCCGCGCACGAAGCTGCGTCCACCGGCGGTCGCGGGCACGGTGGCGGTCAGCGTCGGACGCACCGTCGGCTGTCCCGCTGGCGTGTTCGTCCGCGTGGCGGTGCGCGTCATGGTCGCCGTCGGTTGACCGGGTACAGGGGTTCTGGTCTTGGTCGCCGTTGCCGTCGGAGGCAGGGCGGTGTTGGTCTTGGTCGAGGTCGGCTGCATCACCGAGGTGCCAATGCGCCAGACTTCGATGCCGCTGAGCTTGATGTTGTCACCCTGCGAACTGAGGATGAGCCGTCCATCGCTGACCGTCGCGGTGAAGGGTCCGAGGCGCGTCCACGCTCCCGCCACGTTGGCGGGTAATTTGAAGTTCGCCAGCACCTGCTTGCTGTTGAGGTAGAAGTTGACCGCACCGGGGTTGGGGTTCGACCAGTCCTGCCACGGATAGACATAGACTTCAAATGTGCCCGCGCCCAAGCCGCTGATGGTCAGCGAGTGCTGCCACGACTCCAGCGCACACTGCAGCATGGTCGTCGTGTTGCCATCGGTGCCGGGAGCGGGCGTGGTCCACGGGTTGCACGTCCGCGCTGGAGAACCACTGACCGCGAAGTTCGCTGCCGTGTCGCTCGCTTCCCACGTGTTGCCGATGATGCGCACCGCCGGACCATTCAGGTTGATGCCGCGCACGAAGCTGCGCGTGCCACCACCGCTGTCCGAACCGGGTGAGGTCGCAGTCGCGGTGGATGCCAGCACCGTCGCCGTCGCTGGATTAGCGGCGGTGTTGGTGCGCGTCGGCGTGACCGAAGGCGGTGGCGCGGTATTCGTCCGCGTGGCGGTACCCGTCGGTTGTCCGACGATTGCCGTGCCCGTCGGCTGTGCGCTCAACGGTGCGCCTAACGCCTCGTCGATGATGGTGTACGCCGTCTGGTTCTGCACTCTGAGCGCTCCATCCGAGGCGAAGATGTCGAAGTTGCCGGGGTTGGCACGCCACGAGTAGTAGGACCAGTGCAGTCCCCACTGGTTGTACAGGGATGCCTTGTCCCGAATCAGCGTGTCCCAGCCGGGGCAAGCGCTCTGGCTGCCCCACTCGCCGATGTACAGCGGCACATTCTGCTGCTCCGCCCAGTTGATGGAGTACAAGGCGCGCAGGTTCGCTTCCGGTGCACCGTTGCCCGCGAAGGCGTTCTTGTCGTAGTAGACATTCTTGCCTTCCCAGTTCTGCATGGTGCCGGGATAGCGCGCGCCGCTGCGGCACTGGATACTGACCCAGTCCTGTGCCCCGTGCGTCAGCGCCAGCGGCTCGTAGTCGTGCACCTGATAGACCACATTGGCACCCAGATTGCGGGTGAAGGTGGCATCCGGTCCGGCTTCGATGAAGACGAGGATATTAGGATTGACCGCTACCACCGCATCACGCACACCCTGTGCGTAGCGCCAGAAGTAGTCGGTATCCCAGTTGCGAGAAGCACCCACCGTCGGTTCGTTGAGCACATCGATGCCGCCCACGGTCGGCTCATTCTTGTAGCGCGTCACCAGTTCGACCCAGAACTGCTTCAGTTGGTTCTGCTCCGTCGTGGAATCCCAGAAGGGGCAGGAGTTGCCATAGCCTTCGTAGCAGTCGCCGGGGGTGGTGAAGATAAGCGGTATCAGCCACACACCCGCGTTCTTGGCATAAGTTACCTGTCGGTCGAGCATCGTCCAGAATGCCGAACCGTAGCGGGAGTACCACGCATAGCTCATGCCGAAGCGCACATGCGTACCACCCATCCGCGCCAATTCCGTGTAATCTGCCTGTCCCATCTGCACATCGCTGGGGTTTCCCGTGCCGATGTCCGCGCTCAGGGCGTTGATATTTGCCATGTTCACGCCGCGCAGGTAGACCGTCTGTCCATTCGAGCGGATGTTCCGCCCGCTGATGCTCAACCAGCCCGGTGCCGCCTGCGCATCCTGACTCGCTAGTAACAGTCCGCTGAACACCAGCGCCAGCACCAGCAGTGAGACCACCCAGCGCCGTCTTTCCTTCATCTCGCGCAGCAACCCGTGTACCGTCGCTGGCGTATTCGTCGTCACTAATTGTCTGTACATAAGTACATCCTCCCGTGATGCCTGCTTCGCTGAAATCTAGTCCGTTGTCGAAGCATCAAGAGCCTTTACTCTTTTTATAAGCATCACAATTTTCATGAATTGAGATAGCGTTGTCAACAAAGGTTGGCATACTCAAACCGCAATTCATACCCAACGCTGGATACTGTGGGATTCTTGCTCCCTCTTCCTTCCCCTCATCCTGCCTTCCGCGCAGAAGTATTAAGGTTTTACACTTTTCATGGAAGGTTAGTTTCGTTTGTCCCGAGACAGGTAAAATAAAGGGGCGATGATCATTAAGAAGCAAAGCATTAAGATGAATGAAGAATTGATTTTCGAGTTAGATCGCTCTGATCCACTAGCGGGACAGCGATCACAATTCTCACTGCCCGACGGCGTGATCTATCTTGACGGCAACTCACTTGGCGCATTGCCGATCACTACCTCCGCACGACTGAAGCAAGTCATCGAAGGGGAGTGGGGAAAAGAATTAATTCGCAGTTGGAATACTTCCGGTTGGTATGAGATGCCGCGGCGGATCGGCGCGAAGATTGCCCACCTGATAGGCGCGCAAGCCGGGGAAGTGATCGTTGCGGACTCCACCTCCGTTAATTTGTTTAAGGTGTTAGCGGCAGCGACGCAACTACGCCCCGAACGCCGTTTAATCCTCTCCACCAGCGATAACTTTCCCACCGATCTATATATGGCGCAGGGGCTAATCCAATTGTTGGGGCGGGGACAAGAATTAAGATTGTGTAATGACACCGAAGTCTTGGACAACATTAACGCCGATACCGCTGTAGTGATGCTGACGCACGTCAACTATCGTACGGGCAGGATGCTGGATATGCGAGCGATCAGCGCAAAGGCGCATGAGGTTGGTGCGTTGATCATCTGGGATCTGGCGCACTCGGCGGGAGCGCTGCCTGTCGATCTCACCGGTGCAAAGGCGGATTTCGCTGTCGGCTGCGGTTACAAGTATCTCAACGGTGGACCGGGTGCTCCAGCGTTTTTGTTCGTTGCAGAACGACATCAGGCGAACTTTAGCCAGCCGCTTTCCGGTTGGATGGGACACAACGCACCGTTTGCATTCGATTCAAATTACACGCCAGCGGAAGGGATTACACGTTATCTGGTCGGCACGCAGCCTGTGTTAAGTATGACTGCACTGGAATGTGGTGTGGATACACTACTGCATGTCGACATGGAGCAGCTTCGCCGCAAGTCGCTGCAACTAACCGATCTTTTCATCCGACTAATTGAGGAGTATTGTGCCGGACAAGGATTAACGCTGGTAACGCCACAAGAGCACGATCAGCGGGGCAGTCAGGTTAGCTTCCAGCATGAACACGGCTACGCGCTGATGCAAGCGCTGATCGCACGCGGTGTGATCGGGGACTTCCGCGCGCCGGACATCGTGCGCTTCGGCGTCACGCCGCTGTATTTGCGCTATGCCGACATCTGGAACGCGGTGCAGATCATGGCGGACATCCTGAGCACGCGCGATTGGGATCGCCCTGAGTTCAAGCAGCGTGCCGCCGTCACATGATCAACACACCGCAACGCATCGTCATCCTTAAGCCTTGCTGCATCGGTGATGTGATCAATGCTACGCCGCTGTTGATGGCGCTGCGCCGCGCCTATCCGCAAGCGCAGATCGATTGGGCTGTAAGCACGTCGGCGCGAATGGCGCTGATCACACATCCAGATTTACGCCAAACGCTGGACACCGGACAACGTGCCAACCCTGCCAGCCGTCCCCGCGATCTGCTGCGCTTGCTCGGCTTGCTGCGACGCGGTAATTACGATCTGATCGTCGCGCCGGATCGATCTCCCCTGCTTGGCATAGCCGCGCTGCTCAGCGGCATCCCCAACCGCGCCGGACTCGACAGCGCCGGACGTGGCTTCGCCTATACCGTTAAGGCGCACATCGATCCGCACACGGTGCGTCATGAAGCGGAGATTTACCTTGACGTGGCGCGGGCACTGAGCATCGATACCAGCGATTGTTGGGTGAACGTGCCGCCGAGCGCTGAGTCTCTGGCTGTTGCCGACAGACTAATCCAACAGTACGGGCTGACGCGCCCGATCCTGATCCATCCGGGGGGCGGCGTCAATGCTGGCATGAACATGATTGAGAAACGCTGGCTACCAGATCGCTTTGCGGCGCTGGCGGATCGGATTGCAGATGCTATCGACGGGCAGATCGTGGTGATCGGCGCGAGCAGTGATGCGGTAGTGATCAGCGCCTTCAAAGGGTTCATTAAACATCCAGTGATCGATCTCTCACAGCAGTTGACACTGCCCGTGATCGGTGCGCTGGCAAGTCGGGCAGAGATCTATCTCGGCAACGATAACGGGGTAGCGCATCTAGCAGCAGCATCCGGCGGCAAGGTGTTGATGATATTCGGTCCCTCCGATCCGCGGCGCTATGCTCCCTTCGTGCCACCAGATCGGGCGCGATTCGCGTGGCGACCAGTTGATCTTCCGGATCGGGGAGTGGCGGCGGGCAATGTGACGTTCAGTTGGGAACGAGATGGTGTGTCAGTGGATGAAGCATGGGAGCAGGTACGGCAGTTGTTGGCGCTGACCTGATTGCACACCGCGGTAACACACAAAAAAGGCGATGCCTAACGCATCGCCCTTTTACCTCAGCTTCGTCGCTGAATAAATTTCGTTCTCTTCTTAAAATCTTTTAAGGCGTTCGGATTGCGGTAGGTGGTGATACTCACATCGCCATCCGAACTAATCATCACTGCTACATTTACCAGCCGACGCACGCGCCGACTCTGACCATCCGTGTGCGGGATGTCCTTCTGGCGCAAAAAATACAGGATCGCGCCAGCGTTGTGAACCATTTCACCATTTTGCATAATGTAGGCAACATCATCGTGGTTCAGGTTACCCTGCGCTCGTCGCATGTCGAAGTGGAGACTGTTATTAATGGGACACCTCACTTTTTCGACAAACCAGTTTTCGGTTACGGAGACGAACTCATGCTGCTTTCAGCGTGCTCCTTTCTACCAATGAACGATGGCTGTAGTACTGCATTAGCGATGTTAAAGGACACCAATTCTTCATCGACAAGACGAAGAATTGATTTTCATCTTAATGAGAATTCCTATGCACGTCAATTTGTAAAACGTACAAGTCGCCCCTGAGTCGACGACTAATAAATGGCTAAAACGCGCTACACTAAGCGCCTATGATTTCGTTGCATCCCTTACCTCTAATTGCTTCTGTCACACGCTGGTTACAGGCACGCCAACCAGATCATCCGCTGCGGGGATTGAGCCGCGTTTCCAATCTGCTAGCACGGCTGCTGCCTGCCTATCGCGGTGTGATCACGTTCAGTGATGGCACTAAGATGCTACTCAACAGCCAGCAGCGTGCCGAACGCTGGCTGATCTTTGCGGGCAGCTACCAACCGAGCGTTACCACATGGCTGCACCGCCACCTCAACAGCGGAGCATACTGCATTGATGCGGGCGCTAATCTGGGCTTCTACAGTTTACTGATGGCGCAGAAGGTTGGATCGGCAGGGCAAGTCGCCGTGTTTGAAGCCAATCCCGTATTGGCAGCACGCTTGCGCGATCAGCTCACACTTAATCACTTCGATCAGGCTCAGGTGGTGGAGAAAGCCGTTCACGACAAAGCGGACACCCTCACCTTTTACATCGCTAGCGATCCGGGCAAATCCTCGATCTACGCCGATCATGCGAAGGTGCAAGGAGAGGTGCAGGTGCAGGCGATCACGCTGGACGAGTTCATCGAAGCGGCTGGCTGGACGCGACTCGACGTAATCAAAATGGATATTGAGGGAAATGATTGCTACGGCTTACTCGGTGCGCGGCAGTCGCTGACCCGCTTTCGCCCAGCGATCATCTTTGAGTACAGTGCCTCCACGCCTGCAGACGCCGCCGCAGCCATGATCGATATGCTCTCCGCGCTGCGCTATCGGCTGTCGATCCTGCGCGGTGATGGTACGCAAACGCCGTTCGATTGGCAGACCATGACTAAAGATCATGTCGATGTGATCGCGGAGCCAATGTGAGCAGAGTATTGGTGGCTGATTCGATGATTGCGATAATTTCACTATTCAACAGCGCAATGGATTAACGTTTACGGAGGATGGCATCCGGTTATGACCGCAAAGTTGACGCTTCAGCAGTTCGCTAACATCCCTCTCACTACCGACGAAAACAAATCGGTCACGCTGGCGGATTTCGTAGGCAAGCGCACGCTGCTCTTCGTGTTTCCCAAAGCTGATACCGATGGCTGCACACGGCAGGCGTGCGGTTTCCGCGATAACTTTCCGCGTATTCAAGAGGCGGGCGCGCAAATCCTCGGCATTAGTGCCGATGATCCGAAGCTGCTGGCGAAATGGAAGAAGAAGTTCGATTTGCCTTACACGCTGCTCAGTGATCCCGATCATAAGATCATTGAGGCGTTCGGTACATGGGGCGAGAAATCCATGTACGGTAAGAAATATCTCGGCATCATCCGCAGTCACTTCATCTTCGATGCGGCGGGCAAGCTGGAAGATGCACAGGTCAAGATCAGCCCTGAAGACAGCATCAATAAGGGGACGTCGACGCTGGTGCAAGCAAAGGTAGCGCGCGCGAAAGCATCAGCGAAAGCAACCAAGACTGCTAAACCCGCGACAAAGGCGGCAGCGAAGAAACCAACAACGAAAGCATCCGCCAAGTCAAAAGCACCGGGCAAGACCACACCTAGAGCAGTGTCCAAGAAAACGACGACCAAACCGAAAAAGACCAGCGGCTGATCGACGAGATCACCGCACGCTGAAGCATCCGGCTATAAGCACCTTATCTTTGTTGTTAACGCACTACAGTGGGTTCACCGAGTGTTGCAGACCGGAGGTTTCAACCTCCGGTCTACGCTCTACTCCAATCTAACGTCTGATCCTACGCTTCCACCTTGACGCGCTTTCCAACTGCCGCCGACTCCACTGCGGCAAAGACCATCGCTAGACTCTTGATATTGTCGTGGCATTCGCACAGCGGCGTGGTGTTGGTCTTGAGCGCCCGCAGGAATTCCTGCAGCGCACCAGCGACGCCAGTCTCGAATGACCAAGACTGCGCGGGCGTTGCCTTGAACTGCGTCATCGGCTGGAAGAACGAGCCGCCTGTTCCATGACTATCGCCAGTGATCACGTCCGCGACGATCTCTTGATCGCCATCCCAAGTGGCGCTGCCATGCCGACCAACCGCCCGCCACTGCGCTTCCCAAGGCGTATGACGCCCATCACTGCTCCAACTACCGCGATAATCGAAGCGCTGTCCGCCTGTCATTTCGAACATGGCGACGGCACTGGCATCATTCAGCCACCAACTCCATGAAGTATTGAAAGTCTCGCAGTACACCGATACCGCGTCGGCGCTGCTGATGAAGCGTGCCGCATCGAAGGTATGGATCGCCATATCGATCAGCAGCGGGCTGGGCATGGTCAGGCGGAAACCATCGGCATGTGCGCCGATGTAAAAATCAGTATTCAAAATCTCCGGAACGCCGATATTGGTCAGCAGCGCACGGAAAGCACGAATACGCGGATCGAAGCGGCGGTTCTGACTGATCATATGCAGCTTGCCAGTGCGTTCCGCCGCTGCCACGATCTGCCGCGCGTGTTCCATCGAATCTGCCATCGGCTTCTCACCGATCACGGGCAAGCCAGCCTCTAGCGCTTCGATCACCAGTGTGTGATGGACATCGGGTGGCGTCACATTGACCATGAAATCTGGCTTCAGTTCGGCGATCATGCGGCTCATTTCCATACCTGCACCGACGCCGACCAATTTCAATTCGTCTATCGCTTTCGCCGCTGCATCGGGGACGACATCCGCCCAACCGACAAGCTGCACATCGGGATTAGCACTCAGCACGCGCGCCCACGCTCTGCCCATGCTGCCAGCGCCAACCAGTAATGCCTTTAACATCCTTCTTCTTTTTTCCTTCTTTACAGGTTATGAATTGAATTTATCACCTCTCATGATACAGTGAATTTGTCGACTTGACCGCTACTTGATAAGTGGGATGTAGAACAATGGCAACGCAACAATTGGCTTTCGAGCGTGGTGGTGAGAAACGTGTCGAACTCTCATGGGATTTCAACTGGCGCAATTTCACCATTAAGCTGGACAATCAGTTGATCGGCACGATTGAAGGTGGCATGAAAGCGATCAAGGAAGGGCGCGACTTTACGCTTCCCGATGGCTCGACTTTACATGTCGGACTCAAACCGTTGTCAAGTGGGGTTTCTGCCTTGGCGGTGATGCATAATGGCAAGGTGCTGCCCGGTAGCGCGGCTGATCCGGTGCGCAGACTGCGGAACGCCTACTGGATTATCTACATACTGGCAGCGACGATTCTCATCGTCGGTTTGGGGTCGCTGTTTTCCGGTACACCGGATACCACAAGTTGGATCATATTTGGCGCAGGATTAGTGCTCCTCGCGCTGGGCTATTTCACTGCTCAACGATCAACGGTGGCGCTGTTGGCGGCTATCCTCTTGCTACTGGCGGGAGCGATCTACGGTTTTTATGATGCGGTGGCGATGGCATCTCAAGTACAAATTCCCGCCATCATCCGTGTACTCGGCGCACTCAGCACGCTGTATTTTCTATGGCTAGGACTTGGCGCCATCAAGGAATTGAAACAAGAAGAAACAGGAGCCTAAGGCGGGCGCTGCACGACAGCTTTAAGTACCTCATCTTGCTGGCGACGCACTAACCGCTTATCGGTTAGAGCCAAGCGCCTGAAGTTGGCAGGGGATACAGGGCGGTTTCAGGCGCTTGGTTAGACAAATCGGCGGGAGGGTTGGAGAACGGTTAGTGGCGATCTGAGCGTAATTCGTCGAGCTAGAGACCTCTGTAACCGATACTCATAACAACAGTTTTGGCGGCTAGATGCCTGTGGCTAAAGCCAGCAGGCTTAATATGAATATCGGTAACGGTGGATTGGACGCTGCACCATTGGCAAATTTGCGGCGTTTGAGTCGCACCGCAAGGAGCGCATTATCATGCGTTTCTTATTCACTCGTGATTCTTCATCTCCTTGACCTTCGCCACCGCCGGATCAATCACCTTCTCCGCCAATGATTACTGCTTCGGCTTAAGTTTCGGTATAGGTGGAGGCAAATTACCGCCATCCGTCTTGAGCGCCTTGATCAGCGACCGCACCGCCACCTCAAACGCGTCGTGCTCCTTCCATTTCGTCATATTAGCAACGAACCGCTGTTTGATCTCATCAGCAATCCAGCCCTCGCACTGCTCACCAAATAGATAGCCGTCAATGTTTACTGGGATGAGCAGCACCTCGTTGTAGTCCTCCTCCTTACGCATCATGCGCTCGAATTCCTTCTCCACCCACCAGCTTTTCAGCGCCGTTTCTGAGCAGCACAGCAGCACCTTGTCGTATGTACGAATTGCTTGGTAGATGGTAGGATGCAGACGATCTCCCGGCTTGAGTTGATGTTCATCAAACCAACAGCGGATGCCTTGCCCTTGCAGCGTATCGTACAGTAACTGCGCGAATGACTTATCGGCGTGGCTATAGCTGATGAAGCAGGAGTAGAACTCAATGGCTTTTGGCGCCATGTAGGGAAGGTATTCGATTACGATGTCGGATAAGCCGACGCCGCGTAGAAACACTTCAGGGATGTTGCCGTTGGATTCGAAGTAGACATTTAGATCAAAGGAGCTTGGTCCTCTGTGGATGACAGTCTCCAATCCTGTGACAAATTCAAGTGACAGTGACGAAAAAACTGTGCCGAAACAATACATGTTGAAAACAGATGTTTGTTCAAAGATAGCGCCTCTCAAATTGGCATTTGTGAGGTCTGCCCCACTGAGATCAGCGCCGTTCAGTTTAGCATTTATCAGAATGGCGGTACTCAAATCCGCGTGACTTAGGTCGGTGCCTCGCAAATCTGCTTTATGCAGATTTGTTTCAATGAGTCCTGCGCCACATAAATCCGCAGTCCGCAAATCGGCACTACGCATGTTAATAGTGTTCAGATCAACATTGCGCAGATCGGCTCCCCGCAAGTCAGCATGGCTCAGATCGGGGACAAGCTGGGGATTTTCCTGTCTCCAAGTCTTCCACTTCTTCACACCCGACTTTAGAATCCGCACATGTTCTTCGTTCGCCACCCGACACCCCCGCAACGCTACGCTCAATAACGTATTTCAGCATAGCATTAAGCGCTGAATCCGCGCAACGGGAGTACACGGCAAGACTCTCAATTAATTGGCTGTAGATTCGAGTCCGACGGCGTCACAAACAGAACCGCATTATTGCGCGGATTTTTGTCGCGGTGGAAGTTCGAGCGTTACTATGGAAACGGCGTTGCACACGAAAGACGCATTGCTCGTATCACATTGCGGGGATATCGCTGCCCACGGTACTGCTGTGCGGTGTCGCCATTCGCAGCGGTAAGACGAAACCTGCGCCAGCGTTCCTCCCTGAAATCTGAAAGCCCGGAGATCTACAGACTCTACCGTTATTGGGGAGAAGGGATGTTGAGGAGTGCTTATGACTGAACCCAACATAGATCGTCCATACACTAAAGCCGTCATTGATCAGATTCCGGTAATCTGGCAGGAACCGGAGCAGCGGCGTGCGGGCGCGAATTTCGTACTGCTGATCAATGGCTTCACAGGTACTAAAGAGGAAATGCTGCCGCGACTGCGCGATCTGGCGGCACGGGGTTTTGTGGCGGCGGCGATGGATGCATGGCAGCATGGTGAGCGCGGCACGGAAGAACGTGCCGATCTGTGGAAGCGGGTGTTCAGTAATTTCCGCAGGCACATGTGGTCGATCATCGGCAACACGACGCTGGATGTGCTGCGGGTGATCGATTGGGCGATCACGGAACTAGGAGTAAGCAACGAGATTTATATGGGTGGGCTGTCGATGGGCGGGGATATTGCTGTCGCCGCCGCTGGAATCGACAAGCGGATCAGCCGCGTTGGCGCTGTCGTTGCCACTTCCGACTGGCTGCGGCTTGGAATGCGCGAGATCGATCATCCTGAAGTGGAGATACCAACTGGTACGCCTGACGCCTATGCACAGTTTTTCTACGATCAGCTGAATCCGCAGACGCATCTGGATCATTACGCTCATGCACCGGCGATCCTATTCGAGTGCGCGGGAGATGATACGCATGTACCCCCTGACGGCGCATTGCGCTTTCAAGCCGAGTTTCGTGATCGTTTTCCGTCAAAAGCTGATCGCATTAAGGTCAATTTGGTGCCCAACAAAGGGCATATGGATGCGCGAGAACCGATATTCTGGCAGGATTGCTTGGATTGGTTTACTCGATAGTGGTTTGTGAAATCAGATGGATTCAAAAAAAGGAGGTAGAGCATTTGCCCCACCTCCCTTTGATTCTAGTCGCCCACCTGAGCGTCGGTGAGTTTGCCTAGCGTTGGACGCGGTTCTAGAGCCATTGGTTCTGCTTGTTCCTGCGCTTCGCTGTGAGCGCTGATGTGGCGGAGCAGGATAGCTACCAGAATGGCGAGAACCGTGAAGCCGATAGTGCCAATGGTTGAGGTGAGATGCAGTCCGTCCACAAACGACTCGCGGGCGACCTGCAATAACGCCGTGCCGAGCTGATCGGAGAGCTGTCCGGCAACTACTGCCGCGCCGCCGAGCGTATCTCGCGCCGACTGCACTAGTTCCGCCGGAACACCCGCTGGCATTGCCGCTACCACCTCACTGCGATAGACTGCCATGCCAAGCGTGCCGAGCACCGCGATGCCCAATGCGCCGCCGAATTCCGCGCCCGTCTCTGAGATCGCGGATGCTGCGCCCGCGCGTTCAGGAGGCGCATTACCCACCACCAGATCGGCGGTGAGCGTGAAGGTCAACCCGAAGCCAAAGGAGATGATCGCCCATGCTGCCACGACAGTGAATAGTGAACTAACGCCTACTTGAGTGAGCATTCCTAGCCCAACCGCTGCTAGCGCTAATCCGCCGGAGATGACCAATGCCGGACGGAAGCGACGTACCAGCCGAGGTGCAAGATTCGCACCAATGATATTGGTCACAGCGCCGGGTACTGCCCAGAAACCCGCCTCCAATGGCGACAAGCCGAGCACCAGTTGCAAATACTGAGCGATGAACAGGAAGGTGCCGAAGACCAGAAAGATGCCAAAAGTATAGGTGATCAGCGAGGTGCTGACCGCGCGGATCCGGAACAGCCGCAGATCGATCAGCGGGTTTTCCAGTGTGCGCTGCCGCTGCACGAACAAGACGCCCGTGCTTAAGCCCACCACGATAGAGGCGACTGGCAGCACGCCAATGCCATCCTGTGCGATCTGCTTGAGTCCGAAGATCACCAGCAGCACCGCAGTGAGGGACATGATCGCGCTGATCAGGTCAAACTTGCCGGGATTGGGATCTCGGTATTCAGGGAGCAATCTTGGTCCGACAAGCAGCAAGAGTGCCATCACGGGAACACCGAGCAGGAAGACCGATCCCCACCAGAAGTATTGCAGCAGCAAACCACCTACCAATGGTCCAACGGCACTACCAACGGAGAATCCGGATACCCAGATCCCGATGGCGACGGTGCGTTCTGCCGGATCAAGGAACATATTGCGGATCAGCGACATCGTGGAGGGCATCAGCGTTGCGCCAGCAATCCCCAAGATGGCGCGACTGGCGATGAGCATCCCCGCGCTGTTGGAGAAGGCAGCAAGTATGGAGGCTAATCCGAAGGCACCAGCCCCGATCATGAGTAACTTACGACGTCCGATGCGATCTCCCAAGGTACCCATCGTGATCAACGATCCGGCGATCATGAATCCGTAGATGTCTACGATCCAGAGCAATTGGGCGCTGGATGGCTGCAGGTCTTCGCTTAAGTGCGGTACGGCGAGATGCAGCACACTGACATCCATGACAATGAGCAGCGTGGGCAGCATCAGTACAGCGAGTCCGATCCAGTCACGGCGTGTGGCGCGACGAGGGGTTGCCGCCCTCACGGCGGCATCTTGGCTCTTGGTCTGTGTCATGACTACTCCATGCACATAGGTGCGAGACAGGTGATTCGCGTCGCGTGAGCAGCGGCGAGGGATGAACAGCGACTTATATTAGACGTTGGGAGATGGCACTATATTACGAAAATCGTAGAACGTCCGTTCAACTTCGTCAATTATAGGATGTTTTCGGGGCGTTTGTTTGGAAACGACTGGTGTTTTGTCAAGAAATAGTAATTTCTTATTAGAGTTCTGCGTGATCACTTGCGTTTTTAGGGAACTTGACTACACTTGCTCTGATAGAGGGTGCATTTCCCCGATGTAGCCCAACTGTAATCGTGCGAACGCGACGAAAACTGTACTCCGCAATCCGCTTTTCACGAACATTGAAAGCAATTGAAAATCAAGGAATCTAAAGAGACTATGCCAGTCAAGTCAACAATACGTCTACCCGAAATTTACATCAGAAACATGCAGCATCCTGATTTCAAACAGGTCTACATCACCCAAAAACCAACGGCGACCGCACGGCGCGTTCTCGTGACCAATGTCTGGTTCACGGAGGCGGAAGTGGTCTCGGTGGCGGATCATCCCGGTGAGAACATCGAAGAAATCTACGTCGAGAATCGAGAATCACTGCCACCTCGCCTGCGCTAAACTGCGTACCTAACGTTGCTCCACCCCTTACATCACCTAACAACACGCTGATTCATTAGCGCAGCGCGTAGAGATCGTTGGCAGCGGTGACGAAATAGATCTGATCCTCGCTGATCGCTGGACCGTTGAAGATTTCGCCATCTGCCTCGAACTTCCAGACTTCCGCGCCCGTCGCTGCATCTAGTGCATAGAAATAAGCCTTCGTCTGATCGGCGCTGGTGCTGCCATGTGCGCCAACGCCGAAGTAGAGGATGCCGTTGGCGAGAACAGCGTCGCTGGTGGCAGGTGCCTGCGCGTCGAACTTCCACATCTGTTCACCCGTTTTGGCATTGAAGGCGTAGAAGAATCCGGTGCGATTGCCAGCGTAGACGACGCCATCGTTAATCGTTGGCGCTGACCACGATCCGCGCGAAGTGACGCGATCCTTGAACGTCCAGACTTCCTCGCCAGTCGCAGCGTCCAGCGCGTGCAAGCTGTTCCTAGCATCTCCGGCGTAAACGGTGCCATCAGCGACGGCGAGAGGCATCCAGTCGGAGGACAGGCGGACGTTCCAGCGTTCATCGCCTGACGCGGCGTCCAACGCATACAAGATGCTGCCCGCCGTGAAGTAGATCGAGTCACCTTCCGCCGCCGCAAACCAGAGGACTGCGCCGCGTTTATCGGCACGCCAACGCTCCTTGTGGCTAATCAGATCAACACTGTAGAGGACGCCGTTTTGATCGCCAAAGATCGCTGCACCGTCGTGGATCAGCGGTGCGGAGAGCCAGATCGGGCTGTCGGTGGCGAACAGCCATAACTGATCGCCCGTTCTAGCGTCGAGCGCGTATAGTCCCATCCTGCCCTCAACGATGCCTAAACCAGCATAAACAACGCCATCCGCATAAGCGGGTGGTGAGGCGTTGCCACCAGCCTTGCTGAAATTCCACTGCTGATCACCTGTAGCGGCATCGAACGCCTTCAGTTCGCCGCGATTGGTGCCGATGAACACGCTGCCAGCGGCATAGATGGGCGAGGAAAATCCGGCTTCACCGACGCTGCTTTTCCATGCCAAGCCCGTTAGTGTGGGGACGGCAGGCAGATCGTAAACGCCCGTGCGTCCCGCCGATCCGCGATAGAGCAGCGTGGTGGTAGATTGTGCTTTAACGGGCGGGACTATTAAGGTGGCGATAAGGGCAAAGAGGAGTACGGAAAGGATAAATCGTGTGCGACTCATGATGTATGGCTCCTACCGAAACTGTAGTGATCAGATCAGCGTTGCAGTCTGTTAGGTATTTGCCAGCACAACACTATGGTGATTCTGTCCGGCGAAAAAGTCAAGCAACTCGGCTTACCCAAGCTCCGGTCATCGCGCTAAAATCGCCTATAAGTACGATGGTCGAACGAATACATCAATGGAGACCTGACCTATGCGTAGTCTATTGAAGGGTTGTTTGGTGCTCGCCGTGCTGCTCAGCATAGCAATCACACCGCGGCAGTCCTCGCTGGCGGCGACATGCCCTACCGATTCACTAACGAAAGGCTCTTACGCCCGCACACTGACTTCCGGCGGGTTAGAGCGCAGCTATCTACTGTACGTGCCGAAAGGTTATCAGGCGGATCAGGCAATGCCACTGGTGATCAGCGTCCACGGCTTCACCTCGAACGCGGAGCAGCAATCGGCATTTACGCGCTGGCATGTGCTGGCGGAAAAAGAGAATTTTCTGGTCGTCTATCCCAATGGAACTGGCATCCCTTCGCGCTGGAACGCCGGTCAGAGTCGCTTCATCGGCGCAAGCACGGTGGATGATGTGCAGTTCTTCCGCGACCTAATCGCCGAAGTGTCTGCCAATGTGTGCGTTGATCCGGCGCGTATCTTCGTCAACGGTTTATCCAATGGCGGCGGGATGAGCAACCGATTAGCGTGTCAGGCGAGCGATCTGGTGGCGGCGATTGGTGGCGTGGCAGGTGCTTATTCGCCTGTCGATTGCGAGATCACGCGCGCTGTGCCAGTGATCGCCTTTCACGGCACGACTGATCCGGTAGTGGATTTCGACGGTACCGCCGTTCAGGGTTTCCCTTCGATTAAGGAGTGGGCGAAGGAGTGGGCAGTGCGCGATGGCTGCGACCTGACTGCCGAGGCGATTGCAGGAAAAGGCGATGTCAGTGGCATCCGCTATGGTGGATGCAAAGACGACGCTGAAGTGATCCTGTACATTATTGACGGTGGCGGACATACATGGCCCGGTTCGTTCCCGATCCCGATTCTGGGCAAGACGACGCAAAATATCAATGCCACGGAAGTGATGTGGGAGTTCTATAAGCGCCATCCGATGCCAGAGTAAAACGGATCACAGCGCAGTGCAGTAGTAGCGATCCCACTCAGCAAGATGCTCGTAGCGATATCCTCTCCGCTGGTAAAATCGTGGCTGGTGGAGAGGATATCTTTATGCACAACCAGACCGATTGGCAGATCGTCCCAAATTTCGCGTTCGATACGTTGTGCCTGCTAAACGCACTTACGGGCGACGAGTTCTATCTAACTTACTATCAGCGAGAGTACGATCATTTTGCGCCGCTGATCGAGTTGGATGCGGACGCGCGGCAAGCAATGGCAGAACTGACGCGGAAAGTCAAAATTGAGGGCAAAGAAATAATCTCCGCTTTCTTCTGCCTGTACTTCTCCGCTGTCGAGGTAGAGGACATTGATGATTTGCTGACCACGCTGCAGGATACGTCGGCACTACATCGGAATTTTGCGGAAACGGCATATTTCGATCCTGAGGGTGAGAAGCTGTTCGAGTCGGTGAAGCCAGAACTCGGCGTGATTTTGCGCTTCCTCCAATCGGTCAATGTGGAGCAGTATTGGCGGGATCACTTCCTGCCCGCGATTGAGGCGAAGATCGCAGAGATCGGGGCACAGCTACCGCAGTACAACATCGTGCCGCTGGTAGAACGCCATCTGGGGACGGCTCTGGCGGACAACCGGATCACGGTTTACATGCTCGGTTTTACGCAGCCGCACGGGATCAGGATTGTGGGAACGCGCTACCTGACGGACGTAAGCTGGCCCTTCAGAATCGTGCTGAGCAACGCCGTTCACGAGATGCTGCATCCGCCGTACAGGTTAGATGACGAACTGCTGGCACAACTTCAGTACTTCAAAGATGACACCTTCGTGATGGACAAAGTCCTTAATCACAATCCGGCATTCGGCTACAACACCTTCGAGGGTTACATCGAAGAGGACTGCGTGCAGGCGCTGGATCAATACCTCAACGAGAAGCTAGGCGTGGCGAAGGATGCTGTCAAACGCTGGCAGGACTCGGATGATGGGATGCACGTGCTGGCACTAGTATTGAACAACAAAATGAAAGAGCAGAATTTCCCGCAGAACGGCGAGAGCTTTCGCACTTTCCTGATGCGGTTGATCACCAGCGGACAGTTAGCTGACATCAAGAGGCAATATGAGCGCATTGTCGCTGCGGCTAACTAATCCGCAACTGCGCTGGGCGATCCTCGCTGTCGTCGCGGGGATCGGGATCGCGCTGCTGCCGCTGCCCGTTGCACTGGCTGTCGCCGCCGTCATCGTGATCGCATTCGCCTGCGTCGTAGATTACAGTGCGGCGTTATTGGTGCTGTTCACCGCTGCCCCGCTGAAGGCACTGATCGAGACGGAAGTTCCCGGTGCGCTAAATTGGGGACTGGATATCGGGCAGATGCTGTTCCTCGCGGTTACGGTGCTGTGGATCGGACAGCGGATTCTGCGGCGTGATCGCTTCATCTTCGCGTGGAGTCCTACCTTAGTTCCGATAATAATCGTTATCGTTAGCGCAGGCTTCAGCGTGTGGACGACTCTCAGTTATCAGCGAACGATCAAGGAGTTGGTCATCTGGGTCGCTATCGCGGTGATGTGTGCGCTGGTCACTTCGCACGCACGACGCAACGCCAGTCGCTACGCGCTGGCAGGGATGGTGGCGGCGCTACTGATAGGCGGCTGCGTGCAATCGCTGATCGGGCTGTACGAATTTCTGGGCGGCAGCGGTGCGGCACACCTGTGGATTCTGGACTATCGCTTCTTTCGCGCGTTTGGCAGCTTCGGGCAACCCAATCCCTTCGGCGGCTATATGGGACTGCTGCTGGCGCTGTGTGTTGGAGTTTCTTCAGAAATAATTAAGGATTTCTTTATACAAATTCGATTTAAGTATCAACAGGATCACAGTTTGCCTTCGGAGGCAACCCGTCGTGGTCATATTGGCGACAAAAAGAGTATGATGTTGAAGTCGAGTAGTCTGGCAATCTTAATTCTTGCCGCTACCGGCATATTGGCGCTCGGACTCGGCATCTCGTGGAGTCGGGGCGCATGGGTGGGATTCGCGGCGGCGCTGGTAGTCATGCTGATCCTCTATCCGCGGCGTCGAGCTATTGGCATAGGATTGGCGGCGCTGCTGATCGGCGGCGGTGCGCTGGCGGTAGTAACGGGCATCGCGCCACCGTCGATCATCCAGCGGTTCAGCGACTTCACTCAAGACCTGACGGGTTTCGGTGATGTGCGCGGACAGGTGATCAGCGATGCCAATTACGCGGTGCTGGAACGCTTCGCGCACTGGCAGGCAGCGATCTGGATGGCGGAGGACTCGCCGTACACGGGGATCGGCTTCGGCGCATACGAGGTCGCTTATCCCAAGTACGAGCTGATGAATTGGACCTTTGCCCTCGGGCACGCGCACAATTACTACTTGAATATGCTGGCGGAGACCGGACTCATCGGACTGATCGGGTACGTGGCGGCGTGGGGCATGATCCTGCTGCTGTCACTGCGGGCGCTGGATAGATCGACAGGCTGGCGACGAGGGCTGGCGCTCGGTTTGTTGGGCGTGTGGACACATCTGCTAGTACATAGTTTGTTCGACAAACTATACGTCAACAATCTGTTTTTGCATATCGGCGCAATGCTGGGTCTAATAGGCGCGCTTTTGCCACCATACGATGACAAAGGCGCAGCCTCGATAGCACAGCAGGCTCAGAACAATCGTGAAGGATGACTCGTCAATGGCTCAATCGTCGGCTCGGTTGCTCAACCCCAATTACGTAATCAAGCGCGTTAGCGTCAAAGTCGGCGGCGAGAAATCCCGCGAGGTTGAGCGTTTTATCAAGTTCCTGATCGTCGGGGCGATTGGTGCAGCCATTGACCTCGGCTTAAGCAACTTCCTGATGAAGTTCGTCTTTCATGTTACCCGCGATGCCTTGCTGCCCGTGATGATAGCATCTGCCTGTGGTTTCATCGCCGCTGTGAGCAGCAACTTCGTGTGGAACCGCTACTGGACGTATCCGGACTCGCGTTCGCGCCCAATCGCGCGGCAGCTTGGTCAGTTCTTCGTAGTCAACGCCGTCGGCTTGGGCATCCGCATGATCATCGTTTCGCTGTTCTATGTTCCGGCAGTGTGGCTGACCGAGCATTTCTTCAGCGATGTGATCCATGTGGCACTCACGACGAACCAGATTGACCGCATCGGCGCGAATGTCGTAGTGATGCTGGCGCTAGTAGTGGTGCTGTTCTGGAACTTCTTCGTCAACCGTCACTGGACGTATGGAGATGTGAAGTAGCGCGGGTTTACCTCACCCCGACGCTTCGCGTCACCCCTCTCCGTTTACTGAGAGGGGACTACAGGGACGAGTTGGTTGTGCTTTTCAGCCCTAGTGAGCAGGGATAGGCAAAGCCGACAGTCAGGTTAGAATCAGTCGCTTGTTATAGTGTTAATACTCACACAACGTAGATATACTGTTATAACCCGATAGCTCCAAGCTTCGGGTTTTTGTTTGTATTAATTGGATACCATGTCAGCATTGCCAACGCCAACCATCGGTATTGACTATACGCCTGCCTATGAGCAAGGTGGCGGGATCGGGCGTTACGTGCGCGAGTTGATCGCGGCGCTGGCGGCTGAAGATCAAGAGAGCGCCTACAAGCTGTTCGTGATGGGCGCAGGTAAGACGCCGCTGCCGGCGCTGCCCGGTGCGAATTTCCGATGGCATCCATCGCGGATCACGCCGACATGGTTTGCGCGGATGTGGGGACGCGCACAACTGCCGATCCCGGTGAATCGCTGGATCGGGCGCTGCGATCTGTATCACGCGACGGATTTTGTACTGCCGCCGACAGATCGGAACACGCGAACACTGCTGACCGTCCACGATCTCTCCTTCGCCCGCGTGCCAGAATCGGCAAGCCCTGCGCTGAAAAAGTATCTCGATGCCGTCGTGCCGCGATCCGTACACCGCGCCGATCATGTGCTGGCGGATTCGCAGGCGACTAAAGACGATCTGGTGGCGTTGTACGGAGCGTCGCCGGAGAAGATCACCGTGCTGCTCAGTGGCGTCAATCCGCGCTTCGATCCGTCGCCTGTGACGCCGGAAGATCGCAAGGCGCTGCGCGAACGTTACGGGATCGGGGATTGGGATTTCGTGCTGGCGGTAGGCACGGTGCAGCCGCGCAAGAATTACGAACGCTTGATCCGCGCGTTGGCGGCGCTGCCCGAACCACTGCATCGCACGCGGTTGGTGATCGCTGGCGGCAAGGGCTGGCTCGATGCACCGATCTACCGCGCGGTGAAGGAGCTACGCATCGAAGGGCGGGTGATCTTCACCGGATTTCTGGATGATGCGCTGCTGCCCGCCTTATACAAGACCGCGCGATGCTTGGCGTTTCCGTCGCTGTATGAGGGCTTCGGGCTGCCGATTCTTGAGGCGATGGCATCCGGCACGCCTGTGATCACGACGGGGATTTCGTCGATGGCGGAGGTGGCTGGCGATGCTGCGCTGCTGATCGATCCGCTGTCGATTGAGGAACTGCGCGGCGCGTTGATCACGGCGCTGGGGAATGATCAGGCGCGAGATCGGTTGATCACGGCGGGGTTGCAGCAGGTCAAGCCGTTTACGTGGGCGAACGCGGCGAGGAGGTTGCGGGAGGTGTATGAGGGGTTGTTGGGATAACTGCTGAGTGGATGGCTCGAACCCCTTCAGCCCTGAATGTTCATTGCGAGTTCGGACTAGCCTTTAGTCAGATGATAAGCAAAGATCGCGCATGGCGTCTCAATGGATGCAAATCGTTCCTATTCTGAAATTTATCTACACACATGCGACTTACTAAGGGAAACGGCGGAACGAACCTTAGAGCGTCTTTTAACGCCTCAGGAACTGGCTCACATCTATAATGCGGGATCTCTCATGATGCTTGAGTTAGTCGGCGTGGGTATTGAAGCTGGTTCAAAAGAGAGCATCTTAGAGACATTACTCTCCGTAGATTATCTTGATCGGCTTGATGAAACTAAGCAGCAATTGCCCAAAATCCTAGAGAAAGAATTTCTCGGTCAAGCCCTCAGTCAACAGCTAGTTGAGAAACTCAGGCAAATTCCCTATGTCTATACAGCTTATCAAATAGTGTTAAGAATGGAACAGACACCACAGGAAGCCCGTTACGAACAATTAATTCAAATTGTGGATGATCTAATCCAAAATTGATCGCGGCGGGGTTGCAGCAGGTCAAGCCGTTTACATAGGAGAATGCGGCGAGGAAGTTGCGGGGAGTGTACGAGGGGTTGCTGGGATAACTGTTTAGTGGATGCCTCGAGCCATTCCAAATCTGAATCTGCTTTGTGGTCCGTCAAGTAAGTTCATTGCGTCCACTTCCATTGCTTTCGTGGCGCTCGATCATCTGAAGTTCAACGCAAATCACCTCTAGCCCAATGCTACCTTCGAGTCTTAACCTGTAAAACTGCTGCGGATACAGATTTTTACCGCTGAGCGATGCGTAGAAACCTACTTCTGCGACGAGCGCCCTTACCGCCTCTGGAGCGTCGAACTTTTCAATTGTAGCTCCCAAGATTAGTGGATCGTCGTAGTTAAGGCGATCTTCCCAATGTTTTCTAAAGTCGAAGCTGTGTACTCCACTACATTCAATGTCAAGCCAATAATCTGTATCGTCGGTCCCACCAACGATCAGTTTCATAGTGATGCTGCCATCGGGACTTAGGATCAGGTCGAATAAGGAGGCATTATCTAGCCACTCGGCGCAGATACGCTGGTAGCGTTCCAATTCACTTGACTCCGCTGGCATCACTATTTCTCCACACTTATAGGAATATAATCGATCTAAGCCAACCACAACGCCGCTTTAAGCTTCGTTGCAAAAGTAGCCACTTCACAAAACCAACGATGCGATCTATTTGAACACAAAGTGAGCAGTTATTGGACTAGGAAGTGACTAGATACCTTCTGTATTCTAGCTCGTGAAGGTCAATGATTTAGCTCACGTTGAGCACAAGATCAGAAAGGGAAATATCATGGCAGTTCTAGCAGTTTTCTACGGGGACGGCTTCACTTCGCAGATGTATGATACGTTACGCGCAGAAGTTGGTTGGGCGATCACGCATCCTGAGGGCGCTATGATCCACGTTGCATCGTTCGATGAGAGCGGTTCGGCACACGTAGCCGATGTGTGGGAATCACCGGAAGCACTGGATGCGTTTGTGCAGACGCGCCTTGGTCCAACGCTGCAAAAGCTGAACTTTCCGGTGCCTGAAGTGAAGGTGTATCTACTGCATAACCTTGATGTATTCCCGATTATCCACGAGCACATGCTTGCTTAATACGTTCCAGCATCCCTCTACAGCGGGAAGCGATTAGCTTATAGTCGCTTCCTAGCATTGATCCCACTGTTGCTATTCATGACCCTCGATAATGTGACAAAACTCCATATTCCCCGTGATCTTCGTCACCTTCGCTGATTTTCGCGGAAAGTATCA
>JAHBVK010000110.1 GCA_019637555.1 Anaerolineae bacterium
CGGTTTGCGAACCGGGTAGATCGTTCGGTGAGAGCGTCGCTGCGGGCGTGAACGAAGGCGTAGCGGTGGGCAGTTGGATCGGTGTGGTGGAGATCACACCGTAGCTGGGATGCTCGATCACCGTCGCTTGATCGAGGGGCCAGTAACGCACCCATGCCTGACCAACGATCAGGCTTTTCTTGATCGGTCCGAAGCTGTGCCCATCGTAGCTGTGGCTGCGGTTATCGCCAAGCACCAGATATTCATCGTCGCCTAGCTGGAAGCTGCGATCACAACCTGTATCGCAGAAATTCTCCGCCGCGATGTACGGCTCGTCCAGCTTGGTGCCGTTGATGTAGACGAAGCCGCCGATGATCTGGATCGTCTCACCGGGCAGTCCCATCACGCGCTTGATCAGGTCTTCGCAGCCGACGGTATCGCCGCTGTTGATGAAGGGCAAGCTGATCAGGCTGCGGTTCTTGGCGGCATCGATGCAGCGTTCGGCGGGGTTATGCAGCACTACCACATCGCCGCGCTTAGGGCGGTTGAAGAAGTAGGCAAAGCGGTTGACGATGATCAACTGCCCCGTCTGAAAATTGGGCTGCATACTGTTGCCTTCAACGATGGCACGCGCCGTCGCCAGATTGACGCCCGTGTAGATGGTGATCACCAGAAAGAGGATTTCGATGATGTCCTTCCACAGCCGCCGATGCGCCGTCACGCGGGGGCGAGAACGGGTACTGCTCTGCTGCTGTTGCTGCTGCGGCGCGGCAATATCGGCGTAGCTGGCACTGTTATCGCTGTTATCGCTATTGGCGGTGTAATCGTTGTTGGGATAATCGCTCACAAGTGTCTCCAGATCACGAGCTGCACGCCAGCGCAGCCCGATGGTAGTTATTCTCCGCAACGCCAGAGGTTGACACCTCCGGCTGCAAAACTGGTAAACCCACTGAAGTGGGTTAAGGCAAAAGCGCCGTCAGCACGCCCCGTTAGAGGCTTTATCGATTAAAGATTCGGTACTCAGGTAGTTCGGCACTAGTCCTCAACCTCAACTTCAGCACTCAGCACTTTCCTTTAGGCTGCACCGTTGTGCTTCTGCCGTCCCGGTGCGATCCCCGGCGGAATCGGCGTCGCCGTTGCCTGCGGTACCGTGATCGGGTTGCCCGTCACATTGGTGCCGTCGTAGCTCTGGTGCGGGATCAAGCCGATCTCGTTGAGGGGCCAGTAGCGTACCCACGCCTTGCCGACGATCAGATCGCGCTTGATCGGTCCGAAAGCGTGACTATCGGTGCTGTTGCGGCGGTTATCGCCAAGCACGAAATACTCATCTTTCTGGAGCGACCATGTACCCTCACACATGGTCAGGCAGATGTTAGCTTCGGGAATGTAAGGCTCTTCCAGTCTAACGCCATTGATGTAGACATGCCCACCCTGAATTGTAACCACCTCACCGGGCAGCCCGACCACGCGCTTGATGTAGTCTTCATCATGGTTGCGTGGATTATGCAGCACGATCACGTCACCGCGTTCCGGCTGCCCGAAGAAATAGACGAAACGATTGACGATGATCAACTGCCCCGTCTCAAAATTCGGGTGCATACTGCTGCCTTCGACAATAGCACGCGCCGTCGCCAGATTGACCAGCGTATAAATGGTGGCGATGACCAGCGCCACTTCCAGCAGATCGCGCCACAGCGGCAAACGACTGAACAAACGCGGACGCTGCGAAGCGGTGGTCGCGCTGCTCAGTAGGTTATCGGGATTTAGGGTTGTTGCGGCGGGATCGGCGGAGGAGACGACTTCAACCAGCGGATCGCGCTGTGCTTCACTTACTTCGACAGCCAATGCAGAACTCCAACTCTGGGAGCAAACAAACGCTCACGATCATAACACCGAAATTCGCACCTGTTGCGTTAGCGGATTGTGAATAGGAGGGGATTGGTATAACAATGTGACCGACGCTAGAGACGTTCAAAAAGGTCAACATAGTTCGTCACTAGCCCGTCGGGATCGACGTAGACGAGTGCTGTAAAGTCGATGTCGGGACTTTCAAAACGGTACAGACTGCCCGCTTCGCTGATTTCCAGCAAGGTGTAACGCTGACGTTGGCGCTGAAGTTGCAGTTCAGGTGCTTTGATGTAGAGCACTTCGATCTCGGTAGGCTGCTGCGGTGCGAGTTGTAGTCGCCAGATGGGCAGTGAGTTGGTAAATGGTGTGGCGGAGATGTCGATCTCAAAGCAGCCCGCGAATTGAGGTAGCGGATCGCCCAGTTCATTAGTCCAGTTACCGTGACCATCGGCGTGCAGGCGCAGCCGGGACTCGACGTTGGCGGTGACGCTGGAAACGGTTGCTTCACGCAGCGTTTGATCGGCGGCGCAATGCAGGGAATAGTTCAGGTGGAAAGACTGCTGATTCTCCAGACCGATGATCACGCCGTTGATGCTGCTGCTATTGCCATCGGACTCCAGCCGGAAATGTTCGAGTCCGGGCTGGTAGAGTGTTTGCCATAAAAAGGATCGCTGCATGGGGTTATCCTTTCGCAGTAGCTATTCCTAACGCTAACTATAGTTAAAAGGGGAGTCATGACCAAACGTTTTACGGCGGGGCGCGTGCGCGAGGCAGGGATCGAGGCGTTGTTCAGCACGGAATCGCGCTGGCAGGCATGGCTGGAGATTGAAGCGGCGCTGGCACTGACGCAAGCTAATCTGGGGATCATCCCAACGGAGGCAGCGGCGGCGATCAGGGCGGCGTGTCAGCTTGATCGGCTCGATCTGGAACGCATCCACGAAGGGATTGATCGCACCAGTCATCCGCTGATGCCGTTGATCCTCGAACTGAGCCGCGTGGTAGGAGAACCCGCTGCTGGTTGGGTGCATTGGGGCGCGACCACGCAGAACATCACACAGACGGGCGATGTGCTGATCTTCCGTCTAGCGCAGCGCCTGATCCTGAGTATCCTCGCGCGGATCATGAGATCGCTGGCGGCACTGGCGGAGAACAGCGCCGAGATGGTGATGGCAGGACGCACGCACGGGCAACACGCGGTGCCGATCACTTTCGGGTTAAAGGTCGCTGGCTGGATCGATGAGATCGGACGGCAGATCACGCGCTTGCGGGAACTAGAACCGCGTCTATTCGTGGCAATTGTCGGCGGGGCGGCTGGCACTTTCGCCGCGTTAGGAGATCGCGCTCCCGACGTGCAGGCAGGAGTCGCCAAGCGGCTTGGTCTGCTGCCGATGGCGGTACCGTCGCGCAGTGTGCTGGATCATCTGGCGGAATTCGTCTGCGTGCTGGGATTGCTGGCGGCAAGCTGCGGCAAGATCGGGCGGGAAATCTACACGTTGATGAAAACTGAGTTCGGGGAAGCCGAAGAACCAGTTCCGGCTGGAACGGTGGGCAGTTCGACCATGCCGCACAAACGCAATCCGCAGCTATGTGAAGATATTCTCGCTATCAGCGCCGAAGTCCGTGCCCTCGTGCCGCTGGCGTTGGAGGCGGTGAGCAGTGATCACGAAGCGGATCAGAGCGCCAACGTGCTCAGCGACGCAGGCGAACGCGCGGCGATCCTGACGGGCGAGTTGTTAGAGCGCATCGATCTGGTGGTGGGCGGCTTGCAACTTGATCCTGAGCGGATGCGTGCCAATCTGAAGCTGTCGGGCGGGTTGATCAGTTCGGAGGCGATCATGCTGGAGTTGGGCAAGACCATCGGAAGGCAGCACGCCCATGAGGTGATCTACGAGGCGGCGCAGGCAGCCGCGCGTGGTGGGGATCAGACCTTCGTGGAGTTGCTAGCCGCCGATCCGCGCGTGAGTACGCATTTGAGCCAGCAGGAGATCGCCACGCTGCTTGATCCGCGCAGGCACATCGGCTTCTCGGCGGTGCTGGCACGGCAGCAGGCGGAACGGGCGAGGGTGATCGCGGAGGAAGTAGAGACAGTGGTGCGGGCGTGAGGTGAGATTGTTAGGCGGTCCGCTAGTGCAAGGCGCTGATTCCCGGCGCTAAAGGTCATTCGCAAAATAGTACGGCAAGCCGCCCTCACTCCCAATCCCCTCTAGCCGTTTGCGGGTTCACCATCCGACAGTTTTTATGTTGTTGAGGTGATGATGGGGCGGGCATTCCCGGAGCTAAAGCTACCGGGCTGAAATAAGGGCTAATCTCTGCTCCTTATGTTAACGCCATTTACGGTGCTTCGTGTTGACAGCCGGGTGCTTGAGCGTCTGGTGTTCGTTGTCCTGCTATCTACCCTGCCGCACCGAAATCGTTAAAACTGTCGGACGGTGGACGCTTGCGGGAGAGGGGGCTGGGAGGTGAGGGTTGCTTTAGTTCCCGGCGTTCACGGCTATTCCCCTTAGCTTGATGCCGCTGGGGTAAGAAACCTACCCCCTACCTCTAAGGTCGCTTGAGGTGCCGCTGCTGGCGCTCAACCTTTCAGGTCTGCATTACCCTTATTTTCTGCTCATGCCGCGTCATCGCTGAAGTGGGTTAAGAGCAGAACATGACCGTGTAGGAATCCTTTTTAGTGAGTTACTTGAACGCTGCAACAGAGAATTCCCGCTCTGGTAGCAGCAAGCGGTCAACTAAACTGGGAACAAGCCAATTTAGTCCTCGTTGCATTTGGTATCGTGTTCGGAATTGCTTGATCGGCAGAGGTCACTGCGTCAAGGGTGATCAGGAATGCATTCGGTTCCACAATTCTCAAGCCAGATTCCGGTTCTTTGAAGATCACAACATCACCTTTCTTCAAGTTATACTTTCGTCGAAACTCGATAGGCAAGGTAATTTAACTGTTTTCCTGAAGCGTTGATACCCTAGACAACATAACCACTCATAGAACTATGAATCTATGAGTTCACAACCTGAGTGGCATGACGCCTTTAGACTAGACCATCTAGAGCAACGAGTAACGGAGTCACTGATCATGGCAGAATGGCAGCAGGGCAACGTTGACGCGCACGGGATCAACATTCACTATCATCGCGCGGGCAGCAGCAGCAAACCAGCAATCGTCTTGCTGCACGGCTTCACCGATAACGGTTTGTGCTGGTCGCGCGTCGCCCACGATCTGGAAAACGACTACGACGTGATCATGATTGATGCCCGCGGGCATGGGCAATCGCAGCGCGGCGCGATCTTTGCCATCTCCGCGATGGCTGACGATACCGCGGCGGTGATTCGCAGTCTGAAGCTGGATAAGCCTTTCCTGTTCGGGCACTCGATGGGCGCGGTGGTTGCCATGTCTACTGCTGCCGCCTATCCCGATCTGGTGCGTGCCGTGCTGCTCGAAGACCCGCCTCTGTTCGCCCCGATCCTGACCGACAGTGAGGCGCAGGAAGTGGCGCAGAAACATGCCGCCGATACCCGTCGGGACTTGACTGGCTTAAAAGCGCTCACCCGCGAGGAACGTTACGCTGAGACGAGAAAACGCAATCCCAATTGGCACGACACAGAGATCATCCCGCAGGCGGACTCCAAACCAGAGTTCGATCCGGGCATCCTCGAAGATGTCAGCACCTTCCAGACTTACCGCTGGCGCGAGGTGATGACGCGCATTCAATGTCCGGTAATGCTGATCACAGGCGATCCTGCGAAAGCGATCATCGCGCCGGAACTGGCGGCGGAAGCGTCGCGGTTATGGCAGCAGGGCGAGATCGCTCACATCGCCGCAGCCGGTCACTGCATTCATCGGGATTGCTACGACGAGTCGATGCGTGCTATCACGGACTTCCTGAAGCGGCATTGAGTCTGGTAATTTTTGCTGAAAACTCCCAACTGCTTGTAAGCTAAATGTGCTCAATCTTTAAAGCACGGTGGTGCTCCCTTTTTTGTCCGGCGTATGAGAGCGCTCCCAATTCCAAATCTGAGCAGTGATCAACAGTTCTATTGAATAGAGTTTCGAGGTTTAGGTGATGAAAAGACTCCTGTCGATCCTCCTTTTGCTGGCGCTGGTCGCTGGCTTACCCGCAGCGCCGATCAGCGCGCAAGGTGGTGGCATACCAGCCGAAATTCCCGGCGAAGCAGTATATATCCCCTTCCCATCCGCGATCACACTGGATGGCAAACTTGATGATTGGGCGGACATTCCCAGCGTCACGGTAACCAAAGGCAGCACAACCTCCGCTGATCCGGCGGAGAACGGCTCGTTCAGCTTCGCGCTGGCAGCCGATAGCGCCAATGTGTATCTCACCATGTCCTCCGTCGATGCCACCATCATCACGGGGCAGCACGGTACCGATTTCTGGAACGAGGACTCGCTGGAGTTTTACTTCAACTTCAGCACGGATCGCTACGCCAGTGCTTACGGCGATGGCATGTTTCAGGTCAACATTAATCCCGGCGACATCGGTAACAGCGATCCCCAGAAGCTGACCATCACGGGCGTCAACAGCGCCAGCGCTAACGTCAGCGCCTATCTCTTTGACACTGCTGATGGGTGGGGCTTCGAGGCGCAGATTCCGCTGCCCGCTGGCTTCAGCGTCGAGCACGGACGCGAGATCGGTTTTCAAGCGCAGGCGAATGGTGCCAGCACTCTGGATCGGGATGTTAAACTGATCTGGTCGAACGCTGACGACAGCGACCAATCGTGGTCGAACCCCAGTTTGTTCGGCAGCGCCATCTTCTTCGAGAAAGGACAAACCGACGTGCCACAACCTAGCGAACGACCAGCAGCGACGGAAACAGTCGCCGCGCCGCGCCTCAGCCTGAATCAGGTCGGTTACTTCCCTAACAGCCCCAAGTATGCCATGGTCGCGGGCATTGACGGTGCACGCAGCACATGGACTCTCAACGATGCCGCCACCGGTGCGCTGGTCAAAGGTGGCGCGACGACGCTGGGTAAGCTGGATGATTCTTCCGGCGACTATGTGCAAGTGGTCGATTTCTCCGAGGTGACCACGCCGGGCACCTACACGTTGACGGTCAAGGGGATAACCAGTGCACCGTTTGTGATCGGCAATGCGCTGTATCCGCAGTTGAGCGTTGACGCACTGCGCTACTTCTACCTCAACCGCAGCGGCATCGAACTCGATCCCAAATATGCTGGCGAGTGGGCACGCCCCGCCGGACATCTCAGCGACGCCGATGTAACCTGCTACAGCGGCACCGATGCGGCTGGCAAGACGTGGGAAGGCTGCGATTATCGTTTGAATGGCAGCAAGGGCTGGTACGACGCGGGTGACTACGGTAAGTACGTGGTCAACGGCGGCATCGCCACATGGACGCTGCTCAACGCCTATGAGCATCACCCCGATTACTTCAGCGACGGCGCGGCGAACATTCCCGAAAGCGGTAACGGCATCCCCGATGTGCTGGATGAAGCGCGTTGGGAGATGGAGTTTATGCTGGGGATGCAAGTTCCAGCGGGCGAACCGTTAGCAGGCATGGCACACCACAAGCTGCACGATCTGGTGTGGTCGGGCGTACCGACGATGGTGCCGACGGAAGTGGATAACGACAGCAAAACCAACGGACGCTACGCCATGCCGCCCTCTACCGCCGCGACCTTGAATCTGGCGGCGACGGCAGCGCAGTGCGCCCGCATCTGGAAAGAGATCGACTCCGCGTTCGCTGAACGCTGCTTGCAAGCTGCCGAAAGCGCGTGGACAGCGGCGAAGGAAAATCCGGTGATGCTGGCGGGCAACACACCCGGACAGGGCGGCGGCAATTACGATGACCAGAACATCACCGACGAGCAATTCTGGGCAGCCGCCGAGTTGTACATCACGACGGGCAAAGCGGAGTATCACGACTTTGTGGTGGAATCATCTTACTTCGCGCCCAGCTATAACCTCAACGGTGGCAGCTACAGCCCGATGTGGTGGGGCGGCACGGCATCACTAGGCACGATCTCGCTGGCGCTGCTGCCGAATGGACTGAGCGAAGCCGAAATCGCGGCGCTGAAAGCGCAAATCGTCCGCGCTGCCGATAGGTATCTGCAAGCGCAGGCGAGCGAGGGCTATCGTGTCTCAGTTAAGGGCGATAATTTCGTCTGGGGATCCAGCTCGGATGTGCTCAACAGCGCTCTGGTCATGGCATTGGCATATGACTTCAGCGAGGATGTGCGCTATCTGAATGGCGTCAGCGAAGCTATGGACTACCTGCTTGGTCGCAACGCACTGCAATTCAGCTTCATCTCCGGCTACGGCGATAACGCCATGCTGCATCCGCATCACCGTTTCTGGGGCAACCAGCCCGCCAACGGCTTCCCGCCACCACCTCCGGGCGCGATCTCCGGCGGGGTGAACGCCAGTCCATCTGATCCATCGGCAACGGAAGCGGATCTGATGTCGCTGCCGCCCGCCAAACGTCACCTCGACGTGATCGGCTCCTACAGCACCAACGAAGTGGCGATCAACTGGAACGCGCCGCTGGTCTGGGTGTCGTCGTATCTGGATTGGCGCTTGGGTAAGTAGAAAAGTCAATAGTAACTCTAGGGGTGGGTTTGGAAACCCACCCCCATAGGTGTCAATATAAGCCCATTCGCCGTCTGCGCCGGGAGCTAAAGCAACCCGGCTACACCACTAGACCAGTAAAAGACGGCTCAAGCCACCTTCTATGTGACAGCTCATATCACTGGGTGTTGGTACGTAACCAACACCAGTTTGCTGAAGCCGACTGATGGTCATTAACGAAATAGTACGGTAAAGCCAGCCCTCACCCCCCAACCCCCTCTCCCGCAAGCGGCTAGAGGGGGAGTCCGTTGTTGCCCTTCTCCCGCCTGCGGGAGAGGGTTGGGGTGAGGGTCTAGTTGCGTAACCGGTATGCCGCACTAATTTAACTATCTGCATAGGTCGGCTTTAGAGGAATTCCCTGCAGCCGGAGTGCTAAAAGGCTTGTCCGGCGTTTTTCAAGTGCTGACGTGAGTAGACCGGAGGTTGAAAACCTCCGGCTACAATACGTTGGTAAACCCACTGAAGTGGGTTAGCAGCAAAAGGTGATCTTTGCTGAACCCTCTTTAGAGGGTTTCTAGAGTGTTGTAGCATGGGGTTTTGAACCCCATGCGTCCTGCGGCAAGCAGATGATAAATAAACTCCGGACAAGCCTTTTAGCCTGCGGTT
>JAHBVK010000111.1 GCA_019637555.1 Anaerolineae bacterium
GGGTATCCGCCCTGCGATACATGGGTTTATTTTCACTATCCCCCACCTAAGCTGGATACAAGTTTCGATACTGAAGTGATTCATCTTGTCAGTTACGTGCCTCCACAATTCATTAATCGAGTCAATTATGCAATTGAGGCTAACGCGGATAGTGCTATTTTCTGGCTAAACAAATCTCCTTTTCAGTTCACATATGTTTCTACCTTGCGACAGCTAGGATTATTGGACTAAACGTTTCTTGATGCCTTCCACGATCTTCCCGTCATTATCAACTAAACCTCATAGTTTGTCCGATTCCAACCGTTTTCTAAATATTGCCAACCGTTTGCCATTTAATTGCCATTTTCGCCATTAAAAAAATGGCAAAAAATACTCCCTAAAACCACTCTGCCTTACACTCCAACTACGACAAATCTGCGACATTTGATCGCCAGTTAGAGGGCGAATCCGTTGTACAGTAACGGCATGGTTACTGCACACACTCCCAAATCGATCCTTCTGGTGGAGGATAACCGCGATCTGGCGGAGGTGATCCAGCGCGAACTGACCACTGCCGGATTTCGCCTCTACCACGCTGCCGATGCCGCCACCGCGCTGCAACTGCACGCACAGCACCACCCCGATCTACTGATCCTCGATTGGATGCTGCCCGGTGGCATGGACGGACTCGATGTACTCAAGAAGCTGCGGCAGGGATCGGCGCTGCCCGTGCTGATGCTGACCGCCCGCGACGAGGAAGCGGATCGCGTGATTGGCTTGGAGTTAGGCGCGGATGATTACCTGACCAAGCCCTTCAGTATGCGCGAGTTGATCGCACGTGTTCGTGCTTTATTCCGCCGCGCCGAGCAGATCGAGCAGACGATCCAACAGGATCGCGCACTGCACGAGAAGCCAGTGAAGATCGGCGGACTGGTGATCGATCCGCACGGCTATCTGGTGACCATCGACGGTGTGCCATTGGATTTGACGCGCACCGAGTTCCTATTGCTCTACTTGTTAGCGCGTAATCCCGGACGCGCCTTCAGCCGCGACTATCTGCTGGATGCGGTCTGGGGTCAGCATTTCGTAGAAGGAGATCGATCCGTCGATAACTGTGTGCTGCGCTTGCGCAAGAAGCTCGGCGCATTGGCGGATCACCTCGAAACGGTGTGGAGCATCGGCTATCGCTGGCAGCATGGGGAGGCATCATGATTCTATTTGTCGCTCGCCCACTACGCGCTGTGATCGATACCTTGATCGCAACCTTTGTCGTGGTGCTGATCATCTGGTCTGAACCGACAGCACCGATCATCCTACGCTACAGCGCGATCTGGTTTGGCAGCATCGGTGTACTCGTTTGCGCTGTGCGCTTGCGTTTTGGAAGCCAATCACTGGCGAAGGCACTGCTGGAAGATGCCTTTGTCGGCGCTTGCGCGTGCATTGTGACATCGGCGCTGCTGGTCTACCTCGCGCCCACGACGCCGCCCAGTTACGCTGGCAACTATTTCCTGATCTCCTGTCTGTTGTTGTTCCTGATGTACGCTGGCATCCGTCCCAGTCTGCGCATCTGGCAGATGTGGCAGCGCACACGCCAGAAACACTTGCGTTGGTCAATAGCGCAAGCACAGTTCATGCTCATTTTGCTGGTCAGCATTGGACTGTTGATTAGTCAGGCATCGCAGTTCGCTGGTATTCGGGGAGTCGATGGACTACCGATCCAGTTCACGACGCTGGCATCCTCGCTACTCGGCATCGTGGCGATCCTGACGCACATCACCTTCGTGACCATTGTTGGCATCCCCGTGATCTTCGGTTTGATGGGGATCGGGATCGCTGCCTCAACGTTTATCGCACGTCCGACGACGCGCCGGATCGAGGCGCTGGCGGCAGCGACGACGCAGCTCCGCAACGGTGATTATGGCGCTCGGATCGCGGTGACGGGCGAAGACGAGATCGCGCAGTTGCAGCAAGACTTCAACGCGATGGCGGCGGAACTGGAACGGGCGCTCACCTCGCTCAAGCAGGAGCGCGATACCGTGACTGGTTTATTGCAAACGCGCCGCGAACTGATGGCTGCCGTTTCCCACGAACTGCGCACGCCGATTGCTGGTATTCGCGGTTATGTGGAATCGGCACTAGCGAACTGGCAGATGCCAGAAACCCCACCGCCGACTCTGCGGGCAGACTTGGAGAAAGTGGAAAGTGAAGCGCAGCAGCTAGGACGCCTGATCGACGATCTGTTCACGCTGTCGCGTGCCGAAGTAGGCAAGCTGACACTGCGGATCGAACCGACGGATGCGGCTGCGCTCATTCGCAGCATGGTGGACATCAGTGCGCCGTTGGCGTGGCGTAATCAGCGCGTCAGCGTGGCTGCCGATGTAACGAGTGATTTACCGAAAGTGATGGCTGATTCAACGCGGCTGGAACAAATTTTGCTCAACCTGATCCATAACGCGCTGCGACACACCCCTCCCGGCGGGATCGTAGCGCTGGCAGCACGAGTCGAAGCGGATCGCGTGCGGATCGAGGTGCGCGATACTGGCGAGGGCATCCCTGCCGATGAACTGACGCGCCTCTGGGATCGCTTCTATCGCGGTGAGAAAGGCGATGGCGCGGGCTTGGGGTTATCCATCGTCAAGGAACTCGTTGAAGCGATGGGTGGCACAGTCAGCGTCAGCAGTACGATTGGTCAGGGCAGCATCTTTAGCCTGACACTGCGACAGGTTTACGACAATTCCGCAGAATCCCGCTGACATCTTCACCCTATCCTGAACACAACAGCGACACTATGGCTATAGGATCGACTATGTCATTCATCATCGAAACGAACCAGCTCACCCGCCGCTATCGAGATTTCGTAGCGGTAGATGCGCTCGATCTGTGTGTGCCGACGGGCAGTGTTTACGGTTTTCTCGGTCCCAATGGCGCGGGCAAAACCACCACGATCCGCATGTTACTAGGCTTGATCACGCCGAGCGCGGGCGGCATCCAGCTTTTCAGCCAACCGATGACGGCGAAGGATCGTCGGTCTGCGCTGCGGCGAGTCGGTGCGCTGGTGGAAATGCCATCGCTATATCCACATCTGACGGGACGGCAGAATCTGGAAGTGACGCGCCGCTTGTTGGAAGTCCCGGTAAACAGGATCGATCATGTACTGGCGCTGGTCAAGCTGCGCGAGGTGGCGGGGAAGCGAGTAAGGGAATATTCGTTGGGCATGAAACAGCGTTTGGGAATCGCACTGGCGCTGCTCGGTCAGCCCGATCTGCTGATCCTCGATGAGCCGACCAACGGACTCGATCCGGCAGGCATCCATGAAGTGCGCGATCTGATCCGCACGCTGCCGGGCGAACTAGGAATCACTATATTTCTCTCCAGTCACTTATTGAGCGAAGTAGAACAGATTGCAACGCACATCGGCGTGATCAATAAAGGTAAGCTGCTATTTCAGGGAACGCTCGGTGCGTTACAGGCGCAGCATCCGGCAGAACTCCGGATCGGCACACGGCAGCCCTCTGCGGCGTTGGAATGGCTGGCAAAGCAGCACTGGTCAGTCGAATCGCGAGATAAGGCGTTATATGTGCGTAGTGTCAATCAGGCAGATGCGGCTCATATCAACAAAGGACTCATCCAAGCCGGACTCGATGTCTTCCATCTTACGCTTGAACAGCCAACCCTTGAACAGATCTTCTTACAACTGACCCAGCAATCGGGATCGGAGTCCGCCCAATGACCACCAGCACTACCACCGCACAAGCACAAGCACAGGCTCCTGATTTGCTGCGCGCCGTTCGCAGCGAAATCGTCAAGCTGCATAACAGCGCTGTACCGGTCACTGTTACCGTATTACCGGGCGTGATCACTTGCACCGTCGCTATACTCGCGACTGGCGCACGTCCCTTCAAACCAGCCGATGCGTGGATCGATCTGACCGGACAAATGATCATATTCTGGTCAACCATGCTCCCATTCATGGCGTCCATCGTCACGGCGATGCTGGCAGGCACCGAACATAATGGCAACATGTGGAAGCATCTGTTTGCCCTGCCCATAAACCGCACTGCGGTCTACGCCGCCAAGCAGATCATGGCATTGGCGTTGTTCGGCTTGAGCATAATCGTCACTTTCATCGCCATAATTGCAACGGGGCTGTTTCTGCGGTCCGCCAAGCCGAATTGGGGTTTCGAAGCATCGATACCCGTAGCCGAGATCGCGGTGGCGCTGCTGCTGAGTTGGCTTGCTTCGTGGCTGTTGATCGCGCTGCATCAGTGGGCGGGGGTCCATTTTAGGGGATTCGGCGCGGCTATTGCTTTTGGCTTGGTCGCTTTCCTGATTAATGTCGTCGTGTCTGCCCGCACCGATTTGTGGAAACAAATACTGCCGTGGGCGCTACCATACAATTTTGTGACGTCGTCGTTGACTCAAAGTTCGATTGATTGGGCTGTCGCAAGTCGCAGCGCTTTGATCGGTGTGATCGGTTGCCTAGTTGCCACCCTGCTGATGTCGTGGCTGGAATCACGGCGCGATGTAGGGTAAGGTAACCCGATTCCGCCAATTCTGTACAATTAGGTCATTGATTGCTTAGTTGTACAGGATTTTTGGTTGATGATTCCGCAAGGTTGGACTATCGGCAGACTGGCTGGCGTCGAGATCAAAATCAATACCAGCTTGCTGCTCATCGCCTTTTTCGTAGCTTACGTTCTCGCTAATGGCATCTTTCCGCTTGTTGTTCCCAACGCTCCTGTACTGTTGTATTGGCTATTGGGCGGCTTTTTCTCCACATTGTTCATTGGCTCGGTGCTGTGGCACGAGATGGCACATGTAGTCACTGCGCAGCGTTACGGCTTACCAGTGGTTCAGGTGGTGTTGCATCTCTTCGGTGGTGTTGCGCAGATCGCCCGCGATCCTGAACGTCCTGCACACGAATTCTGGATCGCCATCGCAGGTCCACTTTCTAGCGTTGTACTTGCCGTAACTTTTGGCGCCTTGAGTACCCTTGATGGGCTTGTCGGCGCTGGTTGCGCATGGTTAGCGCAGGTGAACCTCACCCTAGCAGTGTTCAACTTACTGCCCGGGTTCCCTCTTGATGGTGGGCGCGTACTGAGATCAATCCTCTGGCGCCTCAGCGGTAGCTACCGCATGGCGACAAGACAGGCAAGCCGGGTCGGGCAGGTGGTGGCGGCGATCTTCGTGCTGTTCGCGCTGTGGATGATCTTCAGAGGTTTATGGTTCAATGGCTTGTGGTTCATTTTGATCGCGGCTTTCCTCTACTCCGCTGCTTCTGCCAGTTATCGCATGGCTGTCGGCGCATCGCTGCCCATGCAGACAACAGTACGGCAGATCATGCGTTATAACGTTCCATTGATCGAACCAACAATGCCGCTGGCGTTGCTGGCATGGCGCTACCTCGATCACGCCCGCGATCAGGCGTTTCCGGTGGTGCAGCAGGGGCAACTAGTTGGCTTGATCACCTCGGCGGAGACGGATAAGTATCCGCGCCTAGAGTGGGGTCGTGTTCATGTCGATCAAGTGATGATTCCGCTGGCACGGCTAGCAACAGTATCGCCCGACGATACGATTGCGACGGCGCTGCGGGCATTTGACCGCACCGACACTAATCACGCGCCAGTTGTGTATCAGGGGCAGATCGTAGGAATGCTCAACCGCCGCGATATTGTATATCGGACGTGAAGGGCTAATCGTAAATCTCCACAGGCAGTCCCTCCAGCGCCATAATCCGCAGCGCATTGGTGGTTGGACTCGGACCGGATCGCAGCCGATAATCGAAGATCATCTTGCCATCGATCACATCGTCGGCAAAATGGTAGTTGTGCACCTGCGGCATTTCCTCCGCCAGCTTGATCAGTTCCAGATCGTGCGTTGAGACAACACCGATCCCGTTTTTGCCCACCAGCGCCCGAATATACGCTCGACTTCCGATCAGGCGTTCGCGGTTATTCGTTCCCCTGAATATCTCGTCGATCAAGAAGAATAAGGGCAACTCGTGGTCTGCATCCAAAGCACTGAGCAGCCGTTTCAAACGCCTGACTTCGGCATAAAAATAGGAGAATCCGTCCGCCAGTGAGTCGCTGATGTGAATCGAGGTGTACAGGCGAAATGGCGTTGTACGCAAATCTTGTGCGGCGACTACACTTCCAGCAAATGCTAGGCTCAGATTAATCCCTAGCGTGCGCAAAAATGAACTTTTACCGGACATGTTCGATCCGGTGATGATGGCGATCTCGCCGCGCTGGCTAATGCTGAAGTCATTGCTAACTCGACGTTCTGCGGGGATCAAGGGATGACCAAGAGAACGAGCGGATAAGTGAGCATCTCTATTTTCGATTACGGGAAAGGTGTAAGCAGGATTGAGGTAGGCGAAATTCGCCAGCGAATTGAGCGCTTCGACCTCAAACCATGTCTCCAACCAGCGGGGCAGCAGTTTCTCCAGTGCTTTCTTCTGCTGTCCGAGTAAATAAGCACTGGTGATGTCCCACGGCACGATGGTATTGATGATCAGCCACAGGATTTGACTGGTTTGCAGACTCGCCGCCGCCATGATCCGCGCTATGATGCGAATGCGCGAAGATGGACGATCTTCCGATTGTATGAAGGGTGCACACAGTTCATGAAAATGCGGAGTGTTACGATAGTTGAATCGTTCCAGCGTTGAAAAAATGCCATCCAATTGGCGTAGACTATCCAACAGCGATGAGGAGCGCTCGAATAAGCTCTGTACGTGTCGCATCTGCGCAATGGACATAAATGCATAGGCAGCAAATGGTGCAGCACGCAGCCAACCGGGAATGGCGACGTAAAAGTTAAGCGTGAACAGTACGATATTGATTACTGCTAGAACACCGAGAACTATCACCACAGGTCGCAACCTGACACCGTTGTCTGGTTGCTCGAGCCAGCTACTCAACGCGATGCCATCCCATTGACGCGGCGATCCGTCGGCGGCGAGGCGCGCCCGCACATGAAGTTGGTCACGCAGACGCTGCTGATCAATCAGTTCGCGAACAATTGCCTGCCGTTTCTCGATAAAGGTCGCTTGTGGTGCACTCAAAGTCAGCCATTCGCGTAGTCTGGCGCTGCCGGTACGTGAGATGGCAGTATCTACCAACTGGTGCAATGAGCGTTCACCTACCAGATCGACATCAAGTTCAAACGGATGATCTGGATCAGGCGTGAGTATAGCTGGCGGCAGCGCAGACCAATCGAGGCGTAAACGGGCGATCTGTTGGTTGGTCAGTCGCTGCCAGATCGTCAGCCGTAAAATACCCTCGACAGCCAGACGGTGACGCGAGGCGACTACGAAAAAAGCGATCAGCGACAGCAGCGTTACCAGAAAGAACACACTACTACCAGCCGCAAAAAAAGCCGCGATACTGAGGATCACGCCGCCGAGAAAAGTCAGCAAGCGCACCCACGTCAACCCATCCGCAAGCTGACGCTGCACCGCCAGCCGTACCTCAATCTTCCGCAAACGGCGTTGGTAGTGCGCGAAACGATCTGCGCTTGTTGGGTTCACTTTAGTGTCAACAGATAAGCGACGAGATCGGAGATTTCATCGAAAGTGAGTGTTTTTGCCAAGGACGTATCCATCTGCATGTTTTCAAAGCCGGGCGCTTTGATTTTATCCGGCAGTAGGATTGATTCTTCCAAATACTCAGCAGCGGTTAATCCTGACTCACGACTCGCAGCACGAGTCGCCACACCCGCCAACGATGGACCGACGATCACGGTATCGGGCGACAGCGAGTGACAGGTGGCGCAGCGCCCTTTGCCGCTGAACAACGCCAGACCTCGTGCTTCAGGACTGTTGGGCGGCAATGCAGTAGCGGTAGGCGTAATAGTGGTAGAACAGCCGACAAGGATCAGCAAAACGGCGATAAGCATTCCCGATGCTAAAGCAGCGGGATTCAGGTGATAAAGGCGCACGGTGATTGTAAAACCCTTCAACTTGAAATCGGCGCACCAAGTATATCACTCACCCTGACGCGACAAGCCGCGATCTCCACCGGTGGTAGTGTTGTAGCCTGTTAGTTCTACGTAGCCATAGCCGTTAACCGGGATACCGTTATCGGTACCGCTGAACTTAGATGCGCCTTCCCAATAGGCGGTGACCGAATTTAGCTCCTGATTACGTATCAGCGGTTGGATATCTAGCACGATCAATCCGGTGGGCGCATCCACTTCGACATGCCAACCACTCGGATACTCCGTGCCTGTGCGCGGACTCGTCCAGTGATCGAGGGCGTCGATTTTGAAGGCGGAAAGTGGTAGCCGAATGGTCGTGCCGTCCGCTTCGATCAACGTGCCGCTGGAGTATGGTTCGGCAGTGCCATCTTTCAGGCGGATATAGTAGAGCATTAATTCGCGTCCGTTATCCAGTTGCAGCGAGAACCAATCCCAACCGACGGCATTTTCGCCGAGTACGCTGGTGCTCCACTCTCGATCCAGCCACGATTCCCCGCTAACGCTAAATTGCTGCCCATTGATCGTGATCGTACCCTCGGTGATCAGTCGCGGCATTGAGTAGTAATAACTGGCGTTACCGGGTTCGGCGTTTTTCTGGCTCAAACCACGATCCCCTTGCAGAACGATAGGCATCTCATTACGCACGGAGAGATCAATGGCGTAAGCGATCCCCTCGGCGGTCTGGTTCGCTGCCTGCACTTGCAGCGCTGTTACCTGATCATTCAGCGCCGTGATATTCCAATTCTCCAACCACACACGTAAACGCGGATCGACAGTCGCGCCAGCTAATCCTGCCGCACCACGACTGAAGCGATTAGAGGAATAGAAGCTATCCTCAACCACGTTGGTAACTGCGAAATCACCGAAATACACCTGATTCGATGCCCAATCGGAGGTTCGATCCGACATTGTTGGCGTAATCGCGCGACGGAAGATGGTCATCTGGTAGCCGAAGCGCCGTCCATCTGCGGTGGCGAGA
>JAHBVK010000112.1 GCA_019637555.1 Anaerolineae bacterium
CCATCCACAACAGCGTACCGCCATCGCCATAATTAACGGTAATCTTCTGCGTGCCGGAACTCACGCTTTCAATCGCGGCGTTTTGCCAGCGCGTCAGCAAGATCGCCCGCGCCTCTGCCCACGCCGTCACTCCTGGCGTAATGCCAAAGAAGCAGGGCATCTCACGGCAAGTATCGAAGCCGAACGCGAGCATCGGATTCGACTCGTGATGCAGACGTGCCAAACCAATAGCAGCGGCACTTAACGCCAGCGTAAGGACAAAAATGGTTAAGGGCAAGCGCATCATCGGCACAACAGCGATTGATTAGCGGTCAGGATCATCAAATAGACTTTGGTGGAGAGTGCAGGTTTTCGTGCGCCGCTGTAGCGCTGTTGGTTAGCGCTCAGGTAGCGCAGCGGAGTCACGCCCTGATATTGCAGTTGCGTTCGCCAGTTGAGGCACATCTGATCGTACCGCGCCAATATGCTCGCCAGTACCACCGAGCAGCACGTATTCGGCTGCACCATCCAGATAATACGTCTGACTGTCTTTCGATGTCGATCCGATTCCAGCAGCAGCACCGTACCGCCGTCGCCATAATGCACGATGATCCGCTGCGTGTCCTGCGCGTCGATCTCACTTTCGCGGGCGGCGTTTTGCCAGCGTGCTTGCAAGATGGATCGTGCGTCGTCCCACCCCGTTACGCCTGCGGCGATGCCGAAAAAGCAGGGTCTGCCCTCGCAGGTGCCGAAACCATCCAGATTGACGGGGCTACTCGGTTTTACCAACGCGCTCACGGTCACAGCAGTGATCAGCGAAACGACTAAGGTGAAGAATAATGCCAGCGTCATCGTTAATATTTTCATGGCGATACGCTCCGCAACTTCTTGTCGCACTAAAACTAACTAGTCAACGTGCCGAACCTACACAGTCGAAGCATCGCGGCCAGCGGCTCATATAGCTGAGGCGATGCTTGAAGCCTGCCCAACTGCGCCACTGTTCCGGATAGCACAAGATAGTCCGATCCGTATCGAATAGAATCACCGTCAAGACTGGCGAGTACACGCTGACTCGCCCTTGCACAAATGAAACATACACCTGCATATGCGGGTACGTCAGGCTGGCATAAGTCGAAGTTTCGATCAAGAAGTTGCATGGTTTGCCGAACAAGCGCAGCAAATCGCCGGTATTCGGTTTGGCGTCATAAGGCGTATAAATCACGCGGCGGACGCGCTGATCGGGAGCCGGGTAGATGTAGATGCGATCTTCACCTTGCTCTCCAACCAGTATGCTTTGTTCTCTTTCGTATTTGATGGAGTACAGAGTCGTCAGATGAGTAGCGGCGTCCGACCAGTAGGTGACAGCGGGGATGATGCCTAGCAGACAGGGCATGTCGGTACACATACCCAGCCCCAATGCTGCCACACCGTTAATGGGAGTTTGCACGCGCGCACTGACCACCGCGCCCGTCGTCAGCGCGATGAACACGACGAGGAAAAGTGCCAGAACAACCATCAGCCGCATGGCAACAGTATAGCGTAGTTCTCTAGCGTTGGTATCATCAGCGCATGATCACAACCTCACTGATTACGACCACCAAGCGTCAACACCAAGCCTTGCTGCTCGCTGGCATTCTGCTGATCTTGTTCGCCAGCCGGATGCCGCGCTTACTCAGCTTCCCGATGGATGTGGATGAGCTGTGGACGGCGTGGCAAAGCATCGGATCGCTCAAACAGGTGCTGACGTGGGTTCCTTACGACTGGTCTCCGCTGCACTATGCGTTGGTCTGGGTGTGGCAAAGCCTCACCAGCCCACACCCGCTGATCCTGCGCTTGCTGTCCGTCTATCTGCTGCTGATCGGTGCATCGTGCATGTACCGCCTCAGCCAGCGCCTGACCAAAACACCAGCCGCCGCACTGATCGGCATGGCAGCGTATGGCGCGTTCGGCTACATCATCTTTCTCAGCGTGCTGCTGCGCGGTTATGCCTTGATCTACGCGCTGACGCCATTGACGCTGTGGCTGGCGTTGCGCTACTTTGATCGCTCTACATGGCGACGTGCCGCGCTGTTGGGCATTTCTCTGGCGGCGTTGTTTTATACGCATCTCAGCGCCGCCGCGATTTTTCCTTTCGTAGGTATCTTCACCCTCGTTCTGTTTCCGCGCAGGATCTGGCAGTGGTGGCGTCCGGCGATCCTTGCGCTGCTGCTTGCCGCACCGCTGGTCGCACAGCAACTGCCATTGGTGATCAGCCGCGCACCAGTGGTCGAGTCTGCCGCAGCGCCACCGTTCTTCACCGCCTTAGCGGATTGGTACGTGGCTTTTGCGGGCGATGGCGCGTTACTCTGGCTGCTGCTGTGGCTGCTGGCGCTGCTGATCGTGCTAATCCGTCGTTCGCGTTTGGGCATCGGTATCATTCTCTGGGCGCTTGCCCCCGCGCTGATCCTGCTGCTTAACAGTCGGCTCGGCTTCTTTACGCTGCGGCATCTGGCGTGGACGGGCGTTGGCTTGGCGCTGCTGCTAGCGTTAGCGGTGGTGGCACTGCCCCGACGTTTGATCACAGGAGTATTGCTTCTATTGCTGCTGCTGACGTGGGTTCCCTTCCCGCCAGATCGCTACATCTGGAACGATACTAAGCCCAACTTAGAAGTATTCTCCGCCCTACGCCAGCAGTGGCGCGATGGTGATGTCGTATTCGTTGATCCCACCACCAAGCCCGTGCCGCCCGAAACATGGGATTACTTCGCTGCCGTCTACTTCCCCGATGGCTTGCCCATTGTTGCCTCGCCCGTCGGTTATCGCCGTGTCTGGTATGCCACCATTGACGGCTGGAATCGTCCCGAAGATAAGGCGTTAGTGGAGCAAGGGCGCATCGCTGAACAGTTCTTCGGACCGTGGAACTTCTTAGTGCGGCTGTACGAAGCGCCACCCGATCCCGCTGGCATTTTGTTCGAGAATGGACCACGCTTTCATGGCTTTGACGCTGTCGGCACACGCACACCGGGCTACCTGATGACGCACGAAGACGATCAGGTGCGGCTGCGGCTGTGGTGGTCTGTCGATCAACCACTAATCGCCGATTACGGCATCGTAGTGCAGTTACTGGATCAGAATGGCACATTGATCTCGCAAACAGCGGATCGGGCAGGATCAGCCGAAGTGCCGAAGGAAACCAGCCAGTGGCAGCCAGACAAGCTCTACGTTGAGGAGATGACTCTGCCCATCCCGCTGAAAACGTGGAACGGCAATCCGGCGACGGTAGAGTATCAAGTGGTGCTGACCGTTTATCAGTGGTGGGATGGCGTGCGGCTCTCCGCGCCCGGCGTCACTGCCGCTAAGGTGCTGCCGCTTGCACCGCTGCATATGACCGCGTGGTGAGGCTGGCGAACGCTGGCGGGAACCGACCAGATATTCTCTGGAATAACAGGACGTGGATCAGGCTGTTGGTTCGTGAGAATTAGGGAACGGTTGGATGAGAGTTAGTAACACCAGTTCATCTCTGGCGAACCCTCTGCGCTGGTTGCGCTATGCTGCCGCAGAGATTACCGCTACTACGGCAGCGTCATGCGCGAAAGGGCTGCCCTGCACTATTTAGCGCGCATCCGGTTGCCTTTGGCGTTGTGTTCCAGTTCGACCAAGCCAAGTTCTTCCATCAGTGGTGGCAGGTACATGCCGAAACGTCCGCGCAAGCCCTTCTTCAAGCCATACCAGCCGCCGACGGGATTCTCCGCTGAGCGACCCCACGCCTCAACGGTGCCAGCTTTGGCGTCTTTCTGCTCGTCGGCAGCGCCGAGTTCCATCCAGTCGCCGTGCTGCTTGAGCATCGCGTGCAGATCGTTGATCGCGCGGAGATCGTAGTGCAGCACCGTTTTGCCTACCGTGCAAACCAATATCGGCGGATCGTGCTTCTCATCTTTGTACATGGTGTACTCGGATGTTCCCGGCGGCGTTTTCAAGACCCAGGGGTTTTCTTTAGTACCTTTTTCAGCCATCACAACCTCAACTTCCTCAAAATTTCTGCCAGCTCAATAAGTTGTTGCCTTGGACATTCTATGTCATTTCAGCGTTGTACAAAAGCACAATTCTGAAGAAAACTGAGCAAGGATTGAACAGCGATTGGACTGTCAGGTGAGCAATCGGTAGGCATATTCTTAGCGTAGATGAATTCGGATGAAGTGAGGAGATTAGTTCACGATGTCACGTTTTCGCACCCTCGAACAGATCGAACAGCTTGATCCGGTGACCGATCACCAGCGGATCGTGTATCTGAGCAGCCAGTACGATTTCGGGTTCGCCAATCACCGCGCGCTGGAATTTGCGCTGTTCAAGACGTATGCCGCGCCGCGCATGACCGCTGTGCTCGACAAATCCGGCGAGTTTTACCAGCGCGGGCAGAAGCGTTACGACGATACCACGCTGATCCTCTCGGAGATCGTAGAGCATGGCTACGATAGCGAACGCGGACGGGCGGCGATCCGGCGCATGAACAATATCCACCGCCATTTCCCCATCGAGAACGACGATTTTATGTACACACTGTCGGTGTTCGTGCTGGAGCCGATCCGCTGGAACGCGCTGCTCGGTTGGCGGCAGTTTTCGGAGAAGGAGAAACAGGCGGGATTCCTGTTCTGGCGCGAGGTCGGTAAGCGCATGAACATCAAGGACATCCCCGACACTTATGAGGCGTTCGAGCGTTGGAGCTTGAACTACGAGCGTGAGCAGTTCTTCTACGGCGATACTAACCGCAAGATCGCGGATGCTACGATCAGCATATTCGCGGGTTGGGTTCCCCAATTCATGCGTCCTGCCGTGCAGCCGATGGTGGTGGCGCTGATCGAGGATGATGTGCGCGAGGCGTTCGGCTATCAGAAGTCGGGCGCATGGCTGACGTGGCTGCTGAAGAAGGCGCTGCGTCTGCGGGCGGGGATCATCCGGCTGCTGCCCGCCAACACCAAGCCGTATCTGTACACCAAGCAGAAGAATCGGACGTATCCGCAGGGCTACGAGATCGCGGAACTGGGATCGCTGCCCGAACGCGCGGAAGTGGAAGCTACGCTAGAGCCGATCACAGGCAAGTAAGCCAGTGAGCACAGCCGATCATTTGTCTAATGATCGCAGCCACGTTAAGGCGGCGTCCTTACTCCCGAAAAAGCGGATTGAGTAATTGGTCGGCAGCAACCGTATGAGAGTCGCCGATAGATTCAGGTAGTTCTTCTGCATCACGATAGCAGTTCGGTTGCGAGGACGCTCAGGAAACTTGTGCAGTACGCCATGAATGCCGCGTATCAAGTACGAAATTGGTGGCGTGGCATTGGTGGAGTCGATCACTGAATCAAAGGGCGTGTTAGTTTGAACGGCTTGTGCGTAAACCCACTCGAAATTACTGATGAAGGCGTCAGCAGCTCTGTGCGTGCCTGTACGGATCGTGTGGCAGTAGATGTTGCCGTCGAGGAGTTCTAGTGAACAGTCAGGAGAGTTGATGCTTTGGGGTGCGTTGATAGTGCTCATGGTGCATCGTCTGCATTATGTTGTTAAGAGAAAAACCAATTATTAGAGTCTAGCGGGGTGGCGTGTGCTTGCCCGTTTCAGATGCGTATCAATTGGACATAGTTGCGTGGCTAGGGATTGTGCTGCGCCGTGACCGCGAGAGGCAGTTGCAGCTTGTCGCGGTCATGCTGGCTGAAGTTGAGGATCGTCACGCCGATCACACGCCCGTCGTTGGTGCGACGCTCAAAAATGTCGTCCTCGATCTCCTCAAGATAGGCTGGCGCATCCTCAAAGATCACTTCGAGAAGATCACCTTCACAGGAATACCAGACTTTTATTCCTCGTATTCCTTTTTAAAGATACGCTCAACCTCACTTAATAAAACTTTACCTTCTTGTGGGAGCGCATTATCTGCAAATGCCTCCCAGTAAATATTAAGATCGTTACTTAAGTTGTCGAAGTTAATATCATCGACAAGTTCTTCAGTCCACACATGAGCAAGACTTGGCAATATTGGACTGAAACGCGCAGATCCGTATTCGTGGTTTAGTCCATTGCGCAACCCAATGTAGTCTCGATCTACATTTTCATAGCCTCGACTGACATACTCGTGATTATCCCGTGTCTCAGTTTCTTCCCGTCTCTCGATTTCCCGAAATGCAAATAGAGAAGGAATTATTTCGTCGGGAATCCATACAAATACATTGACGTAATTGGCATATACCTTGCCAACATTTTCGGCTCGGATCTCCAATTTCCATCTTAGTGAGCTTGTGCGAGTAGTATAAGTAGAAGGTGCAGATAAGCCCAAAGACAATGGACTAAATTCCCCTTCAGTTTCACTAGAGCTATAAAACTCTCTTGAAACTAATGAAAACTTTAGGTTAATCTTCGGGTGTTGCCGTCGTCCCATAATATCTCGAACAAAACGATCAGGAAGCGGCTTGGACTTACCTGCAATCCGTCCATAGTACTTATTATCATAGGCTTGATGAGGTGCTTGAAAACTATCTTTTATATGAACAATGAAAATGCCCCGACCTTGTGCTATTTGTGAGTCATCTTGAGAAGCTTTAAGTTGGTAAACATTGAATCCAGTCAAAGGAGGATCGGCTAGGTTTGGAATAATGTCCTCAAGCCATTCTCGTGTCCCATTCTTCTTTACAAAGAGATCAATACCACCATCATCTACTTCTAGCGGTTGATTAGGCTTTGGATCCTTTATTCCATACACTAAATAGCCACCACCAGTGTTTGCCATAGCAGACAATGTAACAGAGAGATTTTGTGTGACGTGCTCTGCCTTGATCGACGATAGTGTTAGATCGATTTCCTTGCGTCCCTTAAACTCTAGCCAGTTGGATTCACCAATCGGAAGTTGAGTAAGAATGTAATCTTCATCCCAATCTTGTGGCTCTCGCATCTTAGCAATCCATCAAACATCCGTTCTGTCAATCAGTATAAGATAGAGCGACAAAAATTAAAGGGCGAGTTCTCTCGCATTATGTGCCCATTTGGTTAAGATGATTTACTTAGCCGTTACACAGTTTGCCCACAAGTATGCTCACCAAACCAATTGAACTCCAGAATTACACACTCCAACATGCTATGCTGCCATCAATCCCACTATTTCACCGTGCCGGACGCAGCCGCGCAAATAGCAGCGGCGGCATATCGTAGTTCGACCACGCGAAGGCACTTGGCGCTGGCACCTCCGCTGTGATCGGCGGCTCCTCGATCCGATCCATGACCAAGCCGCTAGTGAAGGCGCTGTTGAACAACTGATGCAGCGGGCGATGCCAGTAATACTGCTGCCTCGGCTGTTCGCGGATGGCGATTCCCCTGCTGATGTCCGCCGTCAGATAGCGCGAGATTTTGAGGGAATACGTCACCGTCTCGCTGTAATCGGCAAGTTCCGGCTGCATGGTGAGCGACAGCCCGTTGAAGCAGGGATGCATGATCGAGAACACGAAGCGTCCATCCGGTTTGAGCAGCTTGGCGACGGCGCGGAACAGCGGTTCGATGGCGGGCATATCCATCAGCGCGTTGATGCACACGGCGGCATCGAAGCGCTGCTGATCCGATCCGGCAAGCGCCAGCAGTTGATCCTCGTCGGTGGCGTCCGCGACGTGATAACTGATACGATCTGCGTGATCGGAGGTGCGCTGCCTCGCCAGTTCGATCAGTTTGGGGCTGAAATCCGCTGCCACGACGGACGCGCCCAACTCGGCTAATCGGCGGCTGAACTGACCGTTTCCGCAGGCGATGTCGAGGACACGTTCGCCCGCCTGAATGTTCAACATGCGCTCAACGACGGGCGCGATCACGCTGGTCTGCCAGCCGCCACCCGATCCGATCTTGGCGTCCCACGCCTCGGCATTGGCATCCCAAATCTCGCGCGATTCAGCGATCAGCTTGGCGTCAAGTTGTTCCATGAGGGCGATCCTTTTGTTGTCTGCTCATTCAGCGTTGAGCTAGTTTCCAGATCACATGCTCGTAGGACACCACATAGTAGGCGATCACGATGACGGCGAGGATCAGCGCGGCGGTGGGTTGTCCGGCGGCGTTAAGCGCGATCACGGAGATGACGTAAAAGCCCCATTCGATCAGCAAGCGCAGCCAGCCGGGAACTTTCACCAGCGCCGCACCGGGATCGTTGGGCACGCGGAACACGCCCCAGATCACGGCGGCGATCAGCGGCGCACCGACTGCCAATAGTAGGCGCAAGATGCCTTCATGCTGCGTCCAGCCCCAGTAGGCAAGCGCAGCGATCCCCGCCAGTTCGGAGAGGAAGGCGATCAGCAGGACAAGGACGTTGTTGCTAAGAGAGTTCGGTCCGGGTTTGGGGACTTCGCGGCGTTGGGTCATAGCTGGCTCAAGTTTCTGGCGTAGCATCTATCTGATCGGCAGAATTATTCAATAGGTCTTCAAGCGAAAGAATAGTAATGATAGTGGAGAAACGTGCGAAGTCCGCTGTATTAAGTGTAAAGAGCTGTTTGATCTCATTAACTTGCATCGTTGCCACAATGTTGGCATCATGAATTTGCCTGCCACCCATAGGATACTGTTCCATCAATTTCAAGAGCGTGACGGCTACTTTTTCATCTTCATCAGCTACGAAAAATCTAGTTGGAACCGATTTAATCACCTCTGCGGCAGCCACAGAGTTTAGCGGAGAAAGATAGGTCTGTGGGCGGGTGATAACCGATGCAAGTTCACGTACTACTTGACGACTGATCCACAAATCAAGGTTATCTTTCCACAATCTATCAACTGCTTCTCGTATTTCCGCGTGCAGCGGTGCGCTGGTTATGACAAGTCTAATCAGGATGTTGGTATCTAGAAAAATAGACACTGAATCAGCGTTCATCGTCTTCGTATATCTCGTCGCGCGTGATCAAGCGCAGATTTTCGGGCCACGGACCAACGTCTATGGTTGG
>JAHBVK010000113.1 GCA_019637555.1 Anaerolineae bacterium
GCTAAGTAGACAGAGCCACCACCAATGAAAGGTTCGCGGTACTCACGCATATTGAGCGGTATTTGCTGCAGTATCTGCGGCATTGCACGCGATTTGCCGCCCGGATAGCGTAGTGGGCTTTTGGTATAAGGTTTCATTGGTTGCCTGCAATGTAGATTCGTAAGCGCGGATTTGCCAGAATCTCCTGTTGTAAGGCGATCAAGCGGTTAGTTTGACTTGTCGAAAAGAGGTTAGTAGCACAAAAGGATCGGATAGTTGGCACATCGGCGTTGTGTAGTGCCAGACGACCAGCAAAACTACCTGTTAGTTTCAGTTGCGTTCTGAAGGGAGTTTCAACTTCATCTACGGAAACGGTGTTCAGATTGCAGTATAAAATGAGCTTGAATAAGCCATCCTTGATATCATCCGATGATGGCAGGCGAGATCTAGTTGTGTTTTTGGATTCTTGGATGATTAGTGTGCGATCTTGATCGATAAATACTTCATCTGGAGCTAAATGATATTCGCCACCCAAATAATTCGACAGAAATAGCAAATTCTTCGCACCATCAGAAAGAGACTCTCGTAAGTGAGTTGTAAGCACTTCGCGGTTAGCAGCCGCGCGGGATCGATCAAGCGTATTCGTTCGGAACAAATCCAGACTAAACTTTTCGTCTTGAAGATAGCGATTTAACACCACCAGATGATCTTGCTGGTTATGCAAGCGAACAGTCAATGTTGCGGACAGTCGTTGATAGCTTTCTACAGCACGTTGATAAATATCACTGAAATCACGCTCGAAGTGTGACGTATTCCAATGTAGCGCCGAGAGACGATACTGACTTAGTTCTAGTAGCTTCTCGCGCACATACAAGGGATCAATTTTCTGAGCAGTAATGAGATGCTTATCGCCCACCTTGCGCTTGGCGTCATCGTACCACACAAGAATAATGAAGATATTAAGTAGACTCATCCAAGAAAAGGTCATGTAGTTGATGCGATCATTATTACCGCTATCAGCACCTTCATCTTTGATGATGGGAATGATGGCAACACGCGGGCTGCTGACGTGAAATGTGTCGTAGAGTCGCGCAAATGGATAGGAGCGCGTCCGTTTGGGAGAAATCCAACGCGCGTAAGCCAAATAATTCCCCTCACCACCTAGATTGATCAAGCCAGCTTGTCTGGCGGTATTCACGTCGAAATCTGCGATTGAATAGGCGGTGAGAGAAGGAACAGCGAATTGCGATACATAACTGATATCGCGCACAAAACCCTTGATGATCATCGCTCGGCAGTATGGACACTTAGCAACTCACGGACTGTCCGAATAGTATCCGCTTCCGACGCTGGTTTGTCCACCCGCCAGCGGAGGATGCGCGGGAAGCGCACGGCGATGCCAGATTTGTGGCGGGTCGAACGCTGGATCGCCTCGAACGCCAACTCAAAGACTAATTCCGGCTTGACGCTGCGTACCGGTCCGAACTGCTCTACTGTATTGCGGCGGATGAAGGCATCGACCTCGCGGATTTCCGAGTCCGTTAGCCCCGAATACGCCTTGGCAATCGGGACCAACTGTCCAGCATCATCCCAGACGCCGAAAGTGTAATCCGTGTACAGGCTGGCGCGTTTGCCCGATCCGCGCTGAGCGTTGATCAGGACCGCGTCGATGGTGTAGGGGTTAACCTTCCACTTCCACCAGTCGCCGCGCATCCTGCCTACGCGATAGGGTGAGGTCAGCCGTTTGAGCATCAAGCCCTCGACATCGAATTGGCGGCTGTGCTGGCGCTGCTGCTCAAAACCCGACCAGCTATCAGCGCTAACTACCTTCGAGATCAGCAACGATGGATGGTTGACCTTCTGAACGATTGCCTCTAACCTCTTGCGCCGATCTCGCAGCGGATGTTCGCGGCAATCTTTGTGATCGATCTCCAGTAGATCGTAGGACATGAAGATCACGGGGATTTCCGCCAGCATTTTCTTGCCCAATGTCTTGCGTCCGATCCGCCGCTGCAACTGGGCGAAAGGCATCACTTTGCCCTCGATCCAGGGCAGCAGTTCGCCATCGAGTACCGTGCCATCGGGCAGATGCACCGCCATCTCCGCGATCTCAGGATAGCGATCCGTGACCAGTTCCTCGCCGCGCGTCCACAGGAAGGTCTGTCCCTGACGGCGGATCAACTGCGCGCGGATGCCATCCCACTTCCATTCTGCTTGCCAGTCCTGCACAGCACCAAGATCGGATACCTCATCGGATTCCACCGGATGTGCCAGAAAGAAGGGATAAGGGCGGCTGATCTCGCTGATCACCGTTTCGGGATGGGTGAGCGTCTCGTAGAAGGCTGCGTCCGGCGTCCACTCGCCCATCAGCCGATGCGCGATCACTGCCGTATCGACGCCGCTGACCTGCGCCAACGCTCGCACGACCAGCAGTTGCGAGACGCCAACACGGAACTCACCCGTGATTAGCTTGTTCCAGACGAAACGCTGCACGGTGGTCAGCTCGCGCCATGCCTCCAGTACCACCTGTTTTTGCGTCGCTTCATCCGCTTCGCGCAGTGGCAGCAACTTCTCCTCGATCCACTGATGCAGCGGTAGATCACTGCCCGTGCCGACTTCTGGCAGCAGCAAGGTGATCGTTTCTGCCATGTCGCCCACCGCGTCGTAGGATTCACCGAACAACCAAGCGGGAATGTCGGCGCTCTCAATCGCCCATTCGACCAGCTTACGCGATCCGACCACCTGACGTGGTTTGCGTCCGCTGAGGAAGTAGATCGCCCACGCGGCATCTTGCGGCGGCGCTGCGCGGAAATAATCCGCCATCGCGGCGACTTTATCATTAGTTTTGTTGGTTTCGTCCAGCGCGGCGTAGAGATCAGCAAAGGCTCTCATGAGTTCGACTCCGCTTCTTCCGTCACTACTTCAGCAGCTTCTACTTCTCCCACTTCGGCGGCTTCGCCTTCACCACTTTCATAGTGAGTCTGCAAGCCGTAAGCGTTGTAACCGTGTTCGTTCAGCCAGCGCGTCAGCACCGGAACGTAACCGTGCGTCACATAGATACGTTCCGCGCCTGTCTCCTTAATCGTCAGCAGCAGATCCTCCCAATCGGCGTGATCGGAAAGCACGAAGCCACGATCTACGGCGCGGCGGCGGCGCGTGCCGCGAATTCGCATCCAACCGGAGACGTATCCTGTCGAAACTTGATTGAAACGGCGTGTCCATGCCGTATCGCGCGCGGAAACGGGAGCAATCACAAGAGCGCGGCGCAGATCAGGTTTTTCGCTGCGTACCAGATAGTGAGTCTTAGGGAGCTTGACACCACTCTGACGATAAGCGTCATTGATTCGTTCCACTGCCCCATGCGTGAAGATCGGACCGATGCGCGGATCGACGCTGGCGATCAGGCGCTGTGCTTTGCCGAATGCATAGCTAAATAAGAGGCTGGTTTTGCCTGACGCAGCGTTGCGCCGCCACCACTCGTTGATTGTGCCGATCACTTTCTGCGGATCAGCCCAACGGTAGATTGGCAGTGCGAAAGTAGCTTCGGTGATGAACGTATGGCAGCGGATCGGCTCGAAGGGTGCACAGGTGGGATCGGGATCGCGCTTGTAGTCGCCTGCCGCTACCCAGACCTCGCCGCGATGCTCCACACGAATCTGCGCCGAGCCGAGCACATGACCTGAAGGATGAAAGGAGACGGTGACGCCGTTGATGCTGATCGGCTGACCGTAAGGCAGCGTTTCGATCAGGGCATCAGCGCCCAAGCGTATGCGGAACACCGTTGCGCCTTCGGCGGCGACTAGATACGATCCACAGTCACGCGCGAAGTGATCCGAGTGGGCGTGCGTGATCAAGGCGCGTTTCACAGGTTGCCACGGGTCGATATGAAAATCACCTGCCGCACAGTACAGCCCAGAGCGATCAAGTTGCAGAAGCGGGGTTGTCATCCTCACCTCACTGCTCAATTTTCTTACCATGATTCTCGCAGAAATTGCTCCGTAATACAATGATCAATAGCACAAATGTTCGTTCTGATCTATCCTAATCCGCACCTTCCGCCTTCAGGAAGAAGAAGGTAGTTATGGCTCATTTGCTGGGTATCGATCTGGGGACTTCTAGCGTCAAAGCAGTGATCATTGACGAGCGCACGCGCTTGCTGGGCGTCGGTGGCGCAGAGTATCCGATCAGCGTACCGCAGCCGGGATACGCCGAACAAGCGCCAGAGCAGTGGTGGCAAGCGACGATCAAAGCGGTAAAGCAGGCATGTACGGCGGCGAATACTACCGACATCAGCGCGATTGGGTTCTGCGGTCAAATGCATGGCGGGGTGCTGATCGATCAGTATGGTGTTGCCATCGCGCCAGCGATTATCTGGGCGGATCAGCGCAGCGCGGAGGTGTTGGAGGAATTCACGGCGACAGTTGGACAGGATCGGCTGGTGACGCAAGCAGGGACCGCTCCCGCCGCCGGATTTATGGGTCCGACGCTGCTGTGGTTGAAGCGACATCAGCCCGAAATGCTGGACGCCGCTGAAGCGATTGTGCTGCCCAAAGATTACGTGCGCTGCCGCTTGATCGAGGAGATCGATACGGACGCCAGTGACGCTTCGGCGACGGCGTTGTTCAACATCCATGATCTGCGCTGGTCAACCGACATGATTAAGGCACTGGAATTACCACTGACTTTATTTCCGACGATCACCGAATCGGAGACGGTGGTTGGCGTGCTATCGCCTGCTGCTGCCGAAGCTCTAGGCTTGCCTGCGGGTATTCCGGTGGTGACAGGCTGCGCTGATCAGCCCGCGCAAGCATTGGGCAATGGACTGATCAATCCGGGAGTCGGCTCGATCACGCTAGGCACGGGCGGGCAAATCTTCGTGCCGCAGTCTGCGCCGACCACTGATCCGCAGTTGCGCTTGCATACCTTTTGCCACGCCCCCGCTGATCGCTGGTACACGCTTGGCGCGATGCTCTCGGCGGGCTTATCGCTGCGCTGGCTACGTAACACGTTGGGCATGGAGAACGATCCCGACGCTTACGCCAAGTTGTCGGCACTGGCGGCGAGCGTGAATCCGGGGGCGGATGGCTTGCTGTTCTTGCCCTACCTGATCGGTGAACGTGCGCCGCTCAACGATCCACATGCCAGCGGTGCGTTCATCGGCTTGCAGTTGGGGCATGGAGTCGGACATCTCGCCCGCGCGGTGATGGAGGGGGTTGCCTTTGCGCTCCGCAGCATCCTCGATGTGATGACGGAGATGCAGCTCACGCCACCTGAATTTCTGGCGTCTGGCGGGGGATTAGCGGCTCCAGTGTGGCGGCAGATCGTGGCGGACGTGATCGAACGCCCGTTGAAACTCACCACCGGACGGGAGCGCGCAGGCGTCGGGGCGGCGATCCTTGCGGGGATCGGTGCGGGCGTTTTCGGCGGTTATGCAGATGTTATGACGCTGGTGGCGGAGGATTATTCGATCACCGAGCCTGATCCTTCACGCAGAGCCGTGTATCTTGATAGCTATCAACGTTTTGTAGGTGTTTATACCCACGTACAAAAAATACACTGACTGATATACTCTCCATAGACCGTACTTGCGGTTCATCTTTAGGGGAGGCATTCATGGCAAGCCTAAGAAGTATGTGGTGGGGCTTTTTGCTCCGCGGCGTCGTGGCGATCCTGTTCGGAATCGCTGCCTTCGTTGTACCCGGACTTACAATCGAAGTTCTGGTCACACTGTTCGGCATCTTCATGCTCATGGATGGTATTTTCGCCATCGTTTCGGTATTCGCGGGACAGCAAGCCAGTAATTGGTGGATCACCGTCATTGAAGGCGTGATCGGCGTTTTGCTCGGCATCTTCGCGTTTATCGCTCCCGCAACTGTCGCTGGTGCGCTGGTCTACGTCATCGCCGCATGGATGATCGCGACTGGACTCATGGAACTACTCGCCGCGATTCGTCTGCGCAAGGTGATTGAGAACGAGTTCTGGCTAGGACTCGCGGGAATCCTCAGTATTGTCGCTGGTGTTTTTGTGGTGCTGAATGTTGTCGCGGGTGCATTGGCGATCATCTGGGCAATCGGCGGTTACGCCATTGTTTTCGGCATTTTCATGATCATGCTGGCATTCCGTGTGCGCAGTATGCCTGCGGGCAGCGGTGCAGCGTAACTAGCTCAGGAAACAGGGCGAGGCACGCCCCGCCCCTACATTCATACCTAAAATCTGTCTACTTATATAGGGCAGGCGTGCCTCGCCCTATGATGATGTTAGCTAAAACGCTAGCTAACATCATCAAGCAGCTTTGAGATAGTTCGGGATTGAATCTCCCCGTCTGATCCACGAAAATAGTGCGCCCGTTCGTTCCACTACGAGGAGCAGCGTATGCGCATCGGCATGGATTTCGGTACGACAAACTCTGGCATCGCGGTCTACGACGGCAAGCGCATGAACGTGCTGAAGCTCGATCCTGAGACGATCACCAGCAACGTAATGCGCAGCGTGATCTACCTGACCAAAGATCACGAAGTCCACATCGGGCAGCAAGCCATCCGCCTGTACAACGAACAGAACATCAACCGTGAACGCCGCTTCGTCAATAAAGTGGTCGGGCGCGTGAGCATGGTGTTCGCAGAGATTGGTGAGATTGCCACTGACGTGCATATCACCGTCGATGAGCTAGAGCCGGGACGCTTGCTGCGTTCGCTGAAAAGTGCCCTCGCCACCCCCTACACCAGCACCATGATCTACGGTAAAGAGTATTCACTGGAAGCGATGATCGCCCTGTACTTACGCGCGGCTAGAGAACGTGCCGAGGAATTAGTGGGCGATTCGATCCACGATGTAGTGTTGGGGCGTCCGGTACATTTCGTTAGTGCAGAGACGGATGCGGATGATCAACGCGCCGAGTCGCGGTTGCGGCAGGCGGCAAAGCTGGCGGGCTTCAGTCAGGTGAGTTTCGAGTTTGAGCCAGTGGCGGCGGCACGACATTACGCGCAGTCGGTGAGCAAAGCGCAGAACATCCTCGTCTATGATTTCGGCGGCGGTACGCTCGACCTCACGGTGATGCACGTAGAGCCGAACAAAACGCCGGACATCCTGTCGATTGGCGGCGTGGGCATCGCCGGAGACCGCTTCGACCAGCGGATTGTGGAGAATGCGCTGCTGCCGCATTTTGGCAGTACCGTGACATGGGGAGATAAGAAGCTGCCCGTGCCGCGCAATCTGGTGGAGCAAGTGACCGCGTGGGAAGGCTTGGCGCAGTTGGCGACGCCGGAAACACGCGGCTTTCTGCAGCGGATGCAGGCGGACTGCTCCGCACCCGCGCGGTTGTTCGCGCTGGAGTCGTTGATCTTCAACTTCTACGGCTTCGCGCTGTTCGAGACGGTTGAGGGCAGCAAGCGGCGTCTCTCCACTAACAATTTCGATGAGATCCGCTTCACTGGCGTGGACATCGATCTGTGGCATCTGATCACGCGGACGCAGTTCGAGCAGTACGCCATGACCGAGTGGCGCTTGATCCGCGAGGCGATCAACGACACGGTCAAGCGATCGGGGCTGACGCCGGAACGAATTGACGCGGTAGTGCGTACTGGCGGATCGTCTAGCATCCCCTTTGGATTGGAAATGCTCACAGAGTTGTTCGGAGAGGGTAAACTGGTGGTCGAGGATCTGTTCACGGGCGTCACCGCCGGACTAGCGATCCGTGCTTGGGAACAGTAGTGAGAGGGAGATTTAAGGATATGCGTGGTTAAATTCACGAAATTCTTAATTATCCACGTAGCAAGGGTCGCAACTTCCACAATAACGGAGTGTTGTTAAGGTTATGGCTGTAACAGACGGTCAAAATTATGCGGAAGCTGATGATTCGGCGCTGGTGGAACTGGCGCGGAAGGATCGCGCGGCATTCGGGTTGTTATATGAACGGTATGTCAAAGAGATTTACCGTTACCTGTACTACCGGACGCAGAACCAGCACGAAGCTGAGGATTTAACCTCGCGGGTGTTTCATCGGGCGCTTAGCCACATTGATGGCTATGTGGAGCGGGGTATCCCGTTCAAAGCGTGGCTGTACCGCATCGCCCATAATCTGGTGGCGAACTGGCATCGGGATCGTACTCGACACAAAACTGTGCCGTTAGAAGAGTATGTGACCGGGCTGAAGGGGGAAGCGCCAGAAGCCGTCACCGAATCGCAGGATGAGAAAGAACGGTTGCTGACCGCGATCAAGCGACTGCCTGAGGAACGCCAGCAGTTGATCATCCTCAAATTCGTGGAGAAGCTCTCCAATCAGGAGATCGGAGAGATCATGGATAAGAGTGAGGGCGCGATCAAGTCGTTGTACCATCGCACGCTGTTATCCCTGCGCGACGAGCTAACAGACAGTGAACGTAACGAGCAGCCGACAGAATCCGCAAGGCAGCAGGATCGCTAGCTTTATCTTTATTTGATCTAGCGTGGGGACTGCTGTCAGCACTAGTAGAGGTGGATGTCAACACCATGTCGTTATCGTCCCATTCGGAGAATGAACCCATGATCGACGCGCAGATCGAGGCGCTGTTGGAGAGCCAGTATCAGGCAATCCGCAGCGGACAACCATTCACACTCGCGCCGGAGCAGTTCGGCATCAGCGGCAGCAAGTCTAAAGATGCCCACGAATTACTGTTTCTGGCTGATCGTTTGAGCAGCATCCTGACACCAGTAGTCCCGACGGCGGAATTTGAGACGCAACTACGAGATGAACTCGTCGGTGCCGCCACCCCGCCGTTGATCCTGCGCTGGCGCAAACTGCCAGCGG
>JAHBVK010000114.1 GCA_019637555.1 Anaerolineae bacterium
CACAGCGTGTCGGGACGGGTGGTGAAGACTACCAGCGGGTCTTCCTGCTCGGTGATGAAGGTGACGTGCGCGCCTTCGCTCTTGCCCACCCAATTGACCTGCATAGTCTTGACCTTTTCGGGCCAATTGATGTGGCTGTGATCCGCCAGTTCATCGGCGTAAGCAGTCGTCTTGAAGAACCACTGCTCCAAGTCTTTCTTGATCACGGGCGTACCGCAGCGTTCGCAGTGACGATCCTCACCCCAGACTTGCTCACGCGCCAATGTGGTATTGCAGTTGGGACAGAAATCGACTGCCGCCATTTGCCGATATGCCAGCCCCTTCTTGTAGAATTGCAGGAAGAACCACTGTGACCAGCGATAGTACGATGGATCGCAGCTTACTATCTCCCGATCCCAGTCGAAGATCGCACCCATTGAGCGCAGTTGCAGGCGCATTCTGTCGATATTGGCATAAGTCCACGTCTTAGGATGTACTTTGCGCTTGATCGCGGCATTCTCGGCGGGCAGACCGAAGGCATCGAAGCCCATCGGGAACATCACGTTGTAGCCCTTCATGCGCATGTAACGCGCTCGCGCATCCGAGGGCGACATGGCATACCAGTGACCGATGTGCAGATCGCCGCTGGGATAGGGCAGCATGGTCAGCGCGTAGTGCTTCTTACGATTCGGATCGATGACGGACTTATACAAATGATCGCCGTCCCACTGCTTTTGCCAGCGGGGTTCGATCTCTTGCGGGGTGTACTTTTCAGCCATTCGGTTAACTCTCCCGTTCGTTGCTTCTCACGTTTTGGATAGGTAGCGTGCACTTAAACAAAAACAGGGGTCAGAACCCTGTTGATCCTGACCCCTGCTGAACTTACGCTGCTATTGCTTCGTAGCGATCACCGTCGCGGTGGTTGCGGACGTGCACGCGCTGGCACACGCGCCGGAACCGGCGGAGGCGGGTTCAACAGGCGGTCAAGTGTCTCAAGCATTTCACGAAGTCGCTTTGCGATTCCACTGCGTTTAGATTGCTTCGCCATGAGTGCTTCCTTCTTATCCCGATGCTGCGCTGCGAATCGTCAGCACAATTATTGACGCAACAGGAACTTAACTTCGATCTGTCAGAGCTTATTGTATAGATGATACACACGTTCGCTCTCTTACACGCATAAACAAAGTAAGAATTTCGTGAAAAATGCATAACAAAAAACCTTCGTTCCCACAGCCAATTAGACACGGCTGCGGGAACGAAGGCTCTTTGCTTCGCGGTACCATCCCGGTTACTGCGATGATTGTGGACCTAATCGGGCTCGAACCGATGACCTCTTGCATGCCATGCAAGCGCTCTCCCAACTGAGCTATAGGCCCATGTTCACATCTTACAGTCACTCGCTTGGCGTAACGCTGCTTCTGCGTCTTCGATTACTACTACATTCATCGAAGCGACTCACGGACGAGTTCGGTCTTGATCGCGCCTGCCGTATGCGCATTACTTTGGTTGTGGGTTCTCACCAACCACCCACTCGCTGCGGCAATGACCTACTGCTTCCGGTCAACGTCTTTGTCAGTGAAATTGTTGGTTCGGATTGTATCAGCGGTGCGGGGAATGTCAAGGGTATTCTGTAGGCGCTAAATCCGATTCGTAAGGGTCATTTTCACGGCTATCTTTTCGTGCTTGTTCTAAGCTTCGGGGAAACCAGACTACCGCAAAGGCGAACTGCGAAACCTGCGGCTCACCCGGCACGTAGCATATTTCTATAGTGCTACCTTCGACGTACTTATCATAATGGTGCTTCCATGTCGCATTCTTGCTTTGAATGAGGGTTTGTCCTTCCGCTGTTGGTAGAGCGAACTGATAGTGCAGATAGTATTGACTACTTGAACCAGCGCCAAAGAACATGCCAAGCAAATCAAGCAAGAAATTTCCGTGCGCCTCACGACGGATCACGGTGGCATTCGTAATCCTCCCCTTAGTGGCTAAGGCAAAATTCTTCCTTGTTGCTCGAACAACAAGAAAAATCAGCCACAACAATAGAGCGATAAGAACACCGATGGCAAGCACACTCAAGAGAACAAGGGTCGGTGAGTTTGGCATTTCGGACCTCTCCTCATAGTTCTGTTGCTTGTCGTGTGGACAAGGGTCAGTCGGATCAGCAAAAATCCCCCGAGTCACCTACACGAGGCAGCGAACAATGCACTACAATTACTATAGTCTAGGACTCTGATGAAGGATACCCGCATATGGACATCCGTACCGACGACGAAATCCGCGAGTTCATTATTCTGTCGCATTGGAATCTGGACGAGGTGAAAAAGTCTCTCGCTGTACATCCCGATTGGCTGCCTGTTTACTACGATTGGGGAGAGCAGGGTGGCATCGAGAATGCAATTGGCGCGGCGGCACATGTAGGCAATCAAGCCATCGCACAGTATCTGCTGGAACTGGGCGCAGAACCAAATATCTGTGTGTGGGCAATGCTTGGTCGCGGGGACAAGGTGAAGGAAATCCTTGATGCTGATCCTCAGCAAGCAAACGCAACAGGGGCGCATGATATCCCTGTGCTATTCCATGCAGCGACCTGTGGCAATTGTGACATTGCGGAGCTGCTTTACAGCGCGGGCTGTCGCCATGGTTACAACTTCGCGCTGCATGGCGCAGTCAATTACGGACATTCGGAGATGGTCCAGTGGCTGTTGGATCATGGCGTGAAGGATGCCAATACCAAAGACTTTCAAGGCAAGACACCCCTAGAAAAAGCAAGAGAGAAAGAGCAGCAGGCGATCATCAGTATGCTAGAGGCATTTCAGACCACGACAGGTCCACAGTAAATTTCGCTTTCAAGCAGACTTGCAAGTCATTTGCCCGGAGATCACTCTCCGGGTTTTTGTTGCCATTTGTCACCCAAATGTGAAAAAGATTACAATCTTGCCTGAGACCAGTTTATTTTGGCGCAAAGCGAGATCGATTCATGGTAGCAGCGGCAACTGATCAGCCAGTCGTGCCTAGTAAAATTAGCATCCCTATTGTTCGCCTGCGCGACTTGACCAAGGAATACGAGGAAGGCGGCGTTAAACGGGCTGTATTGTCGACGGTCAATGCGGATTTTCACGAGGGTGACTTTGTGGTCCTACTAGGCAAAAGCGGCAGCGGCAAGAGCACCTTGCTCAACCTGATCGGTGGGATCGACACGGCGACGGCAGGCGAAGTATGGATGCGCGACACCTGCATCACGGCGCTTAAAGAGCCAGCGCTGACGCTGTTTCGCCGCGATCATGTCGGTTTTGTATTTCAGTTCTTCAATCTGATCCCCACGTTAACGGCGCTGGAGAACATCAGCTTGTCTTATGAATTGCACGGCGGCAAACGCAAAGAAGCTGATCAAGCGGCACACAATCTGCTGAATCGTGTCGGACTCGGTAATCGAGCCGCCACCTATCCCGATAAGTTGTCCGGCGGTGAGCAGCAGCGCGTAGCCATTTGCCGCGCATTGGTGCATCAGCCGGAACTGATCCTTGCGGATGAGCCGACGGGCAATCTAGATGAAGATACTGGTAAGCAGATATTGGCGTTGCTGTTGGAGATGACGCGCAGCGCGGGCAAAACGCTGATCATGGCGACACATAACCCAGAAGTCGTGCCGCTGGCTGATGTGGTCTATCACATCCACGAAGGCAAGTTAGTGGCGGATCCGCAATGAATACCCTGACCGATTCGCTGTGGAGGGTGATGCTGCGCTCAATCCTGCGGCGCAAATTTCAGAGCGTACTGTTCATCCTTGGCGTAGCGCTCGGCGTAGCGCTGCCCGTCGCTATCGATCTGGCGAATTCGAGCGCCGGACGTGCATTTGGATTGTTCACCGAAAGCGTCACCGGACGAACCACACATCAAATCCTCGCAGAACCAGATGGACTGCCAGAAGATTTGTACCGTCAGCTTCGCGTCGAACTAGGAATCCGCAATGCTGCGCCCGTTGTTTCCGCCTATGTGCAGGCGCTGGAATTGGATGCCCAACCGCTGCGCCTGTTTGGCGTTGATCCTTTTGCTGAAGCCCCCTTTCGCGGTTATCTGACACTCGGTGCTGATGCCAACGCAAATGTAGGGGACATTACCGCCTTCTTCACTCAGCCAAACACGGTGTTGATCGCGGAACCGCTGGCGCAGCGCTACGGCTTGAAGCAAGGCGACACGATAACGCTGCGTTACGGTTCGAATCGTTACACGGTGACTATCGTCGGGTTGCTACGTCCGAGTGATAGCGTGACCGAACAGGGCTTGCAAGATTTGCTCCTGACCGACATCAGCACGGCGCAAGAACTCCTCGGCATGATCGGACGCCTGAGTAACATCGACCTGATCATTCCCAATAGTGCAGCAGGGGAGGCGGAACTGGAACAAATACGTTCAATCCTGCCGACCGGATCGATTGTGCAGCCAGCCGCTGCCCGTAGCAACGCCATCTCGCAAATGACGGCAGCGTTCAACCTAAGCTTGACGGCGCTCAGTTTGCTGGCGCTGGTCGTAGGTATGTTTCTGATCTACAACACGGTGATGTTCTCCGTCGTACAGCGGCGTCCGGTATTGGGAACGCTGCGGGCGCTCGGCGTCACGCAAGGGCAGGTATTCAGCCTGATTCTATGGGAAGCTGTTTTGCTCAGCGCTATTGGCGCACTGATGGGTATCGTGGCGGGGATCGTGATGGGGCGGCTGGCAGTGATTTTGGTGACGCAGACGGTCAGCAGTTTGTACTTCACGGTCAATGTACGCAGCGTCGCGATTCCAATAGAATCATTGGTCAAAGGCGCGGTCATCGGTGTCGCAGCGGCGATCCTTGCGGCGCTGCTGCCTGCTTATGAAGCGACCACAACCTCGCCGCTGGGCGCACTCAAACGCAGCAATATAGAGGACAAAACGCGCCAATTGATCCCCTACATCACAATCGCTGGCGTCGTTCTAGTGATCGTGTCTTTCGCCGCCCTGCCGCTTCTTAATCTGGTGATTAGTTTTGCCTCGCTCTTCGGAATCGTGATCGGCTTCGCGCTGCTGACTCCGTTAGTGACACTGGTGCTGATGCGCATAGTACGACCGGTAGCAGGAGCTGTGGCGGGTGTGCTCGGTCTGATGGCTCCCCGCAGCATCGTGCGATCTCTGAGCCGCACTTCCGTTGCCATCGCCGCGCTGATGGTATCGGTATCGGTGATCGTTGGTGTCAGCGCGATGGTCGGCAGTTTCCGCAACGATGTGCAGTTGTGGCTAACCAATTCGGGACGTGCCGATATTTATATCAGCCCACCGAGCAGTTCCGCGATCCGCCAGCCAATCCCTATCGATCCCCAAATTCAGGACGAAGTCGCTTCGACTCCGGGTGTCGCGTGGACGGCATCGGTACGGCAGGTGGAAGTGATCCGCCCCAATGATCCGCTGCCTGTGACGCTCTCAGCGGTGGATAAGGACATCTCGGAAGGAAATCGGCGGCTGGTCTGGTCAGGCGGCGACTTTGCTTCAGTCTGGCAGCAGATGGGAGAGGGGGCAGTGATCGTCAGCGAGACACTCGCGCGGCGGCGCGGAATCGAGATTGGCGCAGGACAGTCGATCACGCTGCTGACCGATAAAGGCGAACACACCTTCCCGATTGCGGCGGTGCAGTACGACTACGGGGGCGATCAGGGCGTGGTCTTGATGCGCGACACGATCTATCGTGGGCTGTGGAATGATCGCTATATCTCCAATATTGCGGCGTTCATCGAGCCAAATGCCGATGTACGAACGGTGATCGATTCGCTGCGCCAGAAATTTGCTGGACAGGAAGAACTGATCTTCCAGTCGGGACGTGAACTGCTGGATAGTGTACTAGTGGTCTTCGATCAAACTTTTGCGATTACCACCGCGCTAAATATGCTGGCGACAGTAGTCGCATTCATCGGCATCCTTTCGGCATTGATGGCATTGCAGCTTGAACGCCTGCGTGAGATCGGCACGATGCGCGCCAATGGCTTGACCCGTGGTCAACTGTTTCGTCTGACTCTGTTAGAAACTGGTTTAATGGGTGGGATCGCTGGCGTTATGGCATTGCCCGTCGGATCGGTACTGGCGTGGGTGTTGGTCTACATCATCAATGTGCGGAGTTTCGGCTGGTCGTTGAATCTGCAGTTGCGCCCTGAGTTTTTCACGCAAGCGCTGGCGGTGGCGCTGGTAGCGTCGCTGCTAGCAGGCATCTATCCAGCGCTGCGCATGGGCAGGATTGAACCAGCGCGTGCAGTTAGATCGGAGTGATGCGACGATGGCAGTGAAAACGGAATTTTCCACGCAAGACTTCGAGACGATCCTCTCACAATTCGATCTAGGTGAATATCGGAGCTTCAAGCCGTTCAAACACGGCGCCGTCCAAACGAATTTGCTCTTAGTCACGACCAAAGGGCAGTTCGTCTTTCGTTACTATGAGAGTCGATCGAAGGAATACGCATTATTTGAAGGCGAGCTGCTAGAGTATATGGTCGCGCATTCCTACCCCTGCCCTGCTCCAATAAGGAACAGGCAAGGCGAATTGGTCGGCGTTTTCAATGGTAAGCCGTTTGCACTGTTCCAGTTTTTGGAAGGCAGACACAGCACTAGCCTGACACACTACCGCCAAGTCACTGCGGCGATGGGCAAGCTTCACACCATCACGCTCGGCTATATCCCGCCGTATTCCGAAACACGCGATACCTACGATCCTCAGTCGTGCTGGCGTAATGCTACCGTCGGCGCGCAAAAGATAGGATCGGAGACGGAAGCACAAGAACGCTTAAGATGGTTGCGAACCGAGCTAGATAAACTGCAGCTACCAGCGGAACTGCCGGAAGGTATTTGTCACGGCGACTGTCACTATTCGAATTTTTTATACGAAAATGGCAAATTAGCGGCTGTTCTGGATTTCGATGATGCTAGTTACATCCCTTTCCTCTATGATGTAGCCAATCTGATATTCTTCTGGACGTGGGAAAATAAAGGCGAGATCGACTTTGTGGCTTCACGCAAACTATTGAAGATTTATCAGCGGCAGAGAACACTGACTGATCTGGAAAAGCAGCATTTATTCGACTATTTAAAAATGGTCATCTTTATGGGCATTGGCTGGGTTTTCGACACAGATGAGGATTTCCGTAACGCCAGACGGAAAATAGACCTGCTCAACACAATGGGGCGAGACGAATTCCGCCGCAAAATGTTTAAAGCGCTATGAACACAATCCGCTTCACCTCCTGCCAATCGCCCAATGCCGAGCCAGTGCTGATCGAGATCGCGCGGTGGCTTAGCGAACAGTTGGGGCAACCGATCCAGTTTGTCAATGATATTTCGTGGCAGGAGCGATACGCGCAATTGGATGCTGGCGAAGTTGACGCCGCGTGGATTTGCGGTCTGCCCTACGTTACTCGTGCCGATGCTGCCGCCTCGCAGATCGAATTGCTCTGCGCTCCCGTTATGCAGGGTGATCGTTATGCCAGCAAGCCGATCTATTTTTCTGATGTTGTAGTACGCAGTGACAGCGCATTTCAGCGATTTGAAGATCTGCGCGGAACACGGTGGGCGATCAATGAGCGCGGATCGCATTCCGGATACAACGTGGTGCGCTGGTATCTCGCCAATCACGGCTTGAACGGCGATTTCTTCGGTTCGGTGATCGAATCGGGCGGGCATCTACTCTCGCTACAACTGGTCCTGAACGGCGAGGTCGATGCTGCGGCGATTGATAGCACCGTACTGGAGACAGAACTGCGCAGTGATCCGACTCTGGCGCAGCGCATTCGCGTGATCGAGGCGATGGGTCCTAGCCCGATCCCACCCTACGTCGTGCAGAAGTCACTGCCCAATGAGGATAAGCGACGATTACGACAGGCGTTTCTCACCATCCATGAAGACTCGCGCGGGCGTCATATTCTGGCGAAAGGTGGCTATGAACGCTTCGTAGCCGTGACTGATGCCGATTATGATGTGACGCGCGAGATGGCACAAATAGCTGATACTGTAACTTTGTGAGTGACTTAACCTGATGACTAGAAGACTAACCCTAATCCTCCTCGCTGCTGTGATTGTATTTGCCGCCGTGATCTTCGGGATCTCACGTTCACAGGGCGCGCCCGCAGCCGAATACAGCGCCGATCTCGTAGTACAGCTCAACGGCGGCGATCCGACTGGCTACGCCCGTGCCTATGAGGTACGTGAGTTCAACTTCCCGCAGGATCACGGTGCACATCCTGAGTTTCAAACCGAGTGGTGGTACTTCACGGGCAATCTCGCCGCCGCAGATGGACGGCGCTTCGGCTACCAGATGACCATCTTCCGTCGCGCGATTACGCCAACAATGTCGGATCGAACCTCCGAGTGGGCATCGAATCAGGTGTATTTCGGTGATTTCGCAGTTACCAACGTGGCTGAGGATAGCTTCTATTCCTCTAATCGCTTCAGTCGTGGTGCGGCAGGATTAGCTGGCGCGACTGTCGATCCGCGTTTACGCGTGTGGTTGGAGAATTGGA
>JAHBVK010000115.1 GCA_019637555.1 Anaerolineae bacterium
TTCTCCTTGATCGGTGATCCGCTGGTGCTGCCTGTCCACACGCGGGAGACTTCCGCACCGGGCAAACGGAAGCGCGGAATATAAGCACCGTAACCGATGATGCCAACGGGCGAACTGGTGCGCAGCACATTGCGCGGATCGTTAAAGGGCAGGGGAGCATTGGTCATTGAGAGAACTCCTCAACTTGAGGTTTTGATTTCAGTTTTAGCGAAAATTTGCACAAACTGGTGGCTAGAGTAGCGGGGGAAAGCTATCAAAGACTCGCAGGGTGCTATCATCCAGTAGCATCCGCTTGCGTTCCCTCGTAATTTTTAAAGCCTTGCCAGTGATATAAATACGCACTATCTGAAAACGAGGGCACTACATCACACGTATCTGGGCGCTTTTCCGAGAAAACAATAAACCATGGATGGTCATCAGGACTGACAATAAATCTGTCACGATTAAACGGTTGAACATTTGGGTTGAAGCTTGCTGGTACTGCACCAAGTTGCATTTCTGACCATATTATTGTTGTGGATGTCAACGAATCTTCTTGTGAGATTACAACCGCACACGGATCACCATACAAATCTACAAACTTACCCAATGTCGGAAATCCAAACACATCTGTGCGGACAATAACTTCTGTGACAAACTGCGAATCATGCTCGAAGCGGGCTTCATATATGCCCGCCTGAGATATTGTCATAGTTTGTTGATAGTTAAATGGTCGTGTCCATACGGGAGAAAAAAGTGCGTAACTGTTCGCGGCAGACCAAGTAGTTTTGCTTGGCACAATGCCGTGAAAACATGGTTTGTCATCACAAATCTGAAATCCAAGCCACCGCAGCGGATTCTGATCCGGCTGGGCGCGTCCGATCAGCAATGTACCGCCAGTCACCGCGATCAGCGTGAGCAATAAAATCAATGACCAACGCAGGATACGCAATTCAACCTCAAATTATCTCGGCATGATCACATCTCATTATGGCGCTGATTGGTAACGTCGCGCTGAGGCGAAGCCGATCCAGTGGTGAATAACTGGTTGAGAGCAGGAATAGCGAAAGGGCAATGCGTCTACTTGATAGACCCGCAAGGTGGAATCCAGTTTGAGGCGCATTGGATTGATGTCGGTAAATACAGCTAGATACGAATAATAGATTGCGAAACCAATGATCCTGTCTCCAAGATCATAAACTGGTGTGACATTACATGGCTCCCCATATACGTCTACGATGTCCGCAAGCGTCAGAGGAGGAGGACCTGTGTTATCGACAAGGAGTTCAAACATCGCTGTTTCGTTTGGCGCACAAGGGTTGCCACGACAAGCACTATTCACTGGAACAATATCTAAATGAAACCGTCCAATATTTGCTTGAAGTAGCCTCGTAGCCGATCCTGTCGCCTCGTTAAGGATAGTGGCTACTTGTTCCATCGTCGTTTTGCCCGCGATGATTCCGCGAAAACACGGCTTATTCTCGCACACATCAAAGCCCAACGCCCGCAGCGGATTCTGATCCGGTTGTGCGCGTCCGATCAGCAGGATGGTTCCATTGAGTGCCATGAGCAGAACCAGTAAGATCAGAACGAGGTTATGAATTTTCATGATTACGGCTATTCATAACGTTGTATAGGTTGAAATCCTGCCCATGTTGCACCTTGTCGGTAGAGTTTCTCACAATAGTTGAAATTGAAATCATCTGTGACGAGTAAGATTTGAGTTACGCTCAAATGAGGACGTAAATATCGTTCAGGAGAGTCCCTCTGAATCAACATTGTGGGATAGACCAATACAATCACCGATCCAAGCTGATAGAAGGCTCGACAAGGTGCGCCATACAGCAAGATCACATCGCCAAATTGCACATTCATTTCTATCTGGTCTACATAATCCCTTTGCTCTATAGACAATGAATCTGGTCCTGATGAAGTGGAAATCCGACCACCAGTTAAAGCCCTTACTGCTAAATTATTAACCTGACCGACCAGTTCTCGACCATCTTTGTACTCTGCACCGCTAAGTACATTTTCGACCTCTTTCCACTGCGCCAGTCCTAGTACAATACCGTGGAAACATGGTTTGTTCTCACACCATCTAAAGCCCAACGCTGACAATGGATTAAGGTAAGACTGTGCGCGTCCACTGATCAGAAGCGTGGCGCTAGTCGCCGCGATTAGCATGAAAAGCAGAATCAATGATCGGTATAGCAATCGCACTTCAGCCTCAAATTATCTTGGCGTGAGAGCACATCCCATTATGGCGCTAATTGATATTGTTTCGCTGAGGCGAAGTCGATTCAGTGGCGATTGGCAGGGCACACCGCCGTGAGCTAATATCTTTTGTAGCCATGATGTGTCTTTTTGAGGCTAGATAACATCAGGTTGACACTTTTCTGGCTATTTCCACTGGTAACTATCCGTCTCCCGATCCGCTGTTGGCAGAGATCGGCAGCGCTAAGGCAAGGCACTCCATGATCCCTCCTACGCACTGAGCAGAACATAACATTTAGCGGCATATCTGCTGCTGTCGCAGTCTAACTACGACGGCTCTTTCCTTTGATTAGGTCACGCTAACGCGAGAAAGTGTTAGCGTTGCTAGGAGACAGTGCAACATGAAGATCGATGACATCAAGTTGATGTATGAGCATCTGTTTTGGGCGGTCAAGCGCATCTTGAAAACGGCTGCTGAGGTGAGTCAAGAACAGTACGTCGCGCCGACAGGATACCAGAGCTTGCGGCGGACATTGGTGCACGAGTTGGATAGTATGCGGGCGGATCGCATATCCTCTCAAACGTACAGTGTGCCAGTCGGCTCAGTAACAACAGAGACGCCTGCACCGAAATGGGATCTCAACGACGGCATCACCGAGTCCGATCTGCCGACACTTGAGGCGTTGGTACAGCGCTGGCAGCAGGAAGAAGACCTGATGCGGGCATACCTTGATACCCTGCACGATGAGGATATGAGTGGGCGCGTGCTGCGCTATAACATTCCGGGCAACATCGTGCGCGAGCGCGTGCTCTGGCACTGGCTGTACAGCGGTGCGATTCATAGTGCGCAGCATCGCAGTGAAGCGGCAGAGAAGTTGACCGCGTTCGGCTACTCACCGGGCGAACTCGACTTCACCGCGTTCTTGAACCAGTACTTCAATCTCGAAGTTGAGCCAGAATAGTTAAGCAGTGAGCGGGGGATATTCCCCCGCTCACCATACTACTCTCGCACACAGCGAAGCCCAGCGCCCGCAGCGGATACTGATCTGGCTGCGCATCCGATCAACAGCGTGCCACTAGTCGCCGTGAGCAGCGCAAGCAGGAGGCTCAAAGACCAGATCATGACTCGCATGTAAAATCCACATCATTACAGGTTCGCGGGATGTTACCCTTGTGCAGGGCGGCACTCGCTTTCGCTGCGCAACCTAAAGCGGATCACCGTATAGAGAAAGCTCGCTTTACGATCAGCATTTCGGCTGGCTGTTGCGTAGATGCGCATCTTTGGAAAGGTAATATCGGCAATCTGATAGGTATCGGCATTATAAATCTCTACTTGGCAGGGTACACCAGTAGAGTATAGAGTGAGCAGATCCCCAACCAATATCGGAGTCGCGCGTCGAGATGAGCTTACAACAACGAAAAGTTCAGTCGCGGTATCATCCACCGAACTTTTTCCACAACAATCGAGTGTCACTCCTTGATAAGGAACCCCTTGATTCATAGGATACTCTGCCAGCGCAGATACGGCAGTAAGTGCTTCACCCCACTTTGTTTCCCCCAGAACAACATCCTGGAAGCACGGCTTGCCTTCGCACACAGCGAAGCCCAACGCCCGCAGCGGATTCTGATCCGGTTGTGCGCGTCCGACCATCACTATGCCGCCAGTCACCGCGATCAGTGTGAGCAGTACGAGCAGTGACCAGCGAATGATCCGCACATCGCCTCCGATTTCCGACTCTACGAGATTGTATAGCGTCTCGCAGCGGCGAAGCCGAGCCAGCGATCATTCGCAGGCATGTCGCATTGATTGTCAGCCAGTCTCGAACTGAAGGCTTGTACGGCGGAGTCGAATCGGAGGCGTCCCGAAGGCAGTTGCAGCGCGACGGTGATCACGAAGTCGGGATAGATCAGCCGCACGATTTCCTTATCCAGCACGTAGTAAGTCGCGCATGGTTCACCGAGCAGCAGCATGAAGTCCGCCAGCAAATAATGGGGAGTTTGCATCTCCGCAGGCGCAACCGGATCGATATTGAGAATATAGTAATCCACAACCGATTGTGCGATGGATTGGGAAGTACCTTGCCGCCGATACAGGCTCAACGTCAAGTGCTTGCTATTCAGCACGATCATGTTCGTATCGACGAAATGATTGGCGAACAAGGAGATCAGCGGTTCGACTTGTACCCACTGTGTTTTGCCCGCCACGATCTTCCGAAAACATAGCTGATTGCCGCATACATCGAAGCCCGCCACCAACAGCGGATTTCGATCCGGCTGTGAGCGCCCGATCAGCAGTGCGCTGCCAATCGCGGTGATCAGTGTGAGCAGTAGGCACAGTGACCGACGCAGCAGTCGCATCTCATCACTTGTAATACAACACCCAACGGAAACCCGCCCATGCGCGGCGATTCAGTCCGATCAGAGAACCGCAATTGTCACCTTCACTCGGATCGTTGATCGTCACCACTTGCACCGCAGAATTCACGCTGACTCGCCCATTGTGTGTTTCCGCAATTAGGAGCAGTGAGGGAAAGACCAAACGGAAATGGCGGCTCTGCCACAATTCCACCGCGCAAGGATCGCCGTAAAGCAGTACGAAATCGCGGACACGACTTGCTTTCAGCGCCGAGCCGAGCCAACCAATCGTGACTGAATTAGGCGCGTGCAGATGTGGACTGCTTGGTGAGTGGTAAGCAACCACTGGCACATCATCCACCGAGCCGCTGATGTTGGTCAGCGAACGCGAATCGACCTCGATCAGGCTGCTGATCTCCTCCCATGAAGTTTTCCCCGGCATGATCCGCTGAAAACAGGGATCAGCACCACACCAGTCAAATCCAACACTGGTCAGCGGATTGACGTACGGCGTCCCCCCGCCAACCACCATCGTGATCGAGGTGCTGATTCCGGTACCGACCAGCATCAGTAGAGCGAACGCAGTCAGTTTGATCAATTTATTTGGCTCGCTGTCTACTTCGCTTCATCGTCGCTAGGCAATTCTGTTCGCTCAACGATGTTACGGATGCTGGATCGCGAAACCGTACGGGTGCTGTACTCCACCTTTTCCACTACTTCCAATAGTAAGTCCTCTACAGATCGTCCTTGCTGTTCCGCGACGGCACGAATACGGGAGGCAAGCGGTTCTTTGATGATCAAATCGGTCATGAATCCTCGCTGACACTTTACTGTGCTAGGTTGATATAAAGATTAGTCGCAGTATCCCTGCCACGTGGTCATCTCAAGTTTGTACGAACTGCCGCAACCACAACCAACGAATGCTCTGAAACCCACGCCAGCCAAAGCTCTGCTTGGGGTTGCAGATCATGGGTGTTAGCCCCGCCTGAGTTAGCACCGCTTGCGAGATTGGGCTTTCAGGACGCAGTGAGGCGCGAAACATGATCTGTGGATAGATCAGCGTCAAGGTGGGGGCTTTGCCCGCCGTGCCTAACACCGCATTGCAGGGAACACCATAGAGCAGCAGCACATCGCCCAGTTTACTGGCGGGATCATCTAACGTCATCCCCACGCTGGTCGGTCCGCCCGTGTTCTCGATCCCCGCCGGATTACCTGCCGACACCATCAACCGCTCCCGACGAAAGGTCATGCTGAAATATGCCCGATGTCGCGCATCCGATGCGCCGGTGAGTTCCTGTACTTCATCCCATGTCGTTTGCCCCGGCACAATAGTCATGAAGCAAGGGACATCCGCGCACCAACCGAATCCAAGATCGATGAGTGGGCTGCTACTGGCGAGGGCGCGGGCAGCGATCACCACACTGGCAACGAGCAGCAGCGAACCTGCCAGCAGCACACTTAGTAACTTCAACTTGCTGCTTCCTGCGCCACATAGCGACGCAAATGCCTGAAACCGAGCCAGTCTTTACGCACGCTGGTCTGCAAATTGCAGTTATTGACGCGCTGCGTGATGCTGAAATGAACCACTGGCGACTGCCAACTGATCCGCCCTGCTACCGCTTCCGCGTTCACAATCATGGAGGGATAAATCAACACGTAAGCCGAACTGCCCCGCCGCGACACCTGCACCTGACAGGGTACGCCGTACAGCAAAACAAACTCGCGAACACTGCCGATCTGCTGACTGTTCCAACCAATATTGAGATCGGAGGGGCTGGCGGTGTTGGCGACTCCCAAGGGATTGTACGCCTCGAAGTGTAGATCGCCGTTCCAGCCGAGCAGCCCTTCAGGCATTAGTTGATGCTCCTCACCAGCAATGTACTCCACCATTTGCCATGGAGTTATCCCCGGCACGATGCCGCTGAAACAGGGCATATCAGAACAGGTCTCGATGCCCCGTGTGAGCAGCGGATTGGGATCGGGGTGCAGGCGGGAGGCTAAGATCACGGCGACGGCGCAAGCGCAAACGCAAATGATCAATTGGCAAGTCAAGCGAATGAGTTTTAGCGGTGGTTCCATAGGTGTTACGTCGCCGTAAAGCCATTCAGGAAAGTACCATTATGTAGGATTTTCGCCGCTCATCGCAACATCTACCACGGATAACGTTCAGTAAACCCCTTCCAACGCGGACAATAGGACAGCGCGATGAAACGGCAGTCCTCACAATTCGTGGCTGAAGTCTCCAGCCGTAAACTTTCAATCCGTTGGGTAGGGCGCGCACCCGACCTTTTCTCGAAGGTCATCATCACGGATACATATGGAAAGTAAACTGCCCGCTGTTTCATAGTCGGTCTAGAGTAGATCGATGGTCCGTAAGCACAAGGCTGACCGTAAACGGCGATTACCTCCCCCAACGTTGGACCATATCCCCGCCCTGAACGATCATATTTCCAGTGTACAAACAGTGCCGCAGGCGCTAGTGTCTCCACCCGCAGAGACACCACCTCACTCAACGCGATTGGATGTGCCGTGATCCCTGAGATTTCATTGAACTTGTAACCACGAAAGCATGGTTGCTGATCGCATAGCGCAAAACCTAACTGCCTCAAACTATTTTCCGCTTCATGCTGCCGTCCCCATGTCACCGCAGTGGCGATCAGCAGCGCGTTGACCAACAGCGCTAGCAAGCCGCCACGCCAGAATCGAATCATCGGCACACCCATTGCAGATCGGCAGTCAGCGTGATCGAATAAACCTTCGTGAACATCGGGGAGTTATGCGAATCGACGCTGCGCCGTGTATTAGCGGTCATATAGCGTAACTGCGTGCTGCCGCGATAGCGCATTTGTCTGCGCCAATCAATCTCGCCGCACACTTGATTGTAGATCGCCAATACATTCGCCAGAGTCGGGCAGCAGGTGCTGTCTTGCACTACCCATATGATCCGTCTCACGCGCTGCTCACGCCGATCCGACTCCACCCATAGCAGCGTGCCGCCATCGCCATAATTTACGGTGATCTTCTGCGTGCCAGAACTCACACTCTCAACGGCGGCACCATGCCAGCGAGTTTGCAGGATCGTGCGCGCTTCTGCCCACGCCGTCACACCGGGCGTGATACCGAAAAAGCACGGCTTATCATGACAACTGTCGAAGCCAAAGGAGAACATCGGATTTGTCTGCTGCTGCAATCGCGCAACACCTATTGCAGCAGCGGTGAACGCCAGCGCTGCGACGAAAATAGTTAAAGGCAATCGTCTCATCGGCATAGCAGCGATCTATCGCTGGTCAGGATCATCAAATACACTTTGGTGGAGAGAGCAGGCTTACGTGCGCCGCTGTAGCGCTGTTGGTTAGCGCTCAGGTAACGCA
>JAHBVK010000116.1 GCA_019637555.1 Anaerolineae bacterium
AACTCTTGGCGCAAGTTCAGAACGGTGCGCCCTTGAATCAGCGTCACGAGCATCTCTAACGCTGTTTCCCCCATTGCTGCCATTGGCTGCCTCACGGTAGTCAACGGTGGATACATCTGCGACGCCATGTAAATATCGTCGAAACCGACGATAGAAATATCTTTGCCAATCGTGAGTCCCGCTGCTTTCGCCGCATCCATCGCACCAAACGCCATTACATCGTTAGAGGCGAAAATGGCAGATGGACGCTGCTCCTGTTGCAGCAGTACCTGAGCCTGTTGAAAGCCCGCGGTCTGGGTGAAGTCTCCTTCGCGCACCAAATCGAGGTCGAATGGTAAACCGACTTCAGTTAGTGCATCTCGATACCCGTGCAGGCGATCAGTAGAACAAGCGACATCCATGCGTCCGGTAATAAAGCCGATGCGCTTATGCCCCAGAGCCAGCAAGTGGCGCATCGCGTCCAGCACACCGCGCCGATTTGTCGCCGTCACGCTCGGATCACTGCTTACGCCGGTGTGATCGATAGTTACACAGGGCAGTTTATGAGCTTTCAAATGGCTGACGATGACCTCATAATCATGCGGAACAGCCATCAGTACGCCATCGACCATCGAATTCTTAAGTTGTGACAGATAGTAGTTAGTGCGCTGAGTGTGATCCGCTCGACCCTGCATGTATAGCATCAGTCCGGTGCGCAGGCGTTCAGTAGCTGCTGACACGCCGCGCAGTACCTCACCCATATAGTTGGTTGTAACGTCGGGGATCAACAACGCGATCAGTGCTGTGCCTCTCGCCTTAGCACGTGTGCGTATGTTTGCGTTAGGAACATAGCCAAGTTGCTCAACAGCAGCCAGAATCCGTTGGCGCGTCTTTTCCGACACACCGGACTGACCATTTAGGGCACGCGAAACGCTCATTTTAGAAACTTGAGCCAATTCCGCGACATTGGCAATAGTTATAGGAGGCTTATACATAACTTTATTAGTAACGTTTTACTACGTTATCGTAACGCAGCAACATCGTACCGTGAGCCGCCTAAAATGTCAAGCACCCAAGATCTGAAAAATCTGTGAACTTGTGATCTACGAATTCAGAGAGATTTGCGGCAGTAGGGCTGGCTGCTTGCCCATTGCCTGTGGCATACATCCCGCTATAGACTCCTGTTCATCTACCTGTCACTTCAGTAGATAAATAGTGTGCGGCTGCCGTTGCCAATACACGGTTGGCTGTACCTTCAAGCGCATAAGCGAACGAGTATTGCCGCGTGTTCGCCCCGACCTGCAAATCGACTACGCTTTCGGGGATCGGCTCCTGTATTAGGTCAGCGTTGCGACGCCGATCCGTCTACGAACAATGATACAGCGCATTCCGTTACGTAACGTTACAGCTATCTCACAATGATGTTGTTCATTTGCCAGTAACGTCACTCCAGTTTCGCGTTGAGGCATAAAATCAAAGCGGACAGTAACGTTACAATGCTCATGCTGCTGACGTCGACCAATAAAGTCGAACGTATCGGCTTCGTTCTGTGTGACAGCAGAGCCGCCCAGCGCAGCCACTACAAATGCTGGGGAAATACTCAAAGTAGGCTGGTGACGAGGTAATAAGCTTCTCCGACTCGGCATACCCTCGAATCGGGATAGAATCCCGGCATGGTCGGGTTGGAATAATGATCCACGATCAAAATCTCCCCGGAGTCTGCTCATGGCGTAGTGTACACATGAAGCCAGACTGAGGGGAGAGCAAGTGAGTGCTGCTAGTTGCAGTTACTTTGCCAACTCGTAGACGCGCACATAATCGATCAGCATTGTTTGCGGAAACTCGGTAGTCGCATCAGGATTTCTGGGCCAGTAACCACCCACTGCAACGTTTAGGATGATGAAAAAGTCGTGGTCGAAAACCCACTCACGCCCATTCAAATCATTGATCGAGACTGTTTTCGTTAGGTTGCCATCCACATACCAGCGGATTACGTTGGGGTCCCAATCGACGGCAAAGACGTGGAAATCATCGGCGAATTCACCATCAATCTCATACGAGCCACCGATACCTTGAGTACCGGAGTAACCCGGTCCGTGAATCGTGCCGTGAACAATGCTTGGCTCGAAGCCGACGTTCTCCATGATGTCGATCTCACCGCAAGCTGGCCACAGCGTACTGTCGATATTCGCGCCCAACATCCAGAAGGCGGGCCAAATGCCCTGTCCTCTTGGAACCTTGATGCGCCCTTCGACGCGTCCGTAAGTGAACTCCATCTTATTCTTGGTGATCAACCGCGCCGAGGTGTACTCACACGTTCCGTAATGACATTGGTAAGCACCCGGATTTTCCTTCCGCGCCACGATTGCTAAATTGCCATTACCATCTAGCGAGGCGTTTTCTGTCCGGGTTGTGTAATATTCCAGCTCGTTATTACCCCAGCCCCAGCCGCCTGTCTCCGCCGTCCACTTCGCCGGATTGATCGCTGTACCAGCGTCACCCTCAAACTCATCCGACCACGCTAAATCCCATTTGCGAGTATCCCAACCAACACTGCTATCCACCACAAATGCATCGCCTGCATCAGTTTCCGTTGGCACGGCGACAACCTCCTTACCAACTTCGAAGAAGATTAGCTTTCCGAACGCTTTGGCGTTCTGATAGGACTGATCGCCCATATCATTGAACGACCAGTTGATTTTAGTGCTGCGGTTGGTCTGCGCTGCGACGTTCACATTGACGTTAAAGCCAATTTCGCCGTTATGCGTTGGCTCAATATTCCAAATATCGTTGTGCAGCGGCACGGACATCTCCACAACGTAACCTGTATCAGTCAACTTCACGGCGGGCACAGCACCTGCTTTAGTGCCGTTGATTCCGCTGATCACAATCTCGTCGCCTGTTTTCCCCGCATTTAGCGGTGGAACGGTGATCTGCACAATGCCATCTTGATAGCGCGACAAGGTCAGATCGCCTGTGCCGTTGATGTAAAACTCAAGCGAGTCTTCGTTCCAATAATCAGAGCCATGTTCGCCGCTGATCACCTTGTCGTCTAGCACATCACCATACATATACAGAAATTTATCATCTGCCGCCGCGGCGAACGTCACCGCAGCATCGCCGGACGATGCTTTCACCGTCACCGTTGGCACGCCCGCCCAATCTGCCAGATCGCCATCAACCGTGATCTTCACCGGAAACGGCGCGT
>JAHBVK010000012.1 GCA_019637555.1 Anaerolineae bacterium
CGCGGTCCTATCACGTCTCACTTGTTAAGGTGCTCTACGTCTCTTCTGAACTTGCCAGCTAGAGGGACAAAAAACCGACTCAAAGTCGGCTATTCATCTCTCTCGTTGGTTGCTATCGACCTCGACGGTGCGTCCCGTCTGCTTCCATAGCCTGTTCTTGCGAACGTGCCGTGAATATTAACACGCTTTTATTCCTTTGCAAGGGTCAGTTTTGGAGATTTTGCAAGGAATTTCCGAAGAACGCCGAGAAATAAATCGATCAAAACTGAAACACCCTGAGTTTTCCAGACAACGCTACACTAATCACGATTGAATGCTGCCATTGAAAGTTGTTGTATGTCTGCTCCTGATAACGGCAAATTTGACTCGCCATTTCGACTCACACGTTGGCTTGGTGGGCTGGCTATCGTCAGTGTCGGTGCAGGGATAATGCTGTTTGCACGCAATATCCTAGCGCGATTGCGCAACACTTCTCCAACAAACGAGTTAGTGTCGAACGAACCAATCGAACTTAGTAACCCGCTAATCATCGAGCCTCCTTCTCCCGTTGCAGTTGCTATGACTCAAGCAACAGAGGCAATCCCAAGGTCGACCGCGCTAGTAATTGAGGCTACAACAGATCCTGACTCCAGTGGTACGACCGTATCAGATTCCAATATAGAAGACCGCCAAGTAGATGATACGGAAGAACCACTAATTATCCGGCTGCAGTTCTCGCCATTAATAGCTCTGGGTATGATGCTAGCATTGGCAGCAATCGCAATATTTGGCTCATTTGCCGTGCAATCAAGCGGTACTGATTCGAATCTGCCCTTTCCTCTAGAAGGGTATCTGCTTCCCGCTGCTGGCATAGCACTCTTGATATTAGTGCTCCCAACGATCAAATTTGTGCCCTTTGTTTCGTCAGCACAGTCATTGATCAGTAGTCACTCGATGTTGCTACTCAACTTATTGCTTCGCTACGCGTTAGCAATTGTGTTCACCTTTCTAGCGTGGACATCCTATTGGAATGAACCAGAAACGATTGTTAGCTTTACCTTACCCAACATTATCTGGTGGTTACTAGCGATTATCATGTGGGTAGTAGCATTTACGCGCTACTCATGGAACGATGTGCGCAATTGGATGAAACGCCTAAGATCGCAGCGCCTTCGTCTCCAAGTGCTTCACCTCGTAATGGTTGGCATCGTGTTAGTTGGCGGATTCCTGATTTTTCGCGATTTGACTGGCTATCCTCCCGATATGGATAGCGATCACTTTGAGGACATCAATGAAATCTGGCATATCACCGAACTTGGTCAACGCCCTGTCTATATGTATCGCGCTTATGGACGTGAACCCGGACATTTCTATTTAGCTGCCTTAATTCACGATTTAACAGGGCAGCCACTCGACTTTACGCTGCTCAAACTAACAACGGGACTAGAAGGGCTAACTATTATCATTGCCTCCTTCTGGGTAGGGCGTGCGTTGTTCTATGAGGAGGATCGGCGTTTCGGCATTCTCATTGGTGTTGTGATGGCGGCGTTCGTGGCGACGAGTTGGTGGACACTGCTGCTTTCCCGCAATGGACTGCGAGCTGTATCAATGGTGACCATCATCGCCATAACCTTTGTCTATACAGCGCGTGCGATCCGCTATAACAGACGCATTGATTATGTGGTAGCTGGACTCGCAACCGGGGCTTCTCTACTCACTTATCAGTCAACACGCCTAGTGCCATTCATGGTGGGAATCGGCTGGTTAATCGGCATGGCGTATCAGGTGCGCTCGATTAAGCAGTTGCGTAGCTGGGTGTTTAACTTTATCGCCTTAGGGATCACTGCGGCGATTGTTGCGCTGCCAATCCTCTATTTTGCCCAGCAAGCACCTGATATGTACTTTGCCCGATCCTTCGCGCGATTGGTTGGAGACGGTCAAAATGCGTTTGGAGAGAATTCCGGTAATATTTTGGCAAACTTTCTCCAATTACTTCCCAACTTGACTGAAAACATTAGTAAAGTACTGCTTGCGATGAACTGGCGCGGTGATGTTACATGGGCGTACGGCGTTTTTGATGGTTCACCCGTCCTTGATCCCATCACCGGAGGGCTATTCGTTTTAGGGTTAGGTATTGTGCTGGCACGCATATTCACCCGCCGCGATCCATTCGATCTGTTTTTGCCGATTGCACTATTCGTCATGCTGATGCCATCTGCATTGTCTCTGGCGAATCTGATTGAGGTACCGAGCGGCTCTCGAATGGCGGGCGCATTACCGATGGTCTTCATCATTATTGCCTTATGCGTTGTGACCATCTGGCAATATGCGGCTACAGCAACTACAGATCGAAAAGCCCGTATCGTGATTGCCGTTATTTTTGCTGGACTGTGGGTATGGAGCGCCACGATAAACTTCAACACTTATTTCGTTAAGGTCTTTAAAGGACAGCGAGAAAATACCCAGACTTATCATCACGCTGGCGAGATATTTCGCGAATTCGTGAGCCGTACTGATGCTCCGGGAAATGTCTTCATGCTCTGGTCACAATTCTGGTGGGATGGGCGACTGCTGCGTATCGAAGCCGGAGAATGGGATTGGGATACCTTCATCGAAAACGATGACATCTTGAACAAAACTATTGCTGAGATGCAGCGATTTGAGGGTACACGCTATGCTTTCAAGCCAGACAGTCCGGTACTTGTCTTCTTCGATCAGGCAAACACAGATGCACCGGAACTTCTGAAAGAGTTATTTCCCGGTGGTGATTTCACTATCGTTGAAACGCCTTACACAGATCGCCGTTTTGTGGTCTATGAAGCTCCAGCACAGGGTTGCACATGGTACAAAGATTACTCGCCTGATTGGATTCCTGCCGCCTGCTCCTGAACGCGTATAACATGCTCAGGGGCTGGTAGCTTGAACCAGAACGTACTGCCCGCTCCTAATTCGCTTTCAATACCAACTTGACCATTGAGGCGGGTTACGATGCGATGAACAATGGATAATCCAAGCCCAACTCCTTCGGCTTTGGTTGTATGCAAGCGCTCAAACATCTTGAATAAGCGTGTTTGATCTTCGGGCGCGACCCCAACACCCGAATCCTTGATCGCAAATTTGACATAGCTTCCCTCGCGGCTGCCAGTGATTGAAATCCACGGAGACGGATTATCCGCGCCCATATACTTAATTGCATTACCGATGAGGTTAGCAAAGACCTCCTCCAGCCATTGTGCATGACCTAGCACATCTGGCAGTTCGGTTAACTCCTCGACATGAATCTGCTGTGTGGCAATGGTCTCTTTATGACGTTCTAGTGCGCGTTCGACAATTGGTTTAGGTGTTACCACTTCGGCAGTATCAGCAGCATTACGCAGTTTCGCCAACCACAGCAGTTGATCAATCATGCGCGTCATGCTGTTGGCAGAAGCCTTAATATCGGTGATATAGGATTGAGCTTTAGGCGCTGCAGAGGTCTGTGCTTGCCCTAACAGATATAACTTAACAAGGATTGCGGCAATTGGTGTTTTCAGATCATGCGCGATTGTATGGCTGAAGGCATTCAATTCGTCGTTTGTAGCTTCCAGTTCATCCGCGTATTGTGCTAAATGTTCCTTTGCCCGCTGCAATTCTTCGAACTGTTGAGCATTGCGAATAGCCGCCGCTAATTGCAGTGCCAGAAGATAACCAACGCGCATATCTTCTTGGTTGTATTCATCGGTTGCACGCCGTGCGAAGTTGATCGAGCCGAGTATTTCGTTATCACTGGTCAGCGGAATGATGATCGAGGTGGCATAATCGCGCAGCGTTGCGTAATAGTTCTTTTCCCTTACTAATCGCGCTTGTCCGCTGCGCAATACCGCTCCAATATCAGTACTAGCCGCCAGTGACTCGCTGTTAGTTTCTATTTTTTCGCCAAACAGCGTCCATAACTTCCATGAACCATCGACTTGACGGACACATACGCTCAAATGCTCGTAATCGAGCAGCCATTTTGCTTGTCTAGCCACTACTTCAAGGATATTTTGCAGATCGTGGGTTCGTAGGATGGCGATGCCGATCTCATTAACGGCAGAGACTCGTGCCGATAGAGCTTCTGCCTCCACCAGTAAGCGGCGTGCCGTTGACAGCAGCTGATCTCGATCTTGCTCGTCAAGTCTAGTTTTATACATAGGAAATCAATTAGCAGCGCTATCGATTACAGCGCGTCAATTTCTAGCTTAATAGCGTCGGTATACTGGTTTACAGCAGTGAATAAATTGGCAGTCGCCACGATCTCGAATATTTCGGCTGAACTTAAGCCCAGTTGTTCCAGCCGCTGGTAATCTTCCTGCTTCAACGTCTGTGGGTCAATACCAGCCTGCCGACCAAAGGCAATCACAGCTTTCTCTCGTACTGGCAGCGGACACGCATCAAAATCCGAGATCAGTAAACGAAGTACTTCTTCGCTCATGCCCAATGCCGAAAGCCCATGCAGATGCACGCGCAAGGCATATTCACTGTTATTAGCCTGTGAAATCGCCACGCCGATCATCTCTTTCAAGGTACGTGGAAGCAGACCGCGCAATACAATTCCTTGGAACTTGCGCCAGTTGGCATAAAGGAAAGCCGGATTCTGTGCCATTGATTTGAATAGATTGGGGACGATACCGAAACCCAACTCTGCCATAATCTCGTTATATACAGCTTGAACAGTGGGATCAGCGACGACATCTGCTTCAACCAATTGAAACTGGCTCATTACAATTCCTTAGATTCTAGTTTGGGCATACGTAGTTGTTAGTGATGCTAACGCTCCGTAGTATATAGCTATGCTCGAAAAAAAGTGGCTGTAGCCCGTGAATTAGTTATGAAATCCATACAGCGAATTACGCATCATTCCAACACAACACGAACAGCCTGACGTTGATCTGCGTCAGGCTGCATTTGACGGACGTATGCAAAGAGGGAAGAAACTAGATAGAGATCAGACCGCTAGCGTGGATGTCATCTACAGGGGTCATCGCGATGACGACGACAGAGATATTATCTTCCCCGCCCCGCTCGTTGGCGATTTCGATTAGCTTAAGCGTACTGTCATCTGGACGGGGATATTGGGCGATCACTTTCCCGATTTCGTTAGGAGTCAAATGTTTGGAAAGCCCATCAGAACACAAGACCAAACTGTCACCAGCGTGCAGTGTTTTAGCATAGGTATCGACATCCAAATCGAGTGATTGACCAAGTGCGCGGTAGAGTACGTTGCCCATTGGATGCTGATTAGCTTCCTCTGGGGTCAGATGACCGCTCGCCACCAGCGCCTGCACGAAACTGTGATCGCTAGTGACTTGGGCAATTGCTCCAGTGCGATCCACTATATAAGCGCGGCTGTCGCCCACATGCGCCACTAGCAGTCGATTTCCGCGTATCAATGCCAGTGTCGAGGTTGTACCCATTCCGCGCAAGTTGACATCACTTAGTGCGCGGTCCAACACAGCGCGGTTGGCATCTAAAATGGCATCACTGAGGCGTTTTTCGAGATCCGGCTCAGTGAGTACCTGAAATTGACCGGAATCACCTTTGGGAATCGTGAAGTCTTTCTCCACTGTTTCGACTACCAAGCGACTGGCTTCTTCACCCGCCGCTGCGCCGCCCATCCCGTCGGCGATCAGCGCCAAGATTACGCCTTCACCAGCCCAAAGATGTAGGTTGTCTTCGTTATTTTTGCGTACTTGACCTACATGCGTGCGTCCAGAAACGAGAGGTAGAAGATTCATCTCCTCATCGGGAACGACCAGCAGCGCACCACAATGAGAACAAGCCTTAGCACTAGGCTCGTTCAGTGTGTTGCAGCGCAGACAGGTTAATAGTTCGCGTTCGGTCTGAAATGGAAAGCTGTCCGGTTGCACCATAAATTCCGTACTCAGGTTGAGCACCTGCGCTGGTAGACCGTTGTGCATCAAATTGTATAACAAACTATTCAGTCCGCCAATCTACCGATCAGGCTAGGAATACGGCATCTAGACTCGCCTGTCTACTTAGCCAAGAAGTCCAGTACTATGCGGTTAAAGGCAGCAGGTTGTTCGAGATTGACAATGTGTGCGGCTCCAGCAATCACGACTAGGTGTGCGTTAGAAATCCCTTCTGCTAACACGCTTCCAACCCTCACTGTATCAGGTTCATCTCGATTACCAACGATTATCAGAGTCGGCGATTGGATCTCGCCGAGACGTTCGATCTGTGGTTTATAGGCTGGGATTGGGACTTCCGCAGTCGTTGGTTGTTCTGACATTTGAACTTCGCTTTGATCTTCGGGCGATTCGGTAGCGTCTGGCGGGAAGAAATTGGCAAAAGTGTACGTTTCCATCATCTGACGAGCGTGCTCGCGGACTTCCGGTGTGGCGGGTGAGATTGGACCATCGATCACCTGCTTCAGAAAAACCTCGCGGGCGGTAGCAAAATCGCGATTTTGAACGGGTGTGATGAAGTTATGCCAGTTCTTCTGCGAAATTTCTGAGTATTCGTAGCCTTCCAAGCCGCTGGACGCCAACACTAGCTTTTTTACACGATCCGGATGTGATAGCGTGAAGTTCAGCGCGATCTCCGCTCCTATAGACAATCCCACTAGATGCACACTGCCAATGTTTAACTGATCTAGCAAGGCGATCAGATCGTCTACGTCAGAAGCGGTCACGGGTTGAGATTTGCCAAATCCACTGAGATCGTAACGCAGCACTTTGTAATCGCCGCTAAACGCCGACATCTGATCGTCCCACATGCCGCTATGTAGCAGCAGCGAGTGAATCAGTACCAACGGCTGTCCTTCACCTTCAACTTCGTAATAGATCGACGCACCGTTTAGTGATGCAAAACCAGTAGTCATCGTCGTTCCTCATTGTTTGCCACAGTCCTCCTTAACTGTAAGCTTGAATCAGGACATAATCGATCCGGATTAATCTTACGAGAAGCGAGATTCATGTATTACCCAACAACGCGAGTCCTTACTGTGCTGGAATTGCTGCAATCGCGTCCACAAATCAGTGGGGTCGAGATTGCTCGGCATCTAGAGGTCAATACGCGCACAGTACGTCGCTACATCACCATGTTGCAGGATTTGGGCATTCCGGTGGAATCGGATCGTGGTCGTTACGGCGCATATCGGCTGACGCCCGGATTTAAGCTGCCACCACTGATGTTTAGTAGTGATGAAGCCCTGCAAATCACGCTGGGACTATTGGTCTCAGGGAAGTTGGGACTGACGACAGTGGCAGCGGAAAGCGCGCTTTCAAAACTAAGCCGCGTAATGCCACAACACTTGGCACGCCGCCTTGACGCAGTACGGAACACACTGATCGTCAACCTGTCGCTGCCGAAGTTCATGCCAGCAGGCGAGATCGTTGTTGATCTATGCGTTGCCATCGCTGAGCAGCGGACGATCTCTATTCGCTATCAGGCATGGAACGGTGATCTCACTGAGCGTAACCTCAATCCTTATGGCATCGTGCTTCACGATGGGTTCTGGTACGCCGTCGGATACTGCCACTTGCGGGATGACATACGAACCTTTCGGCTAGATCGCATCGCCTCGTTGGAATTGCAGGACACGCGCTTTATAGCACCAGCCTACTTCGATCCGTTAGCGGAAGTGATGCGTGCCTTGGCGAGGACTCCTGGAATCTTTGAGATTGAAGTCATCCTCCATACGTCGCTGGAACAGGCACAAAGGCTTATTCCGCCATCGCTTGGACTGCTAAAACAAACTGAGAATGGGATCAGGTTTACCTGTTATTTCCAGCGACTCGAATGGATCACGCATTTCCTCGCCGGACTCGATGTGCCGATGACGTTGATCAAGCCACTGGAATTACGCAACGAGATGCAAAAACTGGCGCAGCGCATCGAACGAATCAGAGTCGCCGCGTTATAATTACGCAACTTGTCCATTTGCTCAATTCACTCAAGGGGTAATTGCATCAATGCCAGTGAAAGACTACACGATTCAGCATGAGAAGCTCGCTCAGGCAGTTCAAATTCTGAACGAACAGAACGTGGACGCATGGATGACCTTCGTGCGTGAAACTCGCCTCACCAACGATCCGGCACTTGGATTAGTGCTCGGCGAAGATATGACTTGGCACTCCGCCTTTATTGTCACCAAAACAGGGAAGAAGATTGCCATCGTTGGGCGCTATGATGGCGACATTGTGAAAGCGGTGGGTGCTTATGATGAAGTGATCGGCTATGACCAGAGCATCAAGCCCGCTTTGCTAGATGCCTTGGGCAAACTAAACATCCGTCAGATCGCCGTCAATTATTCTGAGAGCGATGCGGCGGCTGATGGTTTGAACGTGGGTATGTATAACTCCCTCAAGCGTTATCTGGAAGGCACGCAGTACGAACTAATCAGTGCGGAAGAAGTCTTGAATCATCTGCGCGGGCGTAAATCGCCGGGCGAGATCGCTCGCATTCGCAGCGCTGTCAAGCTAACCGAGCAGATCGTTGAATCAATTGGAGATTTCATCAAGCCCGGTTTGAGCGAGCTACAAATCAGCGACTACATTCACGGCTTGTTCAAAGAAAATAGCGTCACCCCTTCCTTCACACCGACAGTGAATACGGGTCCTGAGTCATCAATGGGACACGGTGGTCCCAAGGGCGATCTCAAAGTTGCGCCCGGGCACGTCGTACATATCGATCTTGGTGTCGTGTTAAAGGAGTACGTCAGCGATATTCAACGTATCTGGTACGTGGCGAAATCGGGCGAGACCAGCGTTCCTGAACCTGTGCAGAAAGCATTTGATGCTGTACGTAAGGCGATCCTAGCGGCGGCGGCGGTACTTAAGCCGGGGGTGCAAGGCGCAGTTGTCGATGACGCTTCACGTGCGTCGATCATCGCCAGCGGCTACCCTGAATATAAGCACGCCGTCGGACATCACATTGGACGAACAGTGCATGACGGTTCTACCCTGCTTGGTCCACGCTGGGAGCGTTACGGCAATTCGCCCTATGGCATCGTAGAAGCAGGCAACATTTTCACGCTGGAGCTTGGCGTCATGGTCGAAGGCTACGGCATCGTCAGCCTAGAAGAAGATGTCCTAGTCACGGATAATGGCTTGGAATGGGTTGGTGCGCCACAAACCGAAGTGATGGTACTGCGCTCGTAAGTATTCACTTCAAACTAGTAACGAGTTGCCATGCTGGATCAGTAGCAACTCGTTACTCATTACTCGTCTTGTCTGCTTTCTCTGCCAGATAGTCGTGGATTACACTTCCAAACGGCAGCACAAAATCGGTACGCCAGTAAAATCCCTCGATCACTTCTACCACAGGCAGCTTGTAAACAGGCGCTTGGGCATTCGGTCTAAGCTCCATCGTCGCAGCACCACGCCAGCACTCATGAATATGTACGTCAGCAAAGGTACGTGCAGTTAGCTGTCGGATCGCTGTCGTTCCGTCTACATGAGGCACGACCTTCAAATTGATGTTGGTGCGGAAATCGCAATAATTGAGCATATCAGTGACTTCCGCTCGCTTCTGCTTATAGCCCAGCGTAGCAGTGATCACATCGATCCCGTTGCGTGTGACCGTCCCCACAAATAGATCATCGCGTACTTCTAAGCGCGGCTGCCCATCTTTTTTCGGCTGTCCGTAAACCTCGCGTCCTACCGCTACTGCGCCAGCGCTGCCCAGATAGAGATAGGGTGAATACGCCCCTTTTATATCTGTACCCGGCAAAAAGACCGGAATCTGTACCGCTGACTCAAAGTAGGAGCCGAAGTAGTCGCTGTCGTTCATGTGATAGATATGCACGATCACGATGTTATTAAGGATTTCTAGTGGTGGCGGCACAATGTTCCGCATCTTTTCAGGGTAAGTTTCGTAGAAAACGGTCAAAATTTCAGTGTTCCGCATTTGCATGGGAAACTGAGGAATTAGAGGATTATCGAACGGGGTGGCGAAAGTGTCTGTAATATTTTCCCGCTGCATTGAAAGGTTCTCCAAGACACGTAAGACTAAAATTATACATTACCGAATGTTAACGTCAGCACATCACTACTGCCCAAACTTTGAGCGCGAACTTGAATGGCGATTGCTGCCTAAAGCGCAGTCTCCCGCTTATACTAGACACTATCTAGTAACACCGACTTTTAACTGCGAACAATTTACCAGCGCTTTATTTAAGTCGATTGATGTATAGAGATGATCAAACGATGCCTACTAAAATGGAAAGTTTTACTCAACGGGCGCGCCGGGTCCTGAGCAAGTCACAAGAAGCCGCCGAGCGTTATCAGCACAACTCTATCGAACCTGAGCATTTATTGCTGGGGCTATATCAAGAGGAAGAAGGTGTCGCCTCCAAAGTGCTGCGTGCGCTCGGCATCAAGATCACCCAGATCGAGTCACACATCGAGCGCCTTCAACCGCCACCTTCACATAAGGGTGATGAACATCTAGGACTTTCAACAAACACCAAACGGGTGCTGGAACTAGCAGTGGATGAGGCGCGACGTACCGGACATCAGGAAATCGGCACGGAACAACTACTGATCGGACTGACCAAGTTTGGCACTGAACGTGATTATCCGCTTACCACCGAACTACGACTGCAGACTGGCACTGTGCAGCAGCAAGTTCTGGAAATCTTGAGTTTGCCGCCCGCGCTTCCATCCGCTCCAGCGATGCTCCATCCAACTTTCACTACTGCCGCGTCGGCTGTTCGTTCGCAGGTATCTTCCGGAACAATCTGGGAGGATCAATATGGCTACGCCCGCGCGGTGAGAGTCGGCAACTGGATTAGCGTATCGGGCACAACAGCCGCTGACGAAAACAGTCAGGTTGTTGGATTGGATGATCCTGCCGAGCAGACTCGCTATATCCTCAAAAAGATCGAGCGGGCATTGACGCAGCTTGGTGGCTCACTTAAGGATGTGATCCGCACGCGCATGTACGTCGTCCACGAAGATCACTGGGAACGGGTAGCGCTGGCACATGGCGAAGTGTTCCGCGACATCAAGCCGGTAAGCACGCTAATTCTGGTAAAAGGTTTGATCGACCCGAAGATGCTGGTTGAGATTGAGGTGGATGCCATCGTCGGAGGGAGCTAACTTGAACACTTTCCAGCAGCGGCTTCGCCAGCGTCAAGTTGCTGCACGTCGTCGTCGCGTTAACCGTTGGGATGTGTGGCATTGTGACATCGCAACGCTGAACAAAATGCGCGCCGAAGTCGAGCAGGAGATGGGCAAGCTTGACGCACAGATGCAAAACACTGAACGTCAGTTTGATCGGCTCTTGATCGCAAGCGATCCAATTGTGATCGAGGAAGTGCGGGCTGAAATGCACTCGCTCGGCGAAAAGTGGGATACGCTGCGGCGACGTGGTGACGAGATTGATGATGCCATCCGCGAGAAAACACAGGAACAGCGACTGATTGCTTTTGGCGCTAAGGCACTGGGCATCGCCAATTTCTCTACATGGCTGCAAAATGTGCGCGCTACCTTATTGGCGATTAGCATCGTTGCCGTCACTATCCCATTGATTACCACCCCGGATCACAGCACGATAGAGTCGCTGAACTTCCTCAATCTGGTCTGCTCGCTCTTGCTGACACTTGATTTTGCCATCCGCTTATGGATCGTGGAGCAGCGCGGCTTATATTTTCGCCGTCGCGCCGTCGATATTGTCCTGTCGTTACCACTGCTCAACATCTTTGCCGCTTACCCCGAAATGGCACAGATAGTACGTTTAGTGACCATTCTGCGTATAGGTCGTCTTCTGCGCTTGACGGTAGGACGTGTCTTGCACATCCGTGAGCTGCGTTTTCTGCGTTCCGTGGAATTCTCACTTTTACAGCGTACCGTCGTTATCGCTATCGTGCTGTTGACACTAGGGGCGCTAACGATCACTAAATTGGAGGGTACACGCACAGGCGGCGAGGAAGTACGTTCGCTGCCAGATGCACTGTGGTGGGGTGCGAAAATTGTACTGACCGCCAATGTCGATTACAGCCCACAGTCGATGCTAGGCAGGGCGATCACTTTGGGTATTATCCTCGTGGGTTTGGGTATTGGCGGTGTGGTCATCGCTACTATTACCTCGATCCTCATGGACGCCTCCGACGAGCGCAATTCGCTAGAACGACAACAAGAAGAATTTTCCGAACGCCTCTCGATCATACGCCAGAACATCGATCTGCTGACCAACGCTAAACGCGCAGCAGCCATCGCAGCGACAAAACTGGCGCAGCGCATAGTCACCGAGCCTGATCGGTCGCTTCTGCCACAGCACGTTGCCGATAACTTAGTCCACGAATTTGGCTGCATCCAAGCATCTATTCATATGATCACCGAAAATCCGCGTGTGGTCATGCGTGTGGCGGAAGCAGGCGATGAGCATTTCCATCCAGCGCAGACGCTGCAATTTGAGGAAGGCTTGGTCGGGCGTATGGCAGCGCAAGCACGACGCGGCATCATCACCGAACTCCCTGATTTTGAGGTCGAACCGCTGCCGCTGGCTGATGGTGGTGCACTGGCATTCCCGCTAGCAGTTCGTCGAGCGGCGATTGGTGTGCTTCATCTGGTCGTGCCAGAAGCGTGGCTGCGCGATGATCTGATTCGCCAACTGCTTTCCATGATCGTGACCTTAACGGCGCTTCATCTGCGCGCAGACGAAGTAGAAACGGTACATAGCAATCTGCTCGAGAGCATTTCCGATCTGCAAAACACGATGCAGAGCGTGACTATGACGCGTGAATACGGCAAACTTCTGTTTGCCATTGCCGAAGGTGCAGCCGCGCTGCTGAACAGTGAAGCCAGCAAAGTGATGCTGCTGGACCACGCTGGACAAGAATTGGTCGGTGCCGCATGGTTTGGCATGGATGCGGATCTTGGTCAGTCGCTGCGAAGTAAGATAGGTGAAGGTCTAACCGGATTAGCGGCACAAACGGGCATAGCCGTCAAAAGCAGCAACCTACTCACTGATCAGCGCGTCACCAATGAATCAAGTCAGGCGCGGCGAAGTGGTATGCGCGCCGAACTCAGTGTCCCGATCCGCGCTGGTGGGGTGCTGCTCGGCGTCCTCAGTGTGATGAGCAGACAGTACAAACGCTTCACCACGGAGGAAGAAGTCCTTCTCGGCGCTTTGGCAGGGCAGGCAGGTGCAGCGATCCTGAACGCCCGGGTCAGTGACCGGAATTTCGGACTAGAGGCTACCTAAGCTTAGGAGGAGTATCATGAGCAAAGACAAAGATAAGAAGTCCAAGAAATCCAAAAAAGCAGTTCGTGAGGCGGAGCTATCGCTCCAAAACGGAACTACTGATCAGCCAACTGGCAAGTTGGAGAAACTGTCTCGCAAGTATTATGAGACTGAACTTTCACATCTCCAATTTGAATTGGTCAGGCTGCAATACTGGGTTAAAGAGACCGGACAACGTCTTGTGCTCATCTTTGAAGGGCGTGATGCAGCAGGTAAGGGTGGCACGATCAAAAGCCTGATCGAGCCACTCAATCCGCGCGGTGTGCGCCTCGTGGCGTTAGGCAAACCCTCCGACATCGAACGGACTCAATGGTATTTTCAACGCTACGTGAGACAGCTACCCTCCGCAGGCGAGATCGTGGTTTTTGACCGTAGCTGGTACAACCGTGCTGGCGTCGAACATGTAATGGGTTTCTGCAGTGAGGAAGAATATTGGGATTTCTTACGCGCTTGTCCACAGTTTGAACGTTTGCTCGTTTCTGCTGGCTTGAAAGTCATGAAATACTGGCTCTCCGTTAGTGACGAAGAGCAGGAGAAGCGTTTTCAGGAGCGTGCTGGCAATCCCGCCAAACTATGGAAACTCAGTCCGATGGATTTGGTCTCACGCGAAAAGTGGGTGGAATATTCCAAAGCGAAAGATCGCATGATGGAATATACCGATATTTCGGAAGCACCGTGGTATCAGATCGAGGCGGATGACAAGCGACGAGCACACCTAAACTGCTTGCGTCATCTACTTTCGTTGTATCCCGAGTACGAGAAGATGCAACCTGAGCCAGTAAAGCTTAAATCCCGCCCGCCTGCCGATGAAAACTACGTGCGTCCTCCACGCAACGCTCATTACATCGTGCCAGATTTCTATGCCGACTATAAGCGTGAACACTCACACGAATGAAAGTATGGGCTAGCAGGTCAAAACTACGTGCTAGCCCATTTCTAGGCTAATTCTTCGGGGTCAACGTCAGTGTTTCCACCGCGTTGTTCTTTACTGCCGTCAGTGTAAACGGCATATTGTTATACTCAATGAAGCGCCATTTATCGATCTGGTCACGGTAGTGCGGGCTGGTCGGATGTCCGCTGATGCCCGTCGTGATGATCCAGCGGCTGTTATCGAAGTTGCTGAAATCAACGATCATGCGGAACGACGGCAGCGAACGCACTGAGAATGGATTCCCGGCACTATAACCCGTCGCATTGACGATATTCCGCCCACCGCTTACAGGCACGGGACCACCGTTGACAAAGTTTTCGATCAGGTCGATACCGCTTTGCCCCAATGGATTGCTGACGAAAGTCGCTGTGTGCAGTTTGCCCCACGACCACTGTTTGTAATCTGAACCCATGCGGGCGACAGCCTCTTGATAGGCAGCGATATAGGCAGTCTTCAAGATGTCATCACGGGTTTCCTTGATATTGGTCGTGGTGACGTCATCCCACCACGCTTGATCGGGGTTGTTTAGGAGCGCATCCAATGCCGTGATCAAGCCATCGTCTCCCGGTACGAAGCCCAGTTCGTCGCCCCACAGGTGCTTGCACAGTTCCCAGAAATAAAGTTCGGAGAGCGCTGCCGGACCGGAATCCATCTTCATCTGGTAATCCGTCCAGCTTGCCAGCCAATCCGTAACTTCTTTTGGTACTTCACTCACCCCGCCGATGATCGGTAAGGCAGCAGGCAGCAACGTTGCTGCTGCGGTACTGTAATCATCACCGTGAATCGCAGCAACCGTATCAGGCGTATGCTTCGCCGTCGCTTCGATCAGGTGGACGATTCGCTGCGAACGCTGTCCATACGCCCACTGTGTACTGATCGTATAGTTCGACTTGTCGCCAAACTCGCTGCCCAATTCCTGCGCGACTTGAGTGTAGTAATCCTCAGGGACAACCGCTTGATTCGCTGTAGAAATGTAGCCGCGACCGGGATTGTAGAGGTGCGGCAGATATTCGCGCGGATAGTATCCCTTCCAATCATATTTGGTCGTCGAGCCATCGACGGGCGTTAAGCCACTGTGACCCTCGGCGCGAATCACCGTCCAGCCTGTTGTCTGATAGCCGATGTTGCCATCCACATCGGCATAAACGAAGTTCTGCGCCAGCGTATCCCAGTAAGACAGTGCCTCGCGGAAACTATCCCAATCACTGGCACGGTTCAATTTGAGAATCGAGGTGAGGTTGCGATCCGGTTTCTCCATTGGCGCCCAACGCAATGCCAGCGGCTGCCCGAATTCATCTGCTGTGCCCGTATCAGTGATGATCGAACCCCACCGCGTGATGCGTACTCGCACCGTCTTTGGTTCGCTGACGCCACCGATCTTGATCGTCTCCTCGACCACCTGCATATCCACCATCTTGCCATCAAGTTCATACTTCAGGTCATCATTTGGATCGACCTTAATAACGTACAAGTCTTGAGTGTCCGGTCCGACGTTGGTTACTCCCCACGCGATCCGTCCATTGTGCCCCATAGCCACGCCGGGAACGCTGGGAATGGTGAAGCCAACCACATCGTAGGGGCAGTCAGCGCTGACTACGACGCAATGTAAACCAACCTGATACCACAACGCAGGCATCTGAATCCCCAAGTGCGGATCGTCTGCCAGCAGCGGTTTACCTGTTTCAGTACGCGCACCGCTGATCGTCCAATTATTGCTGCCGATGCCCGTTTCTGTACGCATCAGTGCATAGTCATTGGTCAGGTCACGCACCGATTTACCGCCAAGGATCGTAGTTGATACTTTCGTCAGATCTGTGCCGGGCGCGACTAGCGGTTGCTGATAAGCCGATGACACAATCGGGTCAGCGACAGCACTGTACTCGCCTTCGCGGATAATCGGTAGGTTCTTTTCGTATGGATAAGGCGGCAGGTAATAACGGAGCATTTCTTCAGCGTTGTCGCCAAATTTCTTATATAAGTCGGCGAATTCCAGTTCTCGCTCCCAGTTTTCCGCTAAGCCCCACGACATCACATTGGTGAAGGCTACGCTATCAAGTGGCGTCCACGGCTCAACCGGAATATTCACGCCGATCAAACTGAGTACCGAGTATTCCACCGCCAGATCAGCGCCGGACTTGCCTGCGAGATAGGCGTTCACACCAGCGGTGTAATCATCCAGTACTGTGCGCGACTCTGCATCTAGCGCATCAAGATCGGCTTGTGCGGCGCGATTCCAGCCAACGGTGCGGATGAAAATGTCGTTATTCAGCGCGGCTTCGCTTTCACCGGTGAGTTCGCTGATCCTGCCCAGCGCAGTGTGGCGATTGAACTCCATATGCCACCAGCGATCTTGCGCCGTGATCACGCCCTGCGCGAAAAACAGATCGTGGGTATTTTTAGCATAGATGTGGGGGACTCCCGCCGCGTCACGATAAACCTCGACAGTATCTTGCAGTCCGGGGATTGCTAACGTCCCTGTCGTCTGCGGCAGCATTCGGCGCACGGTGTAAATGCCGTAACCCACTCCTGCGCCGAGCAGTACAGCGGCGATAACCAACAAAATAACCAATATTCGCAAAACTCTTCGCATGGAGGTCTCCAAAATTAAAAGTTCAAAAATACAATTTAGCGCAAGTGAAGTGTTCTGCTTTTGTCAGCACTCCATCTTTAAGCATCGGGCACTTTCCACTTTGCACTATCTTTCATGGCTGAGAATACCACTTCCTCGCTAGGTTTCAATCCGATTCGCGCCGATGTTTCGTAGAGATGAGACATGGACACATTGAACATCTTTCTCGACGCTTACGGTGTGGCGGCGATCTTCGTTGTGCTGTTAGCGAAGTCCATCGGCATACCAATTCCCATCCCTGCCGATGCGATTATGCTGCTGATGTCGGCACGGGCAGCGGAAGGGCGACTCTCCTTAGCGCCAGCTTTCATCGCCAGCCTGATTGCGCTGGTGGTTGGCGGCGTGATCCAGTTTGCCGCCGTGCGCGGACCGGGACGCAATCTCCTCTATCGCTTTGGGCGCTACATGGGCTTAACTCCGGCGCGGCTTGATGCAGCATCGAAGCGTGTACCCACAAACAGTCCACTTGGGATCGGGTTAGCAGTACTGACTCCCGGTGTACGCTCCGTAGTCGTTATAGGCTGCGGGTTGGCAGGTGTCACGCTATCAACTTTTGCGGTTGGGTTGGCGCTCGGCAGTGCTGCATTTTTGGCGCTGCATTTCTTCCTCGGCTTCGCGGGCAGATCGCTATTGTTGGCGCTTGGCATTTCCGCCCCAGCGGCATTGGGAATCCTCGTCGCCGTGTTAATTCTCGGACTGGTGACTTGGGTCATCATCCGACGCCGACGCCAACCAAACGCACCGACTCAGCAGATCGTGGCACAAGCAATCGGCGCGTGGCATGAGGCAACGTGCCCTGTTTGTCTGGCATTGAACGCGATCAGTCCGGTGGAGGGTGCGGTGATCGCCTCACAGCATGATCACTCGCACTAGCGATGTTCCCATGCCCATGCTGCGCGGATCACCCGCGATTCCTGCCACACGCCGCCGATGATCTGCAAGCCGATGGGCATATTCCCTGCATTGACGCCGCAAGGCACACTGATAGCGGGAACACCTGCCATGTTGAATGGCGCGGTAAAGCGTGAGTAGTGCAGCCGTCCCTTATCCATCGCTGTCGTATCATCACGCCGGACAGCAGGGAACGGAACCGTCGGTAGCAGCAGCAGATCAAACTCACGGAAAAATCGGTCAAATTGGCGCTTCAGTACCATCTGATCATGTCTGATCTGAGCGTACGCCGCGGCATTTGGCGGTTGATCCCCGCGAAGACGTTTCAGCACATCTTCGCCGAACATTTCTGGATCACTCATCAGACGAAGCTGATGAAATGCTGCCGCATCTGCCGATACCATCCCACGTGAGGCGTTGTAGGCGTAAATCAGAAATCCCATATCGACTTCGTGAGTGTTCGCCCCGAGATCGCGGAGTGTCTGTGCCGCTTGCTGATATGCCGTTCGTACTTCGGCACTCACAATCTCGCTGTCGCCTGTGTAACTCCCTGTATCAACAGCGATTCGCCAGCCTTGAATACCATTCTTCATGTCGGCGGTGAAATCTTCAGTAGGCGTGTTGCTGCTAAACGGATCATCGGCATCGTAACCCGAGATAGCATTGAGCAGCAGGGCGGCATCTTCCACCGTTCGCGTCATTGGACCACCATGATCCAGATTCCAGCTTAGGGGATACGCGCCGTTCAAACTGACCCGCCCATAAGTTGGTTTCAGCCCCACGATGCCACACAATGCCGCCGGAATACGGATCGATCCGCGTGTGTCGCTGCCGAGCGTCCCCATCGCCATGTGCGCCGCCGTTGCAGCTGCTGATCCGCTGCTGGAGCCGCCACAAATTCGTTCAGGATCGTGTGGATTGCGACAAACCCCAAAATGCGGATTGTCGCCAGTCACGCCGAGCGCCCATTCATGCATGTTCAACTTGCCCAGCAAGATTGCGCCAGCTTCATACAACTTTCGCATCGCCGTTGAATCTTTAGGGCTGATGTTATTCCGCAAGAACGGCGATCCAGCACTAGTCCGCAGTCCTTTCGTCTCGTACAAATCTTTAAGCGCCAGCGGAATCCCGTGCAACGCCCCACGATACTGACCGTGTAATATCTCAGTCTCGGCAGTTCTTGCCTGTTCCAACGCCAAGTCACTACTGACCAACAAATAGGCGTTGAGCTTGGGATTTAATGTTTCGATTCGTTCGAGGTGGGCACGGGTCAATTCCACAGGCGAGATCGCTTTGGCGGCGATCTGTGTGCTGGCTTCGGCAATGCTGAGGTCGGTAAGTTGAGACATGGAGCTAGGAGGTGTTAAGGATGAATCTTCGCTAGATTGCTGCCTAGTTTCACCCATACAGTCCGAAAATTCAAAATGTCGAGCTTAGTAATACTTGATCCGTCTGCGAATCACATCCAGGATCGCTGAGGCGATCAGGATCGCGCCGATGACTACGCCCTGCGCATTCGTCTTGATCTGTGCTGCCCCCAGTCCTAACTTTATTATCTGAATCAAGATCGCGCCTAAAAACCCACCAATGATCGAACCTAAGCCGCCGCTGAAACTACTGCCACCGATCACGGCGATAGCGATTACCCACAACTGCCAGCCATCGCCAATTTGCTGATCAGCAGCAGTTCCCGCTTTCATCACCAGCAGACCACCAATTGCGGAGCAAACAGCAACTAGTACGAAACAAGCGGTTTTCACCATCGTCGTGTTGATTCCCGCTACATCAGCCGCACGCCGGTTGCCACCGGTAGCGGAAAGGATCGCGCCAACCTTCGACCTGCGAATCAGAAATTCCGCAGCTAATACTGCTAGTACATAAACGATAAACATCCATGGCAAGTTAAAAAGTGGACTAGGTGATGCTAATCCCGTCAAAAACGGAATCTTATCCTCTATGAAAATCCACTCCCCTTTTAAGATTGCTTGAGTTACACCGAGGACGAAGAAGTGTGTACCCAGGGTGCCGAAGAAAGAAGGCACTCCAATCTTGAGCACAACTAGACTGTTAAGCAGACCTACAAGCACGGCAGCTAACAACGCTGCCGCGATTCCAACCCATTCTGGCATTCCCATATTTACGATCACAACAGCAGAAACAGCCGCCGCTAATCCAGCCACCGATCCCGTCGAAAGATCAATTTCACCTGCCAGCATTAGGTGACTCATGCCGAATGCCGCCACGCCCATATAGACCACCTGCGTAAACAGCAGCACGATCCCATCGGGTGTTGCCATACTCTTATCCAGTGCTGTGAACATGCTGAAAAAGATAATAATGGCGACGGTGACGCCCAATTCGGGTGTGCTAACGAAGAGCCGTCCTAAGCCCTGAAACAACGAGGGTCTCGGAGTTGTAGGCATTAATTTATTGCTGGCATCTGCTTCCACGGAAGATTCCTTTCGGCGCTCGTTGTGCTATAAGTCTATTTCTAGCTTGATTGTGGCTGGCGCTCACCAGCTTGTGGCTGAATTGGCAGTGCCATCTTCGCCGTTAGTCCGCCGTCAAAATGCAGCACTTGTCCGGTCAAAAATTCTGCCGCGTCGGAGAGTAAATACGCCGCAAAATAGCCGCAATCCTGCGGCAGACCGATGCGCCCCCATGGCACGAGAGTGTTACCCAGTTCGCGGTTATAAGTGGGATCGCTGAAATAGCTTTGCACTTCGATAGACCCCGGTGCAAGTACATTCACGCGGATGTGAGCTGAACTCAGTTCCACCGCCAGTTCGCGGCTGAAAGCGTTGATCGCGCCCTTTGTACCCGCATAGACCGAATGACCTGAGCAGCCTACATAACCATGCACGGAGGAGATATTGACGATACTACCGCCTGCCCATGAGCCATCTCGTTGACGACGCACTTCACCGTGCTGCAACATATAACGTACAGCCCGCTGCGAGGTGAAAAATTGTCCCCGAATATTCACGGCATAAAGGCGATTGAACTGTTCTTCGGTGACGTTCAGAAAATCGTTTGTCAGGGTGATTCCCGCGTTATTGACCACACCATCGAGTCCGCCGAGGAAGTTGACCGCTTCATCAACCAACTTCTGACAATCCTCAACTTTGCTCAAATCAGCGTGGATAGCGATAGCACGACGCCCCATCCCCTTGATCTCTTCTACAGCTTCTAGCGCTCCCTGTGTGCTATCTATGTAAGATGACAGCACTACATCCGCACCTTGACGGGCGACTTCCAGCGCGATCCCTTTGCCAATGCCCGTGCCAGCGCCAGTGACCAGCACCAACTTACCTTCAAGGCTATAAGGATTTTTGGTCATGATGATTGATGTCTAGCTCTTAACTATTTCGCTCTGCTGTACACAAACTGCACATTTTCTGCTTGGTTGATCCACGTCATTTGATCGCCCGTGATCCTGATCTCGACCACTGAACCGGTCAGCCCAACCATATTTAGTTCAATGTGCGAATCATCTTTGAAGGTGTAATTGAACGAATAAGCAGGAATATCGCCGACGGCGGGAATTACCCCCGTTCCATCGGCACGGAATTCTATAGCACCACCGCCACCATTGACCCACTTGCCAATAATCGCTTCTTTTATGGGTGTCGCATCGCAGGCTGTGATCAGCGTGAACATGACGAACAACGCTATCAAGTAGATTAGCCGCTTGGTGCTCACGTTTTCCATCGCCTTAATCCGCCACATCGCCTTTGATCGCGCCTGTGATCAAGCCAACAATTTCTTCTTTTGTGGTTGCTGATTTCTGCCGCGTACCCACTCGATGTCCGCGTCGCAGCACAATCAACCGATCTGCGACTTTGAACACGTGCTCTAAATTGTGACTGATCAATACGATGGTGCTGCCGTGCTCCTTCAGATCAGCGATCAATTGGTTGACTTTATCCTGCTGTTCAACGCCCAGTGCTGCTGTCGGTTCATCCAACAGGAATATTCTCTGCCCACGTGCCAATGCGCGTGCAATCGCCACCGCCTGCCGCTGTCCACCGGACAAATCGCCTACGTTGACTTTTACTGAGGGCATGGTGATGCGTAGGCGGCTGATGATCTCTGCTGCATCGGCATACATTTTCTTGAAATTGATGAACGGACCGAACCACGTCGGTTCGATATTCAAATAAATGTTGGAAGCGACGTCACGGACATCAACCAGCGCTAGGTCCTGATACACCGTCGAAATACCTGCTAACCGCTGTGCATCAACAGGACCGTGAAACTCGACTGGTTTGCCTTCCACGAAAATCTCGCCCGAATCCTTATGATAGATTCCAGAAAGGATTTTCACGAGCGTGGACTTTCCCGCGCCGTTATCCCCGATCAGTGCCACTACTTCAGAGGGATATACCTCAAAATCGACCTTGTCCAGCGCCTGCACGTGACCAAACGCCTTAGAAATGCCCTTAGCCTCCAGAATAGGAGTGGAGGGGGAAGTTGAAGCGGCAGATTCAGATGAACCCTGTACGCTGCTCACCGCTTGCGCCATAAGACGTTGCTCCTGCCAAACTCTTTAACTTGAACCATAATCTAGCAGTCATAACTCCGATGATCCCTCCGAACGCCAGCTATGACCACGTTCAGAGGGATCAACTCGCTTTATCAGTTTAGGTGTTTACCACCAGCGCAGCGGAATTACTGCGAAGGCGTTGGGGTTGGGCGCATCTTTGGCTCGAACTTATCCAGAATGGTGTAGTAATCATCCAGATTGTCCACCGTTACCAATGGTGCATCCAGAACCGTCCAGTACGGAACTTTCTCACCATTCGCCATCTTATACAGCAGTTCGGCTGAACCCTTGCACTCATCGTATAGGGGCTGCGCGACGATGCCGAAGATCTGACCCGACTTGACCAGATCGAGGTTGACGCGGGTGTAGTCCATGCCGACAGCGACGATCTGCTTACCAGTTTCCTTCTGTGCGCCAGCCCATGTGGTTGGTCCGCCGCCTGTGGTGGAGAACGCTGCGATGATGTCGGGGTTCGCCTGCATGATGGAAACAGCCTTAGCGATTGCCTTAGTTGGCTCCGGTCCCTCTTCTTCTGGTGCCAGCACCGTTAGATCAGGGCAATATTCGTTCATGCTCTTGGTGAACACTTCCGCAACCGTGTCTTCAGTAGCGTTGTGGTTGTTGATGGTGACGGCTACGGAGCCAGTCTGCCCCTTCAGTTTCTCGCACATCGCCTTGGCTACAGGATCGGGGTACTTCGTCGTATCAGCCGAGATCTGCACGGCGTTGTCAGCGAATGTGCCTTCAGGGACGGGGAAGTGAGGCAGTGCGATGACGATACCCTTCTCTTTTGCCTTTTCGATGATCGGCTTCACAACGGGTAGACCACCCGCCCACATGGCGATACCCTTGGCATCCTCGCGCGCAACCGTTTGCTCGGCAATAGCAACCAGCGCTTCAATCGAGGTGTCGTCGGTGGTCGCTAGTTCGCAGGTCAGTTTCAGTTCTTCGCAACCAGCGAGGAAGCTGAGTTGTGTTAACTGATGGACGGGATGCCACGCAGTGTTTTGTACCCAGTAAAAGGTACCAGTTACTTTATCCTGCGCGCTGGCTACCTTTGATTGCGCGCCACCAAAAATCATGGCAAGGACTGCTGCCGCAATGAATAACTTTGATAACAATTTGTTGGACATTTGAATCTCCTGTCAGCCTAATACGTATTCAAAGAGTTGGCTTCTAGCCCCAAAGTGATGTGTAACAATCTGCTAGATTGCTTCCGTTTGGAAGCGAAGCCCTGTGCTGCTGTGTGACTACTGTGTTACTGCTGACTCCTTTCTATGCATGTTGATCCAGCGGCATCATCTTTCCCGACGACGGTGCCTGATCACATCAACGGAAGCGGCTAGGATCATGAGAATGCCCAGTACGGGAACTTGTAGGTATGGATCGAAGCGGGCGACCACCATGCCAGTACGCACGATTTGCATCAGCATCACGCCAAATAGCGTACCGACTGCCGATCCCCGCCCGCCGAAGAAGCTGACGCCTCCTAGAATGACGCCAGCGATGATGTCCAGTTCCAGATTTCTACCGATGATCGGATCGCCAGCGGGCATCGGCAGTTGGCTCATGTACAGCAAGCCCGAACAACCCGCTAGAAAACTGGTTGCGACGAAACATAACGTTTTTACTAGGTTGGTATTGATGCCACTGGTTTGTGCCGCCAGCTTGTTCGAGCCAGTCGCAAAGATCATCGCTCCCCAGCGTGTGCGGTTGAGGATGAGTTGTACAACCACCATCACGATCAACATCAGGGTAAAGGCGGATGAAACGCCCAACGGTCTGAGTGAACCAAATTCGGTTACTTCCGGCGGCAGCGGATAAATCGGTAAACCGTTAGAGAACATGTAACTGATTCCGCGCACTGCGAAGCCGACACCAAGTGTCGTCAGCACCGCATGGACGCCGATCTTGACTGTTAGTAAGGCATTGACCAACCCCACTACTATTGCCACCACCAACGCGCAGATCGATGCCACCAAGAACGACATCCCTGCATCACGCATCAGCACCGAGGCAAAGACGGCGGTGAGACTCATCACCGAAGCAGTCGACAGATCGATCTCACCGGAGATCATCAACATGACCATACCCATACCAATCAAGCCGGGTAGTGCCATCGTTCGCAAGATCGAAGTGACTGTCAGCGGCGAAAGCATCGCCGCATTACGCAAGTAAAAGAACAGGGTCAGCACAATGAACGGGATCAGCACGGCTGCCTCTTGTCTCGCCAGCAGCCCGCGCAGGAATATGCCGACGCTTTGTGCGGCTGTCGGTTTATTCGTGCTAAGGTTGGTGTTGGTATCCGTGACCGCCATGCTCGTTATCCTGTAATCTCACTGCTCTGCCAGAACAGGCAGCGAATTCTCGATCTGTGCGATGGTCTCTGCCACGCGGCGCACGTAAGCTAAGCCGGATCCAGTAAGCGGCTGTATGGGCAGCAGCGGATCGCCAACTTCGTCGCCTAGCGCTACCAATGCCGCTTTGACCACGGCGATGATATGTGCGTTCGGTAGTTCCGCCGGATACGGACCAAACTCTAGTCGCACGAATGCAGTCAAGTGCGACCACAACCGTCGTGCTTCTGCCAGTTCGCCCTGCTGCACGAGATTGAAGATACGGGTGGTTAGACGTGGGAACACAATGGGCGAACCAGAGATCCAGCCATCCGCACCAGCACACAAGGCTTCAAAGGCGCTGGCATCATGCCCGATGAACACCGCGCACTTATCACCCACGCGCAGCTTCAGATCGCGTGCCAGACTAGGATCACGTTGGGAAATCTTGGCGGCGGCGATCACGCCTTCTTCCGCCAGCTTGGTTAGCGTTTCCAGACTCAGCTTTACACCGACCGTTTCGGGGTGGTACATCATGATCGGTTTGGTTACGGCATCGCGCAGGCGGCGGAAGTGGTCAGCAATGTCCTGCTCCAGTGGCCACATCAGCCACGGGATTAACACCATGAAACCGTCCGCGCCTTCTGCTTCCGCCCACTTGGTCAGCTTGATTGTGTCTCTTGTCGAATAGCAGCCCGTTCCAGCAAACACAGGGACTCGTCCGCCGCTTGCTTCGATACCCATTGAGAAGAGTTGTTGACGCTCCTCAGTGGTTAATCCCACGAATTCACCGCCGCTGCCGCCGGGGCACAGCCCATGTACACCAGCGTCAACAAGCCGCTTCATGTGCCGCAGCGTTGCTGCCGTGTCAATACCATCTTCGGTCATTGCCGTGACAGTCGGTGAATAGACGCCTCTAATCTCGGTTGGAAGCATAACTACCCCACTCTCCTTCCCTGTTCCATCATTATTTGGCTGATTGTTTCGGCAGAATCCGCTTGCCCCAGATGCACTCTCAGCGACCATTCGGCGCTGCCGTAACCCGCTAATGTCTTGTGTTCATCTCCTGCTATCGCCTGATCTAATCTGTCTGGGCATCCAGTGCATGGTTCAAGCGCTACCCAATATCCCGGTATTCCCTCGAAAGGCCAGCCGCCGTGGTCGATGCAGATGCCCACGAACGGCGTTTTCTCCGGCGAGAACAGGATGGCTAGGAAATCTCCTGACTGCGGTTCGTGAAGGGCACACCATCCCTCGGCGGGAGCGTTGGCGTAAACCTTATCGTTGGCATCCAACGCTACCGAACCAATCAAGCTGTAATCGACCAGACCACCAGAAGGTTCAGGTAGCATCGACCAGCGATACTTCTGTAGAAACTCTCCGCTGATCCGATTACCGAGCGCGAAGGCGAAACGCACCTCTGGATCGCTTGGTAGCACAATCCGCATGCCTTCTTGTGCAGCGAACAAAGGATGCGCCGACCACAGGTACTTGAACTCGAACGGCGAAAGATTGCTAATGCGGTAGGAAATCTCGAAAGAGGCGGCATCTGAACCTAAAGTGATCCATTTCTCGAAGTGATAGGGGAAATGGATACCATAGGCGTGAACGTAAATAGTTGAGTCAGTTAGCTCAGACTGCCACGGAATACACCACAATTCACCATGATCGGGGATTGCAACGTCTGCCCATGGATAGTCAGGATAATTACACGCGCCAATACTGGGAAAACACTCATCGAATCCGCTGATGTCGTAATTGCCGAACTCGTCGCCGTAGCGCTGGGAGCGATAAGGGCGTGTCTCATCCTGCCACAGAAATTCTCTGCCACTGGCGCGGGATTGGATGGACACAATCTTGCCACCGAGTTGTGGTATCACCACAACACAGACATGCGCATTTTCTAAATAGAGAGCGTTCCAGTTCCGAAAAATGCCGGAACGGCTGACGACGGCACTAGGCATGTAAAAATGATCCTGCAAAGGAATATTTGTAAACTGTAAATTGTTAACAGACGTAATTCCAAGCAGGATACCATAGCCCGGAAGCACACTCAATTCCGAAAAGTTTTGTCTTACTATCGAAAAGTTTGATGTTTGCGGTACATATGCGGAGAAACCTGAAAGGTGCGCTTGAACAACGTATAAAAATGATTCAAGCTCTGAAATCCCGCCAGTTCCGCGATCCGCTCGATGGTGTGATCGGTGGTTGAAAGTAGCTGCGCACTGTATTGCAAACGCAGTTGATTCAAGTGATCTGTGAAGCGCTTGCCGAATACCTGCCGAAACTGATGCGAGAAGTAGTTGGGATCAAGTCCCACCACATCAGCAACTTGTGCTACAGAGAGATTTTCGCGGAAATGATCCTGAAGGTAGCGCAATGCCAGTTCCCAACGCTCGGCGGTTGGTGTCAACTTGGTCGATGAGGCACGTACTACTAGTGTTGGTGTCGCCAGCAACTGATACGGCGACACCTCTTCGCCTTCATGGCGCAGACGGTAAAGCAGTCGTTCTACTGCCATCCGTCCCGATTGCCGCAGATCGACGCGCACGGTGGTCAGCGGGATGCTAGTCAGGGAGTAAGGCAGCGCATCATCGTAGCCTACTAGGGCAATATCATCGGGTATGCTCAGCCCCATATCCTGAATACATTCGATCACTTCGCTTGCCAGCCAATCAGCACAGATAAACAGTGCCTTCGGCAGTTCAGGTTGCGCTAGAAATTCCCGAATCAAAGGCAAGCGGTCCCGACGATCTGAGTCGGTCAAGCCGTATGGCAGCGCCAGTATCCAGTTTTCTCTGATCGGCAAATTCGCTTGCTGCAATGCATCGCGGAATGCCTGATGCCGTTCGGTGACTGCCTCAATCGCTGGTATCAGAGTTAGGTGTCCAATATCTCGATGACCGAGCTGAATCAAATGCCGAACAGCGGACATTGCGCCGCCATAATCATCACCGGAGATGTAATCAAGCTGCGGGATCGGTTTGCGATCTCCGACCTGAACACAAGGACATTTAGCGACGATTTGGGCATATAAGTCGAGGTTTGCTGGGGAATGATCCCACAGGAAAATGCAGCCTTGCACTTGTGCATCACAGATCGCTTGCAACAAGATGCGCTCGCGATCAGGGGAACGGTGGAAATCAAGAGTGATCAGTTGGTAGCCCTGTGAAAAGGCAGTCTGATTCGCGCCAGCGGCAACTTCGCCCACGTACCAGTGAGATAAATCTTGTGCCAGCATAATGACCGTCTTGTCGTGGCAGCGATCCAGAAATGCGCTCAGACCGCGCACCGTAACATCGGAACGATCAATTGCTAAAGGAACAGATGCATTCATTTTTCGACCTGCACAAAAGCACTAGTTGATCAGTAAAAACTTCTACGCTCGTTGATTGCCAAGTAAGACTGAAATGGTACGAGCAGGCTATCAGAGCAGGTGAAATTAACCTCGCTTTTGTTCTTGAATATAATTTTTCGGGGCATGAATGTCAACAAACCCTCATCAAAAATGATCCTCCATTCGTCGGATATTAACCCTCTTGACGTTACCGCTCGCCTCCTTTAGAATGAGCTTATCGCTCGTGGCGAAGTGTAACACTTTGTCATCCGCGACTATCGTCAACTGAGTCTGGATGAAGCTAATGACAGGTTTGGTTAATAATCGCTAGTCCCCAACGGTGGACTTCCACGGTTATCTTGACCATGCCTGCTGCCTGATTCCAATGACTTACGGGTCATAGCTCACAGCTCCATTTCGGTTCAGATCGCGCCGCACGGAAGCCTCCGTCGGCGCGTTTTTGATTCCGCTAATCCGCTGATACACAAGTTATCACTATGAGGTGAGCATATATGGCTGAACAAGTCTTAGAACTTCACAACATCACTAAAACCTACGGCGCAAAGGTCATCCTTGATCGCGTGTCGTTAATAATCAACCGCAAAGACCGGATCGGACTGGTGGGCGAGAACGGCGCAGGTAAAACCACCTTCGCCGCCATTATCATGGGCGAGATCAAGCCGGATGAAGGTGACATCCGCCCGACACCCGGACTAGAGATCGGCTATCTGCCGCAGGAGGCAGGCTTTGATGAATCACTGACCGTCGCGCAATTCTTGGAAAACGCGATGGGTGGCTTGGAACTGCTGCGTACGCAGATGACGGAGTTGGAGACGCACTTAGCCGCGCCAGCACTCAGTGCCGCCGCCATGAGCGATCTACTGGATCGTTACGGCGTGGTACAAGATGAGTTCGCCCGTCGTGGAGGCTACGACTCCGAACATCAGATGGATCAAGTATTGGCGGGTCTCGATCTTGCGTACATCGATCCCACTCGTTTGGCATCCACTCTCAGCGGAGGCGAGAAGACTCGCTTGGCATTAGCGGGTCTGCTGCTGCGATCACCGTTGCTGCTGATCCTTGACGAGCCGACCAATCATCTGGACATAGCAGCACTGGAATGGTTGGAGAATTACCTGAGTTCTTATGCAGGGGCGCTGCTGGCAATATCGCATGACCGTCGCTTCCTGAATGAGGTCGTCAACCAGATCGTTGAGCTGACGCCGCACGATCACAGGTTCACAGTCTTTCACGGCAACTATGACGCCTTTGCCTCTGAACGTGAGCGACTGCACGACCAGCAGCAAGAGGCTTACGAGGCACAGCAAGAGGAGATCAAAACGCTGCAACGCCAGATCAAGATGACCCATCACAATGCTGGCTCAGGACGTCCGCCTTCCGATAACGACAAGTTTGCCAAAGGCTTCTTCATGGGCAGAAATGATGTCCTCAAGAGCCGCGAACTAAAGCAGTACAAACGCAAACTGGAAGAACTGCTGGAAAATCCCATCGAACGTCCATCGCATGGCTGGTCGATCAACCCCGACTTTGCGCCCGATGAATTGGTCAGCCGGGATGTGATCCGGATCAACCACCTCTCCAAGTCTTTCGATGGTCGCGTGCTGTTCGATGACATCACAGCAGTGATCACGGCTGGCGAACGAGTGGTGCTGCAAGGACCAAATGGTGTCGGCAAAACCACGCTGCTCAAGATCATCCTTGGGCTAGAATCGCCTGATTGCGGTGAGGTGCGAGTCGCATCCGGTGCCCAGATCGGCTATCTCGATCAAGAACAGGAGTCACTTGATCCCAACGAAACGGTTTTGCAGGCTTATAGTCGTGGCTTGATAGGCTCGGAGACAGAGCATCGTTCCAGTCTGCACAAGTATGGACTGTTTTCCGATGAACAGGCGCTTCAGCAGATCGGCAACCTCAGTGTGGGGATGCGGCGCAAACTGCAAATCGCGCGGATGGTTGGTACGCGGGCAAATGTACTAGTCCTAGACGAACCAACCAATCACCTCGATCTCGAAAGTGTGGAAAATTTCGAGCGTGCGCTGCGCGAGTTTCCCGGTACAGTGTTCGCCATCTCACATGACCGCACTTTTGCCGAGCACGTCGCTACCGCCATCTGGACGATCCAGGATCATCATCTGGTGGTCACACCACGCTAGTAAATGTAGGCTGTAGCCCGAAGGATTAACTTAACTTCGGGCTGCCGCTTTCCATCCCTCTAATATCCCTGCCAGACTCGCGTATACGCCGTCAGCCTGCCGATCCTCCGGTACAACTTTAGTCTCATCAGCAGTTACGCCAGTCAGTACTAGCGCCGTTTTCATGCCGACGCCTTTCGCACCGAGGATGTCCGACTCCGGCCTATCGCCGATCATCAGCGCTTCATCGGCGTGGACGCCCAATCGTTCGAGGATTACGCGAAACATCATTGGTTGCGGTTTGCCCATGATCAACGGCGCAACACCAGTCATCGTTTGCAGCGCACCAAGAAATGCCCCACTGCCGGGGATCACCTTGCCACCGGGAATCGGCAGCGTCACGTCACCATTCGTGCCGATGAACTGTGCGCCCGCCAGAATCCGCTGTCCGGCGATTCGTAAGCGATCGTAGGTCAGCCGCAAGTCCAGCCCCACGACCACGACTTTCGCTTCCTCTGGATCAAGCACATAACCACACTCGATCAACGTCGTTTCCACCGCTTCGCTGCCGAGCACATACATCGGTGTATCGCGCGGATACCGTTCGCGCAGGTATTCCGCAGTTACTACAACCGAAGTAATGATCTGCTCCGGCGTGATTGGGACCCCTAGCGCACTCACGCGATCTACATACTGTTGTACTGTCCGTGTGCTGTTATTGGTCGCCAGCGCATACGGAATGCCCTGCTGGTGCAAGTACTGGAACAACTCTGGCGTACCGGGCAATGTTTCTTCACCACGCCACAATACGCCATCCATGTCCGCGACGACTGCGCGAATCTGCGTCAGATCAATACTCATTTTGGAAAACGCTCCCGCAGAAAGTCCAAAACCACCGGATCGATCAACTCTGCGTGATCGTCGGGCGACCAGCGTTCCTCTAAATTCTCCACACCGACCAATTCCCAGAAGGCGTCTTTCGTCGTTTCATCCCACATGCCATTAATCGCGCCACCGTAATGCCCTAGATGCTTGAGCAACCCCTGCAATTCGCTGGCAATTGTCTTATCGATAGGTATCCGTGTAGATACTTCCGATTTACCAAAATACAGATGGTGAAGCTTGGCGAGTTCCCTCAGTCGCATCACGGGATCAGGGTGATCATCCACGCGCAGATCGATATAGCGATCATTGTCACCGCCATAGCCGCCGTTCTCCTTGACTACTAGCACGCCCGCACTTTGTCGCCCCCGCCGATCACCACCTGCACGATCTCCTGCTAGCAGCGCTACGATCAGACGATCCGCCAGTTCACCCGACGCGCTGCGATACGCCGCAGCCATCTCCTCTAGCACTTGCCGACCAACGAGAATATTGCCCTGACAGGTGAAACCCTCGCCCACTAGATGCCCCTTATAGTCGAAGCAGTCCTCGCCGGTGTGTGCAGCAGCGTTACCCTTTGCATCGACCACGCCGACCTGCCGATCCTCGGCATCCTCATCGGTGGAGAGCAGCTTCGCCAGCATTTCCTCTGCCGAAAGTCCACCCGCCATTAGCGCCAAGCCATCAGCACCAAAGCTGACCTTTGCGAACGCCTGTGTTGCCACTGCACCAGCACTTGCCCGTGCCCAACTCACTACCGCCGGAGCAGCCAGAAACTTGCTGGCGACAGCAACACCCCATGCTTGCTCATCGCGGCTGTAGGCGACAATCGAAAACGTCATATTTTTCTCCAGTCAATTGCCATGAGTAATGTATTTTTCACGCGTTACTCATCACTCATTGCTCGTCACTATCTTTTTCTTTCCTCTCCCCATCATACCGAAATGTTAGCGGGTAAACGAAAGATTAATGCTTTGAAAAATTCACGAATAAATGGACAGGGTGTCTGGAAAATCATATATCTTTCTGCTACACTGAAAATCCAGACTGTGCGGGTGAGGACAACATGAAGTTCAAGTTTCACCTGTTCGTGCAGAAGCACCAGAACCGAACATACACGGTTACGGTGCTGCCGTTCGGTGATTTAACGAGCTTCGGCATCAACTTCGATGAGATCAAGAGTGAACTCAGCGAGGCTATCAAAGAGCGTGTCCGCAGCACCCCGCCCCAGCATCTGCAGCACCTCGAATTCGATCCGCGTATCGGGCTGCAAAAAGTCACTGTGACGCTGCGTCCGGCGGATCGCAAAAACGCCCGGAAACGCCGCGAACAAGTGAAGATGGTTTTCAGCGTCCTCGTCAAACCCGAAGATGACGGACAGCTACTTGTGACTGTACCTAAGCTGGGTCAGCCTGCACTCTCCTTCTATGTCTTCAATAAGGATGAACTGGAACAGCAAGCCTCCGTTGAGATCGCCGCATGGCTGGATGGCGTCCCGCTGGAGCGGTTGATCGAGTATCGCCATGCCCGCAGCGAAACGCTGGAAACAATGGAGATCGATATACCGCTGCGGAAGTCGAAAGATCAAGACGAAGATGCAGCGCTGAAACGCGATGAATCCTTCTGGGCGCTGCGCGAAGTCGGCGTCAACATGACGGCGCAGGCTGCGGAAGGGCGCTTCCGTCGCACTTACCGACGGGATCTACTGGTCGATGAATTGCTGCGCACGGTGATCGGTTCTCGGCATAACAGCATCCTACTTACAGGTGCCAGCGAAGTTGGTAAGACAGCAGTGCTACACGAATTGGTGCGCCGCATCCAGCGCAAGGAATGCGATGAAAAGCTGCACGATCGCCAGGTCTGGATGCTCACGCCGGATCGACTGATCGCGGGTGCTCAGTACATTGGTACTTGGGAAGAACGCATCAAGGACATCACCAACGAATGCCGCGTCAAGCAGCACATTCTCTACGTCGAGGATTTGCCCGGCTTGCTGGAAGTTGGGCGCTGGTCGAAAAGTGACTCTAACATCGGCATGGCGCTGCGCCCCTACGTCGCCGCTGGCGAGGTGATCATTATCGGAGAGAGCAGCCCCGAACGGCTGACGATGGGCATGAACACGGGTAGCAGCTTCATGAATCTGTTCCGCGTCTTCAATGTGGATGCACTAGCGGAAGATGAGACGCTCTCCGTTCTCAATAATGTCGCCCGCGATCTCGAACGCGAACTTGATCTGCGCATTGAGCCGAAAGCGTTGGAGACAACGATCACGCTGTCGCGTCGCTTCCTGCCCTATCGTGCCTTCCCCGGTAAAGCGATCCGCTTGCTGGAAGAAACGGTTGCCGATGCCAACAAGAAATTTGTACCGCGTCCCGATAATAGCGGCACCTTTGGGACGACGGGCAGTTTATTGGCGCGGATCGGCACTCAACCACGCCTAACAGTCAGTCGCAATCTTGTGATCAACACCTTCAGCCGCCAATCGGGATTGCCAGAATTCATCGTTAACGACGATCTTCAACTACGACTCGATGAAGCGGAACAATTCTTCCGTGATCGCATCATCGGGCAGGATCAAGCGCTTGAAGCGATGATCAACATGATCGCCACCATCAAGGCAGGTCTGAACGATCCTAAGAAACCATTGGGAACTTTCCTGTTCATCGGACCAACGGGCGTTGGCAAGACCGAGATGGCAAAGACCCTCGCGACCTATCTGTTCGGTGATCCCGCCCGTATGATTCGTTTCGACATGAGCGAGTACGGCAGTCTCGACGGTGTATCCCGTCTGATCGGTGCGTTCACCACTGAAGGCGAACTGACCCGCCGCGTGCGCGAACAGCCATTCTGCGTTGTCTTGCTGGACGAATTCGAAAAAGCCGATCCGCGCATCTACGACATTTTCCTGCAAGTCTTGGGCGAAGGTCGCCTCACCGATGCGCGTGGCAAGACCACCTCGTTCCACAACGCCATTATCATCTTGACCAGCAACTTGGGTTCTGGTCAGAAGCAGACTCGTCCACGTGGTTTCAGCACTGGCGATGAGGTCGATCACGATCTGATCACGACTTCGTTGACGCAGCACTACAAAGCGCAGATCGAGCGCTATTTCCGTCCGGAGTTCGTCAACCGCATCGATCAGATCGTCACCTTCACGCAGCTAACACGTCCCGCGCTGCGCCAGATCGCCACCCGCGAACTGAGCGAAATCCTGCGCCGTGATGGTATTCAGCGTCGCAATATGCCTGTAGAGATCGCGGACTCGGTGATCGAATTGGTGTTGGAGGAAGGTTACAGTCCTGTTTATGGAGCGCGTCCGCTGAAACGCGAGATCGAACGGTTGGTCGTCGCACCGATGGCACGGGTACTTTCCGAGACTCGCGGCGCCAAGCAAAAACTGCTGCGTCTCAGCGCCGAAGCTGGACATTTGCAGATTGAAACTGTGCCTATCGAAGAAGCGCCAGCAGAAATGGTCACGCTCACCGCCTCAGGTAGCGATGCCGAAAAACGGCGCATGGATGTTCCCGCGCTGATCGAGGCGTTAGCTGCACTGCGCCGCAAACTGGCGGATTGGGTCAACAGCGATCCGATCCGCGAGATGCAGCACGAGAAAGTGCATTTGCTAGAACAGACGCAGAAGCCAGACTTCTGGCAGAACAGCGACGAAGCCCGCAACGGTATGTCTCGCTTCTATTTCGTGGATCGCTTGCTCTCGCGGCTGAACGATCTGGTCGAACGCGCTGAATATCTGGAAGATTTCGCCAGTATGATCGATAAAGAACGTGCCATCAGCTACCAGTCCGATCTGGCGCGGGATTACGAGGCTCTGCACCTGCAGGTCAGTTTCCTTGACATCGAATTGATGACGGCGCATCTGCCGCACCGCAACCAGACGATCCTCTTGATCCGTCCGTTCAGCGATCAGCCCTTCGCTTCAAGTGCGACAAACGATACATGGGCGCGCCAGCTAGCCACGATGTATCTACATTGGGCGGAGCGCAAAGGCTACGAATACGATCTCTACATGCTCGATTCCAAAGAGGGTGTTCCTGGCGGGATGAACTTCGCGTTGGTCAACGGCGGAAACTTCGCCGATTTGCAGGAGAAGTTCGCAGCGCACACCGCCTCGCCGGAGATCGCCTTATTCGTGCGTGGAACCAACGCTTTCGGCTTTCTCAAGGGTGAACGCGGACTCCACCGACTGCACGGACGCGATAGCAGTTCACAGGATCAACTGGCATTGGTGCGCGTGTTCGCCATCCCAGACGGCAAATCCGTTCCCCGTTGGCTGCGCGATTATCAATTCATCAAGTCGGAGATCATGGAAGGGCGGCGTCCTGAACCCGAATCGGAGACGCGCAAACCCGGCTACACCATCATCCGCGACTACAGCCTCGATAAAACCGAGCGTTACGCCCGCGATCTGCGTACTGGCGTGCGGCTGACGGACACCAAATCGGTCTTCGGTGGCGCGATGGACGAATTCATCCTTGCCTATCTCCGCACACAAGACTCCACGATCCTCTGGGAAGATCGCTATCCGCCAACCTTCCCTTACTAAATCTATAGGAGCTTCCCCTCTCCCCGCAGTGTACTCGCGCAGCGTGGGAGAGAGGTGGTGGTAAGGGTCTACGGCTTGAACGTCGGTGTCGGCGGGAATGTGAATCCTAGCGTTGGCAGCGCCGTCGGCACAGTCGGATCAGGCAAACCAAGCCACACGCGGTAATCGTACTCGATCTCCTCCAACGGCTTACCTACCGCCTCCGAGATTGCGTCAAACAGAGTTCGGTTACCACGCAGCAGTTCAGTGATCCTCAGATGCACCTCGATCCCGTAGGTTTCCACCAGATAACGGATGAAAGCATAGCCGAAGTCATAGTCACCCCGAACACCAGTTGCAACACCCCAGTTATCTCGGATCGATCCCAATCCCTTGCTACGCACGATTTGCTTAACTCGGGCGAGATAATCGTACATTACGCCCTTATTCATCTCGAAAAAGGTAGCTTGTCCCTCATACCACCAGCGAATGCCAGTTGGCTGCCGCTTATCCGATTGATAGAGGTGCGCTATCTCATGCAGAATAGTGCCGTAAGCACCCTCCACGAGATTGCCATTGTAGTTATATTGTACGGTACCGCCCCACGATGAGACAGTCTGTCCGACATCATTCCGCCCTACAGTTCCCGAATTCAAGTCCCACTCGTAATAGCTCTGCTTGGTGGCGTAAAAAATCGCGCGCGGCTTGTAAGAGAGCAAACTGCCCCATGCGGCACGATAAAACTCTCGCTGTTCTTTCATCGCATCCAGCGCCAACTGACCGAAACTATCGGGGATCGGATGCTCCCAGAACACGATGATGTCTTCAGACTCCGCGCGTCCCCACGATTTTGTATCGTCGGCGTATTCCGCTTGCCAAGTCTGTGTCTGGTAGGTATTGCCTTGTTCATCTTCCAGCACGAACCAATATTGCAGACCTACCCACGCCGGAACCGGAGCAGAGGTTGATTCCCAACGAAACTCCCACTGCTCTGACTGCTCGTTGAATGTACCGCCGACGCGCTGCAACGTTACAGGTGACAACTTCCACTGCACCGTCGCATTCTTGATTCTACCCGCGCTGCTTGATGCCTTTAGTGTAAAGTTGAATCCGTAGGGATAATCACTGGTGAACGTCTGCTCCCCGATCTCCCACTGCGCCGATCCGCCGTTATTAGTGGGACTCGGCGGCGGGGTAAGTGTTGGGAACGTCGCATCCTGCGCCGTCACCGTCCATGAAGTAATCCCCACACCTGCCAGCAATACAGCTACCACGAAGATTAAGAGCGCGCGACCAAACTGTTTCATCATCACTTTCCCATATAAATCGCTTGATAGTCGATAGCGCCAGCTACTTTGTTCAATGCTTGCTTCTCATCAGGTAACAGCAGCGCCTTTGGATTACGCGCCAGACGCCTAGCCACCTGATAAGCCTCCCGCAACGAGTTGAAGTCAGGATCGCGCCAGTTCGACGGCAGTACTAACGACTCCACTAGCGTAAGCAGCTTGCGCGCCTGCGGACTGCCCCAATCGACATCTGCTTGTGCTTGACTGAGCAACGCCTTCGCCTGATCTTTAAGTGCCCCAGCTTCACCGCTGCTTTGCCGGTCCATTTTACCGAATAGCTGACCAGTCAATCGGTTGATCAGCTTATCCGCCTGCTGTGGATTGACGCCACGTGCTTCCGCGAACTGCGCCAGTTCTGGCGCTAGATTAGTCGATGCACTCTTGTTGACAACGCCAAGTGCGGGACGTTGTTCTGCCTTAGCCAGATCATCTAGAGATTTGCCCACCGTCAGATAGTCCGCTATTGCTGACGCGTCAGCTACACCATCGCGATATGCCATAACTCCGCAGTTATCGTCGCTGATCCACGCCCGAAGGAAATTCAACGGCAGAGTGACATTCTCCGGCAGTCCGCCGATCACGCGCACAATTCCATCCACTGGCGGTGCGACGAATAATTTCACCGTCTCCTTGATACCTATCGGCGTGCCAGCGCCACCGGGAAACGGATCGAAGCGTTGATACCCCGCACTCGTCAATGTAGCGATCAATGCTTCTGCTACGGCAGTCGTACTATCGGTGCGAACGTAGAGGGAGTCCCACTGTGCTGTCATTGTGCATCTCGATCAAATGGCTGGATTAGCGGCGTCAAGGATAGCTATATTCATACTATCCGCTTCGGCGCCAGCATAGCGTTCCAAAAGCGCACTCAGATTATGCAGCGCCGCCTCGATCTCTGGTCGCGCGTTGCTGTGGTGCGCTTCTACAGTCACGATCACATTGCTGGTTGTTTCGTTCGCCGCACTCTGGGCGCTCTGTCGCCAGCACCACCGCCGCGCTGAAACCAGATCAGCCTCATCTACGAAGATCACCTCGCCCGCTTCAGGATGCTCTGGGTCGCTCTGACCAAGCACAGTGAATCGCTCATCACCGCGCGCCAATCGCACGGTCACCGCGCCCGTTGTATCCTGTGTGTCGAATACAGCAACTGGCAGCGCATACCGGATACTTACCAGATTCGCCAGATCGACCATTGTATTGATGAAGGGAATATCGCCTTGTTTGGTCAGCCGTCGAAGTAATGCCTCTGCCGCGTTGCGATACTGTGTCGGATCGACTCCAAAGCCGCGAAACACACCGCGCCAAGCAGCAAGCGACGGAAGCTCACTCAGCGGCATACTGCCGATGCGTGTGATCGTCGCTTGCTGTTCAGTTGCATATTCTGTTTTGAGTGCTTCCGGCGTTGCCGCGTTGACTAATCCCCGCGCTACGATCACGCCGCCTACCACCTTGGGATACTTCGCCAATACTTCAGGATGGTATTGGAATGTCGTCATTTAATCCTTCCGCCGGAACAGAAATATCAACAGCAAAACGAGTGAGATTCCAAATCCGATCATTCCTAGTGTGTGCTCTCGCTGGGTATACAGCAGTGTACTCGCCAGCGCCACCGTCGCAAAGATCACGCCCAGCGACAGTTGATTGATCGTCGTCTCGATGCGATTCACCTGTTTGTATAGGCTGTCATTAGGCGAGATTTGTACGGTCAGTTCGCCGCGTTCAGCGCGTTGCAGTACCGTATCCGCCAACTGCGGCAGACGATAGGTGCGCGTAGCAAAATCACGGATCATCTTCACGCCCACATCTAGCATCGCGCGGGGACCAGCGGGGATCACGTTCTTGCTGTTCTGCTCCACCATCAGTCGTTCCACGAACGGCTGCATCTGCTGCCACGGGTCGAACGTGGGATCGAGTCCGGTGCACATACCGCTTAGAATTCCGACTGCGCGGCTCAGATAGATAAAATCCTGCGGCATCTGGAACGGCATCGACAGCAGCAGATCGCTGAACTCGCGCGCTACACTGGATACTTCCTCGAAAGGCAAGTTCGCCAGTTCGTTCATGTTCAGCCCCCAGACCTTGCTGAACACCGCTTCTGTCGCCTGTTCAAGCCGCGTGATGTCCACATCGGGCATCAGCACGCCTAACTTCTGATAGCTGGCGACCAAACCCTTCGAGTCCTGTGTGATCACTGCGATCAACGTATCGCGCAGACCATCCTGCAAGCGCGGCGTCAACCGCCCCACCATGCCAAAATCCACGAAGATCACATAGAAAGGACGCTTGCCCGGTTTCGCGCCGTTGCTGTATTTCTCCGGCAGCGGATAGATGAAAATGTTGCCCGGATGCGGATCGGCGTGGAAAAACCGCTTATCGAAAATCTGCGTCAGATAGCAGTTGAGCAAGCGAACTGCTACTTCCTTGCGATCAATCCCCGCCTTTTCGATAGCAGTGTAATCGTTCAGCTTGATGCTGGTCACATCTTCCAGCGTCAGCACAAAATGTGTGCTGTGTTCCAGATACACTGACGGCACGTAAATGCCCATATCATGCTCGAACATTGACGCGAAGATCAGCGCGTGATCGGCTTCCTTGCGGTAATCCAGTTCTTCCCACATCACCCGCGCGAACTCATCCAACAGCGAGGGCACATTGGCACGTCGGCGGATCGGACCGTAGCGCATTGCCAACCGCGCCACTACTCGCAGCGCCGCCAGATCGGTTTGAACGATGTCATTGATGTTGGGGCGCTGCACTTTCACCACCACGCGATCCCCATTGTGGAGTTGGGCGCGGTGTACTTGTCCGAGTGACGCCGCAGCAATCGGTTCGCGGTTGAACCACAGATAAGTTTTCTCAAGAGGACCGAGTTCACGTTCTACGGTCTGTTTGATGTACTCAAACGGCACCACCGGAACTTGATCCTGCAAGCCGATCAACTCGTCGGTGATCTCAGGAGGCAGCACATCGACGCGGCTGGATACGAACTGCCCCAGCTTGATCATGACGCCGCCCATGTCTGTCGCCAGATGCCTGAATTGGCGTGAATAGTGTCGCCAGCGTTGACTGCGACCACGTCCTACGAACCGTTCACCGAAGGCGCGGCGGATTAGCACTTCCCAGACAATGATTCGGAAGAACAAAAAGCTGAAGAACCACACCGTACGGCGGAATCGTCCGCGCTTCAGGGTATAGCCCTGATGCGCCACATCCGCCGTTTCAGGTCGTTCTTCTAAGCTCGGATCAGGCAACGTCGATGCCGGATCGACTTGACTGGTTGCCTCCGGCATCGGCGCGAATATACTCAGCCGTTTGGCTAAGTCTGGATTGTCTTCGCTAATTTGCTCCAGCCTTAGCGATGAAGCGGATGTTGAGGGCTGCTTGTTCAAACTTTGCATCACCGATTTCCAAGTCCCACAGCGCGTGTGGCAGTACGATATTGCGGCGATACGGTCCCACGCGCAAGGTCAGTTCATCCGCCGAACGGTACAAATCGAGGTCGCTCTTATCCGCGAATGGCAGCGGCACACTCAGCAAGTAGCCACCAGCCTGATCCGGCGTGATCTGGTGCGTCGTACCCTTGAACATCACTTCAGCCGGGTTTCTGCTGCTATATAGAGCATCACCCAACCGCCGCAGTGTATCCATGCCGTTCACATCGCGGTTAAACATTGGCGCTTTCAGCAGTGGCAGTTCACCGAATGCTTCATTGATCAGCGCGATGTTCTGCTTCTGCAAATCCTTCCACTGCGCGAAGTAAGGATCGGTCACCTCGTCTGGCAGAATGCGGTTGCAGATTACCGCGTCCGTCGCGTAGCCATACAGATTAAGATAGGTATAGGTGCGCTGCGTCTCTTTGATCACCATCTTCTCAGGGTTGACTACAAGGCGCAGACTGCTCATCTCAGGGTTGGTCAGCAATTGACGAACGCTGTCCAACGTCTTAAACAGATTATCGACCTTATCCAGCGAGTCTTGATCCGGCAGTTCGGTGCGCAGCAGCGGCTTTGCCAGCGGACGCAGGAATTTTCCCACACCGCGCGTTAAGTTGAACAACTTCTCGAACCACCAGCGGGTTACATCCGGCAGACTTAGCAAGCGCAAAGTTTCCGCCGTCGGCGCGGCATCCACGATCAGCACATCGTAGAAGTTCTCGCGCACATACTTATCAATCCACAGTAGATGTGCGCCTTCCTCAAAACCCGGCAGGATCGTCACTTCTTCTGCTACGATGTCCTTGACGCCGCGCTGCGTGAACAACGCGATCATGTACTTCTGGATCGCACCCCAATACTTGTCCATCGAGTAGCGGGCGTCAACTTCTTGTGCCCACAAGTTATCGCGTAGCTGCTGCGGCTCCGGTCCGATCTCTAGATCGAGTGAGTCGCCTAAGCTGTGCGCTGTATCCGTGCTGATTACGATAGTTTTCAGTCCCATCTCCGCGCAGCGCAGTGCCGTTGCCGCTGAGATGCTGGTTTTTCCTACGCCACCTTTTCCGGTGTGAACGATGATACGCATGTTACGTTTCAACCCCTACCACATGTGTGAGTATAGCAGCCTGACGGAGCCGACGCCTAACTGATAACTGTAGCAGTATGCTGCGTTCCGTCGCTGTAACGGTACATCTGCAATTGCTATACGAGGTCTTAACTGCAAAGTTTCAACCACCAACTCTAGCACTAAGGTAGCACTAGGGCGTGCGTTGCCAAAACCACGCCTTCCGTCTTATACTTCGCCTGCCCGCAACCTTTTGGCATTTCGGGCGAACTATGATAGTGACTCGCATCCTTCGATCAAGTTGCGGGTTACATATCTTCTGAAATCAATATACGCAATCTGGAGTTATCTGTGACCTACGTACAATTACTTTCAACAAAAACGCGAGGTGTTCTGCGCCTCACGCGCTGGAAGGAATTTGTGCCTTTTGTCATCCCTTTGACGGCATTCGGCGCGATTCTTGGAGCGACGGATAAACAGGTTTCCCTAGACTGGCGCTTGGCTGTCACTATCCTTGCAAACATGGCAGCCGTTGCCTATGCGTTCATGATCAACGATATTGAAGATGCACCGGATGACGCGATGGAAGCACATCGCGCCGCCCGTAATGCCATCACCAACGGCGAACTGACGCCGCGGCAAGGCTGGGCTGCTTCCGGCATCGTGGCGGCAATCACCTTCCTGCTCTATGCCCTTGTCGGTGTTTGGCCCTTCATCATCGGCGTACTCACGATGGCGCTCTCCCACTTCTATTCATGGAAACCGATTCGCCTCAAGGCATGGCCCGTCACCGACATTTTGTCCCATTCGCTGATGCTCAGTGGTTTGCTTTTCTTGGCTGGCTTCTTTGCCTACAGCAGCACTCCCGGCTTGGTCTGGGTGGTAGCATTGGCAGCGACGCTAATCTCCGTTTATGGTCAGCTTTACAACCAACTTCGTGACTACGAAATGGATAAAGCGGCGGGCTTGAAGAACACCGCGATCATGGTTGGCAAGCGTAACGCCAAAGTATTGATGTACTCCTCGGTCGTCATGGCTGCGGCGATGATGGTCTACGCCTTATGGATGCAAGTCATACCGTTGTGGCTGCTCAGTGTGCCGCTGTTGGTACTTCCTATCTTCTACTTTATCCGTATGCCTGCCAAAGATGCGCGTGGTACGCAAAGTGAAGATATCACTGGCAGCGCTCAGGTACCGATGCTCGTGATAGTTAATATCACCATCGCTGTCTGGCTGATTGTCACCATGATCAGTTACAACTCGTAACTTCAGACCAATTTCCAGACCTTAGCATCCTCCGTCGAACGTTAACGTTGCGCAAATTCGTTCGGACGGGGGATGTTTTTTTCTGCCACTTGTGCCAATAATCGTTATAGTGTTGGTATGTATGATGCTGTCAATCAACTCTTGGTCGCCACTAGAATCTTTTAGCATAAGGGCAGCATCAATGTTCCAGATGACTCACTCACCAAGGCGCGCTCTTTAGCGCGAATTGCTACGACAAACTATGCTGGCAAAACTTCTGATCATTGATGATCAACCGCAGGAGATCTCCGGTCTTCTGGCGTGGCTACAACGTGAAGAGTACGATCTTTCGCTAATCAAGCAGGGCGATGGCGCGCTGGCACTAGCGGAACAAACTACTCCAACACTCATTATCATTAATGTCAACACCCCCGGGGTCGGTGGCTTCGATCTGTTGCATCAACTGCGTGCCAATCCTGCCACCCGTAAAACTCCTGTCATCTTGATCGTTCCCGATAGCAATGACTATGTTCCTTCGGTTTGTTTGCTTGCAGGCGCCAATGATGTCCTCGTACAGCCCGTACAAACCAAAGTAGTGCAGAAGCGCATCCGTTCGGTGTTTGAGGGGGTCGCCTCTGGCATTGCCGATTCGGTTCGCATGTTGGAAGATGTCTGTCAATCCGCGACAGCAATTTTCGGCTGCGATCTCGCTTGGCTGCTGGCAACTGAAGGCTCGCTATTAAGGCATCGTGCCTGTTTCTCCGAACGTGGTGCGGCAGCGGCTGAAGTGTTCGTGCGCTTACTCTCAAACAATGCTCCTGATGTCATTAGCTTTCCGCTTGTCTCCGCCCATAATGCACTAAGTGAAGCCGCGCTCAATGAGCGCCCGCTAGTCAATATTCTCAGTACCCAGTTACGCAATATGCCCAACTCTGAAGGGTTATTGCGGGCAGCGGAGCAATTGCGGCTAACGCATTTACATTTCTTGCCGCTAATGTCGCAAAACCAGTTGATCGGGCTGCTGCTATTGGCTGGTGTCAATGAGTATCCTGTAACTGGTGGACGTGCGGTACGCATCTTGCAAGCGCTAAATCGTCAGTGCGTTACGGTGCTGGAAAACGCGCGTCTACAAGCCAATATGCAGGTGCGCGAACGTCAGATCGATACCGAGCAAATTTTCCGCCGCATGGTCTTGGATACGATGACGGAGGGGTTGATCGTCTTGGATGAGCGCGCCATCATCCGCTACGTCAACAATCGGCTGTTGCGCCTCACCAGTTATGATCGACATGAATTATATGGCAACAGCATCGCCATGTTGTTTCATCCCGAAGCGCGCCGTCAGATCATCGAGTCGATCCAGACACCTACCGTCGGCGGCTTAAATCAGCAAATCGTCACCAAAGTTGGTCAGGCGGTACCTGCGCTTGTCTCTCGCGCCACCATGCCAGAGAACAATCAAAACTACCGCACAGTGTTAGTGATCAGCGACATCACTGAACAGATCAAGCGTGCGCAAGCATTGGAACGCCAGAGCGAACGGTTGCGTCTGCTCAACGAAGCGATGCGGCGGATCACCTCGGCGCTCACTCAGGAAGATGTGATCGAAACGGTTCTGCAGGCTGCCTTTGATATTGTCCGTTGTGAAAACTCCTGCCTCTACCTATTCGATACACAGGAACCCGATACTATCCGTGTAGTAGCAGCACGTGGCATCCACGCCGATACCTTAGAGACAGTGATCCTTCATGTTGGACAGGGCATCGCGGGGCGTGTCATCCAGACACATAAAGCGGAGTTAGTCCCTGATCTCACACCGGAAGATTATGAGCCTCCAGTGATCGAACCCGAAGGCAGCTCGGTCATTGCGGTACCCATGATGGTGCTGGATACGATGGTCGGCGTCTTAGAAGTGATCAACAAAGGTGGCGGGCGTTTCGTCGATGAAGATGCTGAAGTGCTTTCCAATTTGGCGGCAGCAGCTTCCGTAGCGATGGAAAATGCACATCTATTCGGTCAAGCCCAGCGTCAGGTGACTGAACTCAGCATGATGCTCGACGCCAGTTCCGCCGTCTCTTCCACGCTCGACATCAGCGGCATTTTGCAACTGATCACGCGGCGTCTAGCAGAAGCGATGCGCGTCAGTCGCTGTTCGATCTCTACGTGGCACAAAGAGACCAACGAATTGGTCGTTTTAGCGGAAGCTTGCAGCGCACATTGGCAGCCGGGTGAAGGACCTATCCGCCCAATTGCCGATACACCCGTAATTTCAGCCGTCTTGCAGCGCGAACAACTGCTGATCTGCCGTGCCAACGATCCCCGCATCGATCCGCACGTTCGCGACTATTTGAAGCGCTTGGGCATGGCAAATGTGATGTTTGTACCGCTGACAGTTGGTGGAACTGTCGTCGGCTTAGTGGAGTTATTCAACCCCGGCGAGGCGCAAACCTTTAAGCTGGCGCAGTGCCACGCCGTCCGTGAGGCGATTTCTAATTGGGCGACACAGATGGCACGCGCGGAATCCCCTGTTCCGTGGCACAATCCCGATCTGCTCACCTCACTGGCTGCCAAGGCGCAGGTTGTTGGTAAAGGGACGTGGTGTACCATTTCCTCGTGGGATCGGCGTGCCCGTCAGCTTACCGTTGTGCGCGAACTTGGCTTTGCCGTATGGGACGAGCAAGATGGTCATGCTTACCGCCTCGATAACTATCCCACGCTCGGCAATAGCTTGCGTCAGGGAATGCCGATCACCTTACTGCCCGCGTTGCTATTCAATGACCTTGAAGAACAAAAAGAGATGGCGCGGCTGGGTTCCAAGACTGGCTTGATCACGCCGCTGGTCGTACATGGCGAACCGACAGGTCTGGTCAAATTGCAGGATGTCGCCAGTGATCGCGTCTTCGATGCCGCCGAAGTGTCGCTCTGTCAGGCAATCGCCAACGTCGTCGCCAACGCGCTGGAGAACGCTCGCTTGTTCCATTCGCTGGAGAAGCGTGCCAACGCACTGCAAGCTGCCTATGACGAACTCCGCCACTCCGATAAGCTCAAAGACGATTTGATCCAGAATCTATCGCACGAACTCAAGACGCCACTGATGCAATCCATGTTCGAGCTGTCCCTGCTCACCGATGGTGACATGGGCACCTTAAACGACGAGCAGAAAAACAGCGTCAATGCTGTCCTTCATCGCATCGAGTCACTAGGTAGTCGCGTCACTGACATGGTCTCGCTGCACGCTGCGCAAGAATTGCAGTTTAGCGCGGTAGAAGTTGGCGAGATTGTGGATCGGGTATTGGAGGGGGCACAGACTAAAGCCTCCCGTGCTGGTGTCAAAATCACCGCTGAAGTACCCGACGAACCCATGCTGGTTCGCGCCGATAGTGCACGTTTAGCCGAAGTCTTCGACCAACTACTTGATAACGCCATCAAATTCAGCCCTAATACCGAGCAAGTCGTACTCAGTATTGAAAACGGTAACGGCTACATGCTCAAAGTCTGCATTCGCGATTTCGGCATCGGCATTGACAAAGCCGAGTTTGATCGCATCTTCCAGCGCGGCTATCAGGTAGATAGCAGCGCCACGCGCCGCTTTGGTGGTACCGGTCTCGGACTCGCCATCGCGCGTCAGGTAGTAGAAGCACACGGCGGCAAAATCTGGGTCGAAAGTTCGCCCGGTTCTGGCAGCAGATTCTATTTCACTTTACCCAAATGGACTTCAGAGACAGAACGCAACACCCTAAACTGAGTTAGCTCGCCGCAGACCAGATTCCTGCGGACTGCTTGTCATCATCGGATCTTGAAGGGCGGCGCGTTGGTGTCGCTGTAGCACGTCGTTGATTACGCGGAGTCGCTGTGATTGTTGGTGGATGTTCTGCCCGCCACGTCTGTGTCACTCCTAACGTCGCATTGTAGGGGATGAACACACTTTGATCAGATCCTGATCCCATCACGATCAGCAGTACGATCCCGACGATGAGGATGATCGTTCCTATGATGCGATTATCCCAGAACGGCGCACTTTGCGGCTTGGGTGGCGGACTAAATTCGGGCGGTGAAAACACGTTGTAATCCTTGATCGCTATTCCGCTTCAATCATAAACAAGCAAACAAATCCAAGCCACACTACCTAACTACCTCTTTACTCGTTACTGCCTTTCCCGCCCATTCGCATACCACTCGTAAGTCCGAGCCAAGCCATCTACTACATTGACCTTTGGCTCAAATCCCAACAACTGGCGGGCACGGCTGTTATCGCAGAAGGTGATCGGCGGTTCGCTTGGCGGCGCAGGCGCGTCGATCCGTTGTATTTTCGTGCTGCTGAGTTCCTCAATGATGTCCACGAACTCATTCATCGTGATCGGATTACCACAGCCTAAATTCATCACCTCGTACCCCAGCGGATGTTCCAGCGCCGCCATCACGCCATCTACGATGTCATCAATGTACGTCCAATCACGTCCTAATTGTCCGCCATTGAATAGTGTCACGGGCGTTCCATTCGCCGCCGCGTCTAACACCTTCATTGGCATCATATCGGGGCGTCCCTGCGGACCGTACACGTTAAAGAACCGCAAACAGGTGATATTCAAGCCGAACAAGTGGTGATACGAATGCGCCATGATTTCAGCGGCACGTTTACTGGCGGGGTACGGCGCAAGCGGACGATCAGCGGCATCGGCTTCCACGAATGGCAGCCGTGTCGTCTCGCCGTACACCGACGAAGTGGACGCCTGTATAAACTGCTTGATCCCGTACTTACGCGCCACTTCCATCATGTTCAGGCTGCCCATCAAGTTGACCTCGAAGTACAGATGTGCCTCGTTCATCGAGTTCCGCACGCCTGCCATCGCCGCCAGATGAGCGATCTTGTGCACCTGATGCTCACCAACCAGCCCATCCACCAGCGCCAGATCGCGCACATCGCCTTCAACCACTGTCACCCGCGGATCAGCCGCGAACAGTGCCGCGTTAGCGCGTTTCAACTTCGGATCGTAATAGCTGTTAAAGTTATCCAGCAGGATCAGACGTTCGCCCTGTTTTCGCAGTGCCAGCGCCAACCGACTGCCAATGAAGCCTGCGCCTCCAGTAATCAGGATGCTCAATTGCGCCGCGCCTCATAATCGTATGGACGAATATCGACCACGTTCATCTGTAAGCGCCGCTCTCCCTGCCATTCATTGATCTCTAGTTGATACGCCACATCAACCGTCATCGGCAGGTCGCGGATGTATTCACCGAATCGGAAAGCGATAGCGTCCTGTTCTAATGCACCATCAGTCAATTTCAGCTTCAGATGCGCGTTATCCTTGCCCACCGTGCGGCAGTCCGCTACGCGTAGCTTCCGCGCACACAAGATCGGCGCGGGGTAGCCATGTCCGCACGGCTCCATGCTGCTCAAAGCATCGTAAAGCCGCATGTCTAATTTGTGCAGCGGCACTTCAGCGTCGATCTCCAGTCGCGGGCGCAGATCTTTGCCTGTCAGCTCGTCCCCTGCGATCTCCATCATGCGTTCGCGGAACAGCGGCAGATTCTCGTTGTGGATTGTGAAACCTGCCGCCTGCGCGTGCCCACCATGCCGGATCAGCAGGTCAGCAACCTGATCCAGCGCCTCGGTGATGTTGAACTCCTCAATGCTGCGGCACGATCCATGACTTTCTTCTGGTCCCTGCTGCACCACAATCGACGGGCGGTAATATTCTTCGGTCAGTCGTCCCGCTACCAGACCAACAATTCCTTGTTTGAAATCCGGATTCGACGCGAAGATAAGCGGTGTATTAGCCGTCGTTTCCATACCTGCTTGTATACGTGCCAGTTCTTGCATTTCGCGTGTTAACTGCTGCCGCGTCACATTCAGCGTCTGCAATTTCTGGGCATACTCACTCGCCACAAACCGATCCGTTGTGGTCAGCAGTTCGTAAGCGGTCATCGCGCTGTCCAATCGTCCGGCGGCATTGATGCGCGGCGCGATCATGAAGCCAATCGCGTAGGCACTCACTTGCGCGGGCGTGATGCTGGCAACTTCCATCAACGCCTGCAATCCTAGGCGATTGGTCTGCTTCAGCTTTTCCAACCCCCGGATCACCAGCGCGCGGTTCTCATGGCTTTGCAGTGGCACCAAATCAGCTACCGTGCCAATCGCCACCAAGTCGAGGAAATCTTCGGCAGCTAATCCCCTCTTGTTCAGGCTAGTCTTTAAGAGTTGCTCCACCAACTTATAAGTAACACCAACGCCTGCTAACATCTTTTCTGGATATTTGCAGTTTGGTTGCTTGGGATTGATCACCGCAAAAGCATCTGGCAAATCAGGACCAACTGAATGATGATCGGTGATTATCATATCCAGTCCGATGCGTTTGGCTGTCTCCGCTTCAGCTAGTGATCGGATGCCACAATCGACGGTAATGACTAGCCGCGCGCCTTGTTTTGCTAACTTGATGAGTGCATCATCATTCAAGCCATAACCTTCATCTACGCGATGTGGGATATATGGTTGAACATTTGCGCCTAGAGCACGCAGTGCAGAGACAAGTAGCGTCGTACTGGTTACACCATCCGCGTCGAAGTCACCGTAAACATAAATCGCTTCTTTGTTACTCACCGCTCGCATAATGCGCGGCACTGCTCTGGATATTCCCGTCATCTTTGCAGGATCAGGAAACGCCATCTCACCACGCAAAAACGCCCGCGCACTCTGTGGATCGGTAAAGCCGCGATTGTACAGAATCTGCGCAATCACCGGATTGAGTCCCGCTTGATCCGCGAACTGTTTGCTTATCTCTACTGCTGGTTGAGGGTGGATCATCCACCGCTTGGATTTCACAACTGGACAGCTTTCTATGCTGCTTTGACTAGCGACTAATGCTGCCTCTACGATAATCGAACTTTAACACAGCGACACGGCGGCTACAAGTTCGAGCGCAAGTCGATTTTCCCTCTCTCGCCCGCTAGTGTACTTACGCAGCGTGGGAGAGGGGTGGCACGTCAGCGACGGGGTGAGGGGGTGAGAGGAACTATTCACAAGTCCTAATCGTCGTTATGCTAGAGTCTGGAATGACACGGAGGAACACACATGAAACGACTTGCAGCTTTACTGCTAACCCTTTTGCTCACAACCACAGTAATTCCTATCCACGCGCAGGACGGCAACTTGACCTCACTAGTGGCAGGTAATACTTCATTCGCCCTCGATCTCTATAAACTCGCCATTGCTGCCGATACAGACGCTGGTAATCTGGTCTTTTCACCTTATAGCATCAGTCAGGCGCTGGCGCTGACCTATGCCGGAGCGAAAGGCGATACGGCAGCACAAATGGCAGCGGTGCTCCATTTCGCGCTTCAGGACGATGAACTCCATCGCACCTTTCTGGCACTAAACGGCGAATTACTCTCCAACGGTAACGCTGAAGCTGATCCCAACTTTGGCACCGCCGAGGCAATACTCCGCATCGCCAACGCGCTCTGGGGTGAGAAAACCTACCCCTTCCTCGCCAGCTACATTGCTAAGGTCAAAGCCAACTACGGCGCGGGTTTAGAATTAGTCGATTTCATCAACAACAGCGAAGCAACTCGCCAGCAGATCAACGATTGGGTCGCAGAGCAGACCGCTGATCGCATCCAGAACATCCTGCCCGAAGGCGTAGTCGATGCCAGTACGCGGCTGGTACTCGTCAACGCCGTCTACTTCAAGAATGCGTGGTTGTTCCCCTTCTCGTCGGATGCCACGCAGGACGCCGATTTCACGCTGCTCGATACCAGCAAAGTCACCGTGCCTATGATGACGGTGCAAAAGAACTTTGGTTACCTGCAACAGGATAACTATCAGGTCGTCTCGCTGCCCTATTCTGGTTCCAAGATGTCCATGCTGCTGATCCTGCCGACAGAGGGACAGATCGGCGGCGTAGAGCAAAAGCTGACGCCCGAACTACTAGCGAGTCTCAGCAATGACAAGCTGCAATTCCAACTGATGAACCTCCATCTGCCGCGCTTCCAGTTCAGCTACGATCTCTCGCTCTCGTCAATGCTGCAACAACTGGGCATGACCGACGCCTTCGATCCCGCCAAAGCGGATTTCAGTGGCATGGCAGATGTCGATCCAGCGCAAAATCTCTTTCTCACAGCAGCCTTGCACAAGGCGTTCATCGCCGTTGATGAGAACGGTACGGAAGCCGCCGCCGCCACCGCTGTGATGGCTGGCGTCACCTCCGCTCCCGCCGAGAATCCCATCGAAGTGCGCTTTGATCGTCCCTTCCTTTTTGCCATCCGCGACGATGCCACAGGCACAATCCTGTTCATGGGTCGCGTCATGAACCCCACCACAGAATAACGAACCTCGTATCGTAGGGGCGGGGCGCTGCCTCGCCCTTTTGACTAATCACAAGGTTTAGGATAAATCGCGCACACATCGAATTCCAAAATAGTAACTATAATCATTTGGTTCAGTTGAAGCATTTATATGGCGACTCGTCGTGCGCGAGTCTACGCTAGATTCAGTACACGATCCCCCACGCAAGATGCGATATCCATCGGACTCTAAGTTTTCTCTCCCATCATTTTCGTCATAAGGATATTTCCAGAATAAGCTGCTGCACCATTCCGAGACGTTTCCACACATGTCAAGGGCATTAATCCACGATGCTCCATCACTTCTTATACCTATACCGACTTTCGATGGTCTATCACTGGGGTGCAAAATTACTAGATCGGGATTAAATTGATTGCCCCAAGTATAAGTCAATCCTTTGGGACCGCGCGCAGCCCATTCCCATTCTGCTTCGGTGGGCAATCTACCGCCCCGCCACCTACAGTATGCATCTGATTCGTACCACGTAACTCCTACACGAGGTTGTTGGGGATCATTAAATTCCTTACCAAAGTTATGTGGACCGATCTTGTTGCCTTTTTGTACCCACTGCCACCCTTTTTTAGTCCACCATAAAGGGTTTTTATATCCATCATCTTTCACAAACTGTTCATACATTTCATTCGTTACTGGCAGCATATCTAACCAATAAGCGTGGGAGATGACAATCTTATGTTGAGGTAGTTCGATGTCATAAGATTCTTTTGGAGCAAAAAGCCTAAGTATAATGTTTTGACTCCGAAATTGCTCAAGCGCAGCATCAGCTTGCTGGCGCGTACTGCCCATAAGAAATGTCCACGCTTTACTATATGTTGTTGGTGGCACATAAACCATTGATACGCCTTTATCATCAATGATTTGTTCACCGGGTTTATACGCTCGTTTAGTAGAGGATTTTGCAGTAGCAAACACCTCAATTTGCGCTGCTCTACGCGAAATTTTCTTTAAAAGTTCTCTAGCTCGTTTTTGATTCCGCGCCGTCAGCACATCGTCGCGTTGCAGCAGCCGATCCAGCAAATCCTGTGCGTGAACCGCATAAACGTCGTTCTCATACAATTCATCAATATCCAAAATAATCAACCGCTGCTGATCGTGATCACTAGTCATCCTCACAATCCGATCCAGCAGCAAACTCACCGGATCATGCGGCACTTCTGGCTCTTTCGGCAGCGGGTCAGGCAGCGGCGGTGCGGGCGGCAAATTCCGCAGCGATTCCCGCATCGAACGTAGCTGCTCCCGACTCGCCTCTCGAAAATTGACCAACTGCACGCGCTGCAATTCCAATGGCAGTTCGCGGATAATCACCTCATCCAGCAGCACAGGCAGTACAGGCTTGCCCAGCGCCCGCGCATAGCCATACTCACGCTTGCACGGCTCTGACTTCAATACTGGCGGCGTCAGCGCGTACAAAAACACCTCACATTGTCGAATCTGCTCAAGGATGTTCGCCCACCACTCTTGCCCGCCGCTGCGATTCAACTCCCGATCAAACCACACCGTACAGTCGAACAAATCCGTCAGATCGCTTGCCAGATTCGTCACCGTCTCTCGATCTTTGCTGCTGTAACTGATGAATATACGCTTCATATCTACTCAAATACATTCACACAAGGTATTGCATCATTATCATCAACCTGTCATCTCTCCGCAACCACCCAAACTGCACTGGCATCACACCCATTTCCAGCACTGTCTTAGCGCCATTTATGGTGCTTCGTGCATATAGCCGGGTGCTTTAGCGCCCGGTGTAGTGAGCCTTTTTCGACACTATAACTACTAATTCACTGCTCGCATCGCCCTCAAACCCTATTCCAACAAATCAACCTGACACACCAACCAACTGCCTGAATCCCGCCCTGTATTCCCTGCGAACTTCAGGCACAAAATACCCCGATCCGTATCCCGGATCGGGGTATCTTCTCTATCTTTGTCCTACCCTAGAATTATGCCTGCTACTTCCTACCTCTCAACCACGAACACCGCCGTCGTCCGCGCCGGAACCGTCACCGATCCCGCCGCCGCATCCACCATTGATCCCTTCACCACCGCATCAGCGCCACCCGCCTGCACCGGATGCAGCAGCAAGTTCAACCCCTTCAGCACGTCGTCACTGATCGTCTGCTCCTCCGGCGTCGCGTTGAACACCACCACGATCTTGCTGTAGGTCGGATCAACCGCTTCGCCGCTGCTGTCATCCAGCACCACCACCACCACGCCGGGGATTTCCTCAGCGCCCGTCTTGAGGAACGATACTTTCGCCATCACCTGCTCGGCAGTGGTCAAGCGGAACAGCGGCGAACTCTTGCGGATACGCAGGAAGTCTTGGAATACCTGTGTTGCGCCTTCGATCTCATCATGAGTTGGCTTCAGCGCCGGATCAGCCAGCAGCGGGCGCATAATGTCCCATTTGTCTTGGTTCTTATCCGCGATAGGCAAGCCATGTCCCCAGCCGTTATCGTTCAGCGTCCAGTCGATGGCATTGAACCAGTCGCCGGAGTCGTAACTGTCCCGATCCATCGACTTGCTCCGCAGCACGTCATCGCCCGCATGGATGAATACCACGCCTTGCGAGAACATTGCCACGCTCAAGCCGAGATTGTGCATCCGAATCCGATCCACCAACGGCAAGCTGGTGGGCAGTTTCATGGCAATTGCATCGAACAATGTCTCATTGTCATGCGCCGACACGTAGATGATCTGCTCCTGTGGATCGAGGGTGTAGCCAGCGGGTGCACCCTTGTAGTCGATCTCTTTGCCCGTGACTGTCTCGCCCTTCGCGTTGACCAGTTGGTAATCTGCTAGATTGCCTGCCAATCCGAGCCGCACCCACTCCTGATAGTTCAGCAAGCGCAGCTTCTGCTCGGCATCTGTGCCTTGCCCGAAGTCATTCGGATCGGTGTACAAGCCGGACGCAAATCCCTGCGCTCGTGGATCATCGAACGGACCACCACCGCGCACGCCGTCACGCAATCTATCGCTAAACGTGCCGATGCCCGTTCCCGGCAGATTCAACTGCGTGGCATTAACACCGCGTGCATCCTTGGCGACTTCACCAAAGTCCCAACCTTCGCCGTAGACGTAAATCTTGGAGCCATCCACGCCGTCTTTCTCTAGCGTCAGCGCATCCAACGCCTTACGCACCGCCACCATGTTGCTGACCATGTGATGACCCATCAGGTCGAAGCGGAAGCCATCGACCTTGTATTCCGTCGCCCATGTCACCACCGAATCGACCATCAGCTTCTCCATCATGTGATGTTCGCTGGCGGTATTGGCGCAGCAGGTACTGTTCTCCACGTTACCATCGCCATTCAAGCGATGGTAGTAACCCGGCACGATGCGATCCAGCACCGATTTCTGCCCTTGTCCGCTGGCGTTGGTGTGGTTGTAGACCACATCCATGATCACACGCAGACCAGTCTTATTCAGAGCTTCCACCATGCTGCGGAATTCGATGATCCGCGCCGTACCATCGGGATTAGTGGCGTAGCTCCCTTCTGGGACGGTGTAGTGCAGCGGATCGTAGCCCCAGTTGAAGCCATCACGTCCACGTCCGCGACCTACCAACGCCTGCTGTGCATCGCTATCCGCTGCTTCTTCGCGCAACCGCGTCATTGGTGGCTCGGTGCGATCCGCTGCCTTCTCGCGGATGGTGGCGATGTCGAACACGGGTAGCAGATGAATATGCGTCAAGCCCGCTTCCTGTAACGCTTCTAAGTGCTTCATCCCGTCGGAATCAGCCGCCGTGAATGCCATATACCTGCCGCGATAGTCCTCTGGCACACTCTGATCGTAGATGCTGAAGTCGCGCACATGCAGCTCGTAGATCACGATGTCTTCCGGTGCAACGAGTACTGGCTTCTCTACCGCGTCCCACCCTTCAGGGGCAAGTGCCGGATCGTTCAGATCGATGATCTGGCTGCGTAAGCTGTCCGCCGACAGATTGAACGAGTACGGATCGGTAACCAGATTACGCTCGATCTTGCCTGTGCTGCGGACGAATACATTGACCTCGTACAGGTAGAACTTACCCTTCCAATCCGCCTCACCAGTAACGCTCCACACGCCTGTCACCGGATCAAAGGTCATTGGCAGCACGTTGGTCGCTTTGCTGGAAACCTTGCTATCGTCAAAGACGTGCAGCTTCACATCCACTGCCGTTGGTGCCCATACCCGCAATGTCGGCACCGCTGCATCGAACGTGACGCCAAGCGCACCCGCATAGCGATAGACATCATCTAGCACACCGGGGATTTGCAGCGAAGTCGAATCCGCGATCTTGCCATCCGTTCCCACCGCCGTAATCGCTAATTGACACTTCAGAATTTCCGGCACTTGATCCAGCACATCGGCGGGCAATTTGAACGCTTTAGCATTCGCTAGATTGGGGAACTTCTCCTTCAGCTCTGCGCTCAAACCAGCAGGATCATAGGTCAGCGGGATCGCTGTACCGCCCTTCAAGCCATCCAGTTCCAGTGTCATCGCGCCAACTGGATCGTAGTACAGCGTCACCACACTATCGGCATCAACACTGAGGCTGCTCCACGCAATCGTATCCCGTGCTATCCAATGCGCCTGTGCCAAGCTGATATTACCCTTAGGCGCACCCTCAATGCTGATCTCCATAACTTTGCTCTGTGAGTCCCATGTGAAAATAATGTTTAAGCCATCTTTGGGCGCGCTGAAGCCAATATTAGAACCACCCGGCGCACCGCCACCGCCGTAATTTTCGTCCCATGTGCCATTAACCGCGACCTTCGCCTCGTAGTTGCCCTGCGGAATCTGATTGGTGCTGAATACATAGATGCCGTCACCATCAGGGTCTTCTAATAATGTTCGCAAGCAATTGGGTGCCCAATCACCCTTGTCGCCTAATGTATTTGGGCAACCAAGTTCCAATTGAAAGCTACCCGGCACGTTGGCGATGATGCGGTTCACGTTGTCCGCGAGGTACATCGTGCGCCGATTGAAGTAGAAATCAACCTTCTGAGCCTCGCTCACCGATAGCTTGATCGGTGGGCGAGCCATCTTATCGGTAGGTCCATCTATCGCCGCGCTGTATTCGTAATCGCCTGCTGGCACTTCAAACGATCCTTGCCACAGCTGATTCTGCTCATTGAAAGTTAACTGTGTAGCAGCGCAATCTGGCTGATTATCGCTCTCGCAACCCAGCGCCACCGCCAGCGATCCGATCAGCGCAACTGCTTTAGGTTGTGCCACATCCTGCGCCAGCGTGGTGATCGAAGGGATTGGTGCAAGCGCCGCGATGATCAGCGCACACCATAATAAAAGACCAAGAGCTTTCATTCTTACTCTAAACATGTAGCTACTCCCGAAACTAAACCATAATCTTTAGATCAGCCGAATTATAGCAAAGCGTCCAATACGACGGCATCGTATCGGACGCATAGTTACTGAATATTGAACGTTATCTATCGGTTCACTTTGCTGGCATCAACACCTGATCTTGGATGAACCACACTGTCGTGCCATTGAGATCGATGTACGGGAAATTCATCACCGTCGCCCCGTTCACTTCGAAAGTTGCGCCATCATCTTCGCTGGCAGTGATCATCAACTCGCCGCCTTGTAGCGTCTTAATCTTGCCCGCTGCTACCAGATCGTTATAGCTCAATTTGCCGGCTACTACGTGATATTTGAGCACGTCAGCCAGCATCAAGGGGTCAGCCATCAGCTTACCCAGCGTCGCTTTGTCGATAGTGGCGAAAGCTGCATCGACAGGCGCAAAGATCGTATAAGGTCCACCTTGGGTCAGTACTTTGTCCACTCCAGCGGATTTAAGCGCGGCGACCAATGTCTTGAACTCGAAATATGTTTTGCTGTCGCCAGTCAGCTTCTTGTCTTTGAACGCCTCGAGAAAGGTCACAGGATCGGGCGCAACACTCAAATTGACACCACCGCCGAAGTCATAATCCTCGCCGGGGTTGCCCGGATACTTGCCCATCAGTCCCCAAAAATAGATGTTAAAAGGCTCCCAGAATCCGCCATTTCCATCTTCCTCACTGTCGAAGTCGAACAGGATATTATCCAGATCGTCACCGACCACAGCTCTGCCCGTATCCCAGAAGAATACTGGTGCGCAGATAGCCGAGTATTCGCCATACTTAACATTCTTCTCAACATACATGCCATTTTCAAAGATGCTGAAGGCATCGAGTCCTGAGATATTGTTGATAATGATGCGAAAAACGCTCTTGGACAAATCGCAGCCTGCCATCTCCGCCGTCTCATCAATCAGCAGCGATTTCAAGCTATCGTCCGCAGTTTGACCGATGGCGGAGAGACTATAGCGATGTTCGGCTGTCAAAGTAATATCCACAGGACCTATGATCGCCTTCTCTATCCCCTCGCCAGTTGGCGTAATTGCTATTTTATGTTCACCTGCCTCCAGTTCCATGTAATCACTCACGCTGGCGGCGGCAAAATCGGTGAGTACCACCTTACCATCCACGAACACATCGACATTCGGCGCACCAGCGACATAATGCGCGGCACGAACATATACCGAATCTTCATGTCCGAAGATCGTCATGTCGGGAGCAACGATCAAGGTCACCAACAGTAGCGCGAGGCTGATTTGCTTATTCAAATTGCGGATCACGGGGTTCCTCCATATCTGCACAGAATGTACTGTTGCTAGGAGGATAGGATTAGGAATTGCTCATCAAACAGTTCAAACTATGTTCAAGAACTGCTCATTTTTGAGAGGATTAATTTCAAGCGTAATTGGAATCATCCGGGCTGGGTGCGCCGATGTATTTTTGTACCATTTCCAGTAGTTGCGTCAGGTTCAGTGGCTTCGGTAGATAGTCATCACAGCCAGCGGCAAGGATTTTCTCCCTATCTCCACGCATCGCTAATGCCGTCAACGCCACGATAGGGATATGCTTGTACTCTGGAGAATTTTTGAGTCGGGTGGCAGCTTCCTTGCCATCGATCCCCGGCATATTGATGTCTAATAAGATCAGATCGAGGTGCTCCTGCTCCACGATGCGTAACCCTGATTGTCCGTCTTCAGCCAAAATTACGTCATAACCTTTGGCGTTGAGTACTTTTTTAACGAGACGACCATTTTGGTAGTTATCCTCCATATAGAGAATTAGTTTTCGGGTCGTCGTCTCTTCATCTATCATCGAGACACCCTTGCGGCAATTGTCTGGTCTTTTATTCCTACCCTCTCAAGAATAGCATGAATCCGGGCAGGAAACTCGCGTGTATCAATGGGTTTGCTGATGAAATCATCGCAACCGACTGCCAACGCAATTCGTTGTGCTCTGGTCCCACTTTCTGCTGTAAACGCGACAATTGGCACGTTTACCTCTCGCAAAATACTGCGCAACTGCACCACGACCGCCCTGCCGTTGAGGTCAGGCAAATCCATATCGACGAGAACCAGTGCTGAACTGAGTTCTCGTGCTGCACGTAACCCCGTCAGCCCATTAGCAGCATGCAGGACTTTATGATCATGGGGAGCGAGCACCTTTTGCACTAGCCTAGCGCAATTCAGGTCATCCTCGATCAGTAGGATTGATACCATTTAATCCCGTCCTTGCTACTATCAACTGAATCGACAGAGTACGTTGAAAGTAACACATTGGAGCATTTATGAAAATAGTAAACGAATTGCATGATTGCGAATCAATTGCCTTACTGCCAGCCAATCTATTCTATCACAACACTTTTGGCATAACACTAGTCTCAGTTGGCGCGATCAGCGGTCTTGCGGCACAATTAAGATGCGCGACAATCAGGAAACCAAGCCATGACCGATCCAAGCGTCAGTCGTACTGTTTCCAATTCTGGAGATCGTACTGGAGATCGTCCAGCCCGCCGCCTGCTTCCCGCCTTATTGCGTGTCAATCGCGCTTATAGCGATGCACTCAAAAACGCTGCCTCTCTAAGTGATGTTGAACACAAGTCACTCACTGATGCGCTCACGCAAATCGAGAAAGAGATCGAGTCTGGCAAACTTGATGATCAATCCTTTCCACTTGGATCATTTGATGTGCGGTTAGCTGAATTGGCGAAGGATGCTGCCCGTAAACTCAATTTGGGTCGTGGCTCCGCCGAGCAGATGAGCACTGCGCTAAGACTGTGGTTGCTTGATGAAGTAGATGCGTTGAGCGCCTTAATTGCAGGGTTGCAGAGAGCACTTATTCAGCAAGCAGAGAAGCATGTAGCCACGCTCATGCCCGGCTACTTGAACTTTCGCCCAGTGCAGGTGCTCTCATGCAGTCACTGGTTGCTCAGCTATTTCTGGATGCTGACGCGCGATCAAGAACGTCTCAGCGCTGTGATCGGTCGAACTTCTTCTCTGCCGTTGGGTAGTGGGATCTTGGCTGGCTCACTCTATCGCCTAGATCGTCGTGATCTGGCGCATGCGCTTGATTTTAGTGACGAAAGCCGCAACAGCATGGACGCCGTTGGCGATCTCGACTTTTGTGCGGAGTTCTTATTTGCAGCGGTATTGCTTGGCGTACATCTCAATAGGTTAGCTGATGACCTATTAATGTTTGCTAATCCTTCACTTGGCTTTGTGACCATTGATGCCGCTTATGTAGGTCACACATCGCTTGACAGTAATTTCAGTATCAAACCAGAAAAGCAAGTATCGAGTGTAAATGCTGGTAGTGCACGCCTACTCGGCGAAATGACCGGATTTATTGCAGCGCTACGCACATTACCTGCTGCTTTCTCCGCCGAAACGCCAGAAAGTCGCCAAGCTGTCTTCGAAGCAAGTGATCTACTTCGTACCATGCTGACTACCCTTGACGGCTCAGTTTCAACGCTGACTATTCATCCTGATCGCATGTTTGATGCGCTTGAAGAACGGATTCTCGCCAGCGATTTAGTTGATTATCTGGTTGGACGTGGCGAAAGCTATGACCGAGCACACCAAGTCTTGGAAAAATTATTTGCACGTGCCGAAAATACGGGTAAACCTATCTCCGAAACCGATTTGAGTGATCTGCAAAAAGAGTCCGCTGCATTCGACGCTGATGTATTTGCCATATTTGACTATTCCCGTTCAGTGGCACAGCGCGCTACGATTGGCGGAACTGCGCCCGCTGCTATTCGCTCTCAGATTCGACAAGCAATGAATTGGTTAGTGGAAGCAGGTTTGGAATAGGCATAACGCCACGCATATAATCTTAGTGCAAACCAAACCGTCCGCCTGAATTGAATAACACGGATAGGTAATCCTATGAAACCATTGCGCGAAACTGGCGAATTTCCGAGCGATAGTCTCTCTGCGCTCAGTGGCGATATTCGCTTCCTTGGCTCGTTACTTGGCAAGATCATTCGTGAGCAGCACGGTGATCAAGCATTCGATTTAGTAGAACGAGTTCGTGGCGTAGCTAAACAGCGCCGCAGCGGTATTTCTGGAGCAGCCGAACAACTCACAGAAACAATCAACTCTACGAGCATTGAAGAAAAGCGCATTTTAATTAAGGCATTTGGCAACTACTTTCAGCTCATCAACATCGCTGAAGATTTGCAGCGCATCCGTGTCTTGCGCCAACGAGAAGCTGCCGGGCATCTCAACGAATCACTAGATTCCGCTGTTCATGCACTTCATGAATCTGGACTTTCTGCTGAGCAGGTTCGTAGTTCGTTAAATCGTATCTGTGTGCGACTGGTGTTGACAGCGCACCCTTCAGAAGCCAAACGCAAAGAAGTTTTGATCAAGCTTCGCCACATTGCACAAATGATGGCGCGCTACGATGACCGCGAGCGATTGCTGCCACGTGAAAAGAAGCATTTGGAAGCTACCTTACTCGAAGAAATCGAAGAACTGTGGCAAACGCGTCCAACACGCTCTGTGCGCGCCACTGTCGCTGACGAAGTCGATTTTGGTCTTTTCTTTATCACCTCAGTGATTATGGATTTGGTCGTAGATTTCTACGCCGAATTACAGGAGACACTCACTAAATACTATCCCGAGGCGGACTGGTCTGAACTGCCTACACCCATTCGCTATGCTTCGTGGATCGGTGGTGATCGAGATGGTAATCCCAACGTCACCAGCGACGTAACATGGCAGACACTGGAAACACAGCGCAACCTGGCGCGCAAAGTCTACATCGACGAGATCAATATTTTGCTCGATCATCTGACACAGGCAGTAGACGAAGTCTCCGTCGATAATGACCTGCGTGACCTCGTTGCCACTTCCAGTAATGGCACGAGTCGTTATCCCGGCGAAGTTTATCGTCAAATGTTGCTGATGATCCGTAACAGTCTGGACAAAGGTTGGTATCGTACAGGTTCGGTTTTGTTGCAAGATTTGCTCAAAATCGATCAGAGCCTCCGCCATAATAAGGGCTTACATGTAGCGGAAGGGGCACTCAAACGCCTGATCCAGAAAGTGCGAGTCTTCGGGCTGCATCTCGTTCCTTTAGATGTGCGCGAAGATGCCAATCGCAACGCACAGGCGTTGCACGAAATCTTTGCTGCTTACGGTATGTCTGAAGACTATCTTGGATTGAACGAGGCTGAAAAACAACGCTTGCTCACCCAGGAAATCGCCTCACCTCGCCCGTTATTTCCCGGCGAGCCTAAATTCAGCGATGCAACCAATGAGGTTATCTCCACGTGGCGCATGATCGCACGTGCCCATCGCGAGTACGGCACGGAAGTGATCGACACGGTAATCAGCAGCATGTCGCAGAATGCCAGCGATGTTTTGGCGATGTTGCTCTTGGCACACGAAGTTGGCATCCATCATGATGTCGATATCGTGCCGCTGTTCGAGACAATTGACGACTTACATGGTGCCCAAGAGATCATGATAACGCTGTTCGCTAATCCTCAGTACGCGCGGCACCTCGAAGCACGCGGCAAGCGGCAGCAGATCATGATTGGCTACTCCGATAGCAATAAGGATGGTGGATATATTGCTTCCAACTGGGGCTTATACACAGCCCAACGCGAACTGGCGGAGTTGTGTGAACGCGAAGGTATAATGTTGGAATTGTTTCATGGACGTGGCGGCAGCATCGGGCGCGGTGGTGGACCGACCAACCAAGCGATCCTTTCTCAACCTCCTGACTCGATGAAAGGGAGGATCAAGATCACCGAGCAAGGCGAAGTTATTGCCTATCGCTATAGCAATCCTGATATCGCTCGCCGCCATCTTCACAATGTGATGCACGCTATGCTGCTGTCACTAGGCGGAGTCTCCCGCATTGAGGCGCAGTCAGATTGGTTACAGGCAATGGACGAGTTGAGTGAAGTCGGCAGGCAAGCGTATCGGCAGTTTGTCTACGAAACTCCCGGTTTCCTTGAATATTGGCAAGCAGCTACTCCAATCGATGAACTTAGCAGCCTTCCGATCAGTTCTCGTCCTGCGAAACGTCGCGGTGGTGGATTCTCGGGTCTACGGGCAATTCCTTGGGTCTTTTCATGGATGCAGAGCCGTGCCATTATCCCCAGTTGGTATGGCGTGGGAACTGCCTTGGAGCATTTTATCACTGACCATAAGGATGGACTGGCAATCTTGCAGCACATGTACACGGATTGGCCCTTTTTCAAGGCGCTTATCGAGAATGTACAGCTCGATGTGGCGAAAGCAGATATGGGCATCGCCTCATTGTATGCCTCGTTGGTCAAGGACCCTGCTCTCCGTGATCGCATCTTTGAGCAGATGAAGACCGAGCATGAGCGCGCTTGTGACATGATCTGTAAAGTCACAGGGCAACGCGAACTCCTTAGCAGCACACCGGTAATGCAGCGATCGATCGAACGCCGCAACCCCTATGTTGATCCGCTAAACTTCATTCAGGTCGCGTTGTTACGAACGCTACGTGTTTCCGAGCCGGATTCAGCGGATTATGATACAGCTTTGAACGCAGTACTAACTACAGTGAATGCCATCGCTGCAGGGATGAAGACGACAGGCTAGTGAGATGCGCTTGTGAGACGAGCCAACATACGATACGTCTTGGCTCGTCTAAATAAAAATAAAAAGGCAATCGCTGGATAACCAACAAGCCATGTTAGTAAGCTGCCAACTTTACCGCCGAGCAGTTCAAAGCGGGCATCATCAGTAATCGTGCTGGTGTTATCACCAAGTCCGCGGAAGGTATGGCGGTGTGTCCACAAATGAAATGGGCTGCTAATCGCGCGATCTACAAATCCGCATTCTTGCAACTCTTGGTTATAAGGCGTGAACTCGTCATAAACAGCATGCCATACAGCGCCAATCGGACCAACGCCTAATCGAAAACTCAACTCCGATCCTTGTCTTAATGGTTCGTCGAGATGCAATATTGTCACTTGAACTGGTGGTGGCGTCAGTTCCTTAAGTGCGCTTGGATCTTCGTGCATCTGCCACACAATGCTCAACGGAGCACGAACACGAAACGTATGTGTAAACCTAGCCATGAATTACCCCGGCGGCTGTCAACCTAACTTGTTGTACGAATTGCTTCACGCTGTGCGGTATGCCTCGCCTTACGACTGAACGGTGAGCGGACGCTGTGGAAGAGTTCGCGTACTACCTGCCGTAAATCGTCGCCCCAATAGTCAATGTGCGTTATTCGCTGTCCATTGAGCACATCAAACTTCATGGCACCCTTACCACAGCAAATCAACCAGATCGGTACCCCTGCTTGATCCAGTATTACGGGTAGTTCAGCCAAACGCGCCGCATTCTCTATATTGTCTGCGTAGAATATCACCGTTACGGCGTTGATGCCGTTTGCCTCCTCAGCAACGATCTGCGTTCCGGTCTCGTCGTACAAAAGAATCGTGGCTGCCATTAATCCACTTCGCCGTAACAGCGCGTTGAGAATGAGTAGTTCTAGTTCGGTGCGTTCATCTGCAAAACCAACTAACAATATAGCACGCTTGGAGTATATGATTGGCGTCGCTTGCAACAAGATGGTAATGCGGCGTTTGATCGTGTTGCTCGCCATATTTTCCGCCACGATAGTGGCAATTCCAGCGGTAACTTCCTGATCAATTGTATCTAGAACACCCATCAGGATTGTGGTCAGCACAGTTTCAGGAGTGTATAGGGCAAAAGCTTCTGTGATCAGTGTATCAGCACGGGATTCGTCCAGATCCAGTAGCGCGTCCGCGATATTCTGGATGAGCACTTCCGGCGAACGTGGATCGGTTGTCGCAGTTAGGATTGGTTGAAGTGGTGATCGAATCGCTAATTCCTGATCGCCTTGCAGAATTGGCATCAACTGCTGCACAGCATAACTAATGGAAAGTCCGCTGTTCGTCTGTTGGAGTAACCAGTCCAGAATGGCAATGTCGCGCTCGGAATACAGGCGGTAACCTTGCACAGATCGATGAGGCGAAGGCAATCCATAGCGCCTTTCCCATGCACGCAGCGTTGTCGCGGTGATGCCAGTTCGCAGACACACCGCTTTGACGTTATACGCTGGCTGGTCCGATAAAGTGGAAAACTTTACCTTGCTGCCTTGTGATTCCATACGCTCAGCTTTGTAACCATGTCTCGTCTCTGACGATTTCAAAGACTGAGCGAAGTTTAGCAGAATCTCAAAACTTGAGCAATCTTTTATAATGTTTTGTATTAACTTTGTGCAAAGTTGACGAGTGGGCTACTCCAGCGTCAAACTTAGGCGATAGACCTCACGACGATCCCACTGAGCATGCGAGGCAACTGTCTTAGCAGCTTCTTTACGTGGAATTCCCTTTAGTAATTGTTCTCCCAACGCTGCTAATACCTGATCTTCTGTCCACTTCTCTGCGATTGTCGTTGTTGTGTCACCCGCAATCACCAGCGTAATCTCGCCGCGCGGTTCGACTACTTCGAAATGTGCGATTACCTTACTCACGCTTCCACGCCGGAACTCCTCGTGAAACTTGGTCAATTCACGCGCTACCACGATCTGACGATCTCCCAATACTTCATAGATTGCACGTAGTGTATCTCTGAGGCGATTAGGACTTTCGTAAGCAATTAGGGTGTCGCGTTCGTTTGCCAACTCCGCGAGGAAATCCCGCAGCGATTTATCCTTGCGTGGTAGAAACCCAACATACTTGAAACCGTCCGTTGGCAATCCTGAGCCGACTAGTGCAGTGATCACCGCTGATGCTCCGGGCAGTGGCACAATGTTGATTCCACGATCTAGCGCCTCGCGGATCAGTTCATAGCCTGGATCGGAAATCCCCGGTGTACCCGCATCGGAAACCAGAGCGACATCGCCTTCTGCGAGAGCCTCGAAGATACGATCTAGTTTCGTCAGCTTGTTATGCTCATGGTAGCTGGTGAGTGGCGTGTCAATCTGGTAGCGATCCAGCAGTTTGTGCGTGGTGCGCGTATCTTCGGCAGCGATCAACTTCACTTCGCGCAGAATACGCAGTGCACGTAGCGTAATATCTTCCAGATTTCCTAATGGAGTCGGCACAATATAAAGCGTGAACAGATCGGACATAACGGCGCCTAGTAACCGTGATTTTGAGCGAAACTGATCACGAGTATATTTTCCTCGCAGGTATCACGGGTAACCACTAATAAGTCTTCACTCACGACTTGTCCGGTTCGCCCCAACAAGCGTACTGTGTATTGACTTACTTCAGGTGTGGTGCCAAGGAAGATCTCAAAACCACTCTCGCCAAAGCGCGGTTGTTCTCCGCTAAAATGGACTTCGTCAATAGAATCGTCGGCACTGGTGATTCGAACTGCCAACCCCTTGATCGGAATGCCCTGTGTATCCACTACTGATCCGGCGATACTCTGCCAAGCGCAGCCATCGTTTGTCGCGTTCTGCTGATAAGCGATGCTGGCGGTGAAAGGTCGCGGTGAGCGAGTAAATTGTGGTGGAGCGGTCGCCGCTACTTCTGCACCCGCCGTGTCAGTTGCGCCAGTGCTAAATACAGGCGTGAAAGTCGCTGTAGGTGTGGCGGATGGGGTTTGTGTCGGTGTCTGGGATGCGGTTGGCGTCGGGACCGTTGGCGTCGGTGGTTCCGGCGTAAAGGTGATCGACGGCACTAACGTGGGCAGTGGAGTTTCGGTGATCGGCACGAAAATGATCAGGTTCGTTGGCGGTGGCAGCGGATTCAACGGTGTATGCGGATTAGCGATCAACAAGATCGTCATTGAGGCAATGAGTATGGTCATCAGCAGAAACAACGCGGTAAAGACATCGGCGCAGCCGTAACCGCGTCTTACGGGTGCTGCGGACGGCTCGGCGGGCGCGTAATCTTCGTAGACCCGCTCCGCTTGTGGCGCGAGGCGTCGTGTGCCTACCGGAACTGGTGCTTCTGGTTCTTCGGCAGCCCAGTCGTCAGCTTCGAGATCCGCGTCGCCATCGACATCCGGCTCAAAATATTCGTCGTCGTACTCGTCGTTTCTATTCGTCATAGCGGGCTACATTATCCGCATTGCTGGCAGAACGCGCAACCTTAACCTTGAATCCATATGGGAACCCGGCTAGAACCAGCGGTGTACTCTGGATCACAGTGCCAAATTAGCAGAGCGTGGATCGTGAAGTGACGGTCATCGTATCGTGGCGTACAATGGGGGCATGACGGAGTCCAATCTGATCTATGCCGCCAGACAAGGTGATGATAGCGCGTGGGATGCGTTAGTAATGCAGCATCAGCAGGCGATATTTCGCTTTGCCTGTTTGCTGATGCAAGATTCACAGGAAGCAGAGGATGTAGCGCAAGAAACCTTTATTCGTGCCTATCGCTTTTTGCCGCAGTTCGATCCAGCCCGCAAGTGGCGCTCGTGGTTGCTTGGCATCTGCGCCAACGTTGCACGCAACCGCCAACGTTCGATCAGCCGCTACTGGACGCACCTGCGCTCGATGGCGCGACAACAAGTTAACGACGCCCACAGCGATGATCCTGCTGCGCAAGATGCCGATGTTCAACTACTGCGTCAAGCTATCGCCAAACTGGAAGCAGTGGATCAAGAGATCGTCTATCTGCGCTACTTCCTTGATCTCAGTGTGGAGGAGACGGCAGAGGCGCTCAAGGTGGCAACTGGCACGGTGAAATCGCGGCTGCATCGGGCACTAACGCGGCTGCGCGGCATCTTACAGCGCGATTTTCCGGTACTATGGGAAGAAAGGGGGCAGCATGAACAGCAATAATCTGCCTCCAAATCAGCAGATACCGGAACAGCCCGATCCGCAAGTGGAAGCACTACTACATGATGTCGCCCAGCGCTATCACTATCTAGATACACCGGATATTGCGGGAGCAGTGCGCCAACGCCTGAATTCTAAACAACAAACGATCTGGCGTCCGAATATGGCGCTGAGAGTCGTACTGTTAGTCTTGATCATCGGACTGCTCACGATCATCTTCGTACCGCAAGTGCGGGCGTTCGTGCTGGAAGTGCTGCGGATCGGTAACATCACGATCATTCGAGAGACACCCACTTCAACACAGGCACCAACGCTAAATCCAACTGAGACGCGCACGCCGCGACCAACAGCTCCCCCGACGGCGACACCGCTGCCATCCGTACTATCGCTGTCGGGTGAAACGACGCTTGAGGAGTTGCAAGCACAGGTGAATTTCCCGATTCCGCTGCCTCGCTATCCTGCCGATCTTGGTGTGCCGGATCGCATCTATCGAACTAAGCTACAAGGGTTATTGGTCACACTGGTGTGGCTCGATGACTCGTCATCTGATAGCGTGCGGCTGGTGCTGGAAATCCTCGATCCCTCAGCTTATGCCGCCAAGAATTATCCCTTCGGTGATGAGCAAGCCGTCAAGGTGAATGGGCAAGAAGGCTTGTGGATCAGCAGCGTACACCAGATCGCTTACTTCGCGGGCAGCAGTCAGCTTGTCCGTACTGTTGACGCCAACGTATTGCTATGGAGCGTAGGACGGCTGACTTACCGCCTCGAAAGCAAGGTGCCGCTAGAAGAAGCCCTCAAGATCGCGGAATCGCTGGAATAGCGAAGAAATATCTCGCAGTAGATGCACGTCCAACATTTGTTACAGACGCGCTCTGCTCGATAGAGTTATAATCATATTGATTTGAGAAATTCAGAAGGGTTAAACCTGAATGGCGAACAATCCTCAACACGATGCGGTGATGAAAGCACTGAGCACCGTCATCGAACCCGAACTACACCGCGATATTGTGTCGCTCAACATGGTGCGTAACCTAAGCATCGAAGATGGCGTGGTGAAGTTTACTTTTATGCTGACCACGCCCGCCTGTCCACTGAAGGATGTGATGTTCAAAGCGGCGCAGTTTGCCGTCAAGAAAGTGCCGGGAATCCGCGATCTCGATGTGAAGTGGGATGCCGAAGTGCCTACGGATCGCCGCGTACATGGACGACTGAACATCAACCTGCGTAACATCATCGCCGTCGGAAGTGGCAAAGGTGGCGTCGGCAAGACCAGCGTATCGGTTAACCTCGCCGTTTCGCTGGCGATGGAAGGGGCGCGCGTCGGCTTAATGGATGCCGACATCCTGACGCCGAACGTGCCGATCATGCTCGGCTTGACGCACGGACGCCCCAAGGTGATCGATAACAAGATGATCCCCTTTGAGGTCTATGGCATCAAGGCGATCAGCATGGGCTTCCTGACCGATCCAGAAAAGCCGCTGATCCTGCGCGGACCGATGCTGCACAGCGCGATCCGGCAGTTCTTCCAAGATGTGCAATGGGGCGATCTTGACTACATGATCGTCGATCTGCCTCCCGGCACTGGTGATGCCCCACTGAGTCTGGCGCAGTCCGTGCCGCTGAGTGGTGCGGTGATCGTCTCGCAGCCGCAAGAAGTAGCGGTGGGCGATGCGCTCCGCAGTATCAATATGTATGAGGAACTCAACGTGCCGATCATCGGCGTGGTGGAGAACATGGCGGGTGACTTGTTCGGCAGCGGTGGCGGCGAAAAGCTGGCGAAGCAGAAGAACGTGCCCTTCTTGGGACGCATCCCACTAGAAGCCGATGTACGCAAAGGCGGCGATCAAGGGCGTCCGGTGGTCAACAGCGCACCGGATACCGAGGCGGCGAAGGCATTCCGCCAACTGTCCCGCGATGTCGCTGCGCGTGTCAGTGTGCTGCAATTCCAGACCGCCGATGTGATCCCCCTCAACATCATCGGCTAGAAGCGATCAAAGTTAAGTAGTTGAATGCCCCGAATCCTATCACTGATCGGGGCATTTTTGTGCCTGAAGTTCGCAGGGAATACAGGGCGGTTTCAGGCGCTTTGTTTGTGATTATTGGAAAATGGTTGAAGAATGGTTAGCATGCAAATTCCATTATGATGCTTCTTCATCCACGAAGCGCAACCACGCTGGCGGCTTGGGTAATGGCTGCTGTTCCCAGACGCGACCATTGAGCACAGTTAACGCATGCTTGAACTGCCGATCCGCGTGCCTATGTTCGCCATGAACGTCGTAGAGATCGATCCCTTCTGCTACCACATCGAACACCGCAATATCGGCATAAGCACCGGGTTTCAACGTGCCGATCTCACCCTCAACGCCTAGCACAGTGGCGGGATGCGCTGTTACCGCTTCGACGATCTGTGGCAGCGACATGCCTAGATGCAGCATCTTGGTTAGGCAATTGAGTAGATCGAAGGCGGGTTCTCTACCGCCCACAATATCTACTAGCACGCTGCCCGCGTCATCGTCGGGCGCATCGCCGCGTGAGAGGATTACTTGCGAGTCTTGAACGCGATGACCATACAGCGCCATCCAGTGTAGATCGCTGGAGATGGTGTAGGGCGCGTATCCTTGTGGAATCAACGCTTCGGCGGAGACGAACGAGAACGATCCCGCCCCGTGCCCGACATCAAGCAGGACGCCGGACTCAACTGCCCGCTTTGCTACCTCGCGGATTTTCCCGTTATCTTCAATCAGCCGCATAGTGCGCCCGTTATAGGCGTGAGTCAGCACGTCGCCAGATTTGAGGAAAGGCAGCACTTCTTCCAGTTCCGGCGGCGCACCGGAGATGTGCATCATCAGCCTCAAGCCGAGTTCATCCGCTGCCCGTCGCGCTCGTTTGAACGGCGTCAGATCGACTCCGCCACCGCTGCGCCCCGCCCTGATTTTGACGCCCGCCACGATGTCGCGGTTCTGGCTGATCGCCCGTTTTAATAGTTCCACGTTGCTGTATTCAGGATTGGTCATCTCGTAGTTGGGACCAATCAGACCGATGTAGGAGATGTTGACGAAGGCGAAGGATCGCGCTTGCATCAGCGCCGCCGCCGAATCGCGGAAATCCGCCAATCCCATCGCGCCCGCCGATCCCGCGTCTACCCATGTCGTGACGCCTGTCCGCGCACCGATAGCATCCGGTTCGAGTCCCCAGTATGTACCGGGAAGATAGTGCGTATGCAGATCGATGAAGCCGGGTGCGACGTAGTGACCGCTTACATCGATCACCTGAAACGCCGACTCTGGCGGGATATTCGGCTCAACAGCGGTGATTCGGTTGCGGGTGATGCCGATGTCCAACCGTCCGCTATAGCCTGCGTTCGGATCGATGACTTCGCCGCCTTTGAGGAGTAGATCGAATGGCACGGTAGTTTTCCTTGAGAATGTACGAGGTAATGCGAAATAAGCTGCAGCAGAGAAGTATGTCCAGTTGACTCCTAAACAGCGACAGGTTGATAGCTCCACTTAACCCGAGGCTAAAGCCAGCGGGCTTAATGTGATAAGTGGCTTAGGCTCGCGGTTCTAGCTGTCTATCAGTTGTATTCATGGTGTGATGTTGCTCCTGATTGCGCACATATTCTACAACTTTGGCAAGCAGTGACTCCGAAAATGTGAGGACTGAAAACTCCTGTTGCCACGCGAAGGTAGGATCGGCATCCGGCAATTTTGAAGCAACAAAAGAAGAATTTCCTTTTACTTGCCCCACGAAGTTACTTAGCGCAATCGTAGGCGGTATAGTAATCACTAAATGAAGATGATCTTCCATCCCATTGAGCGCATGAACCAATCCATCGAGCCGTTCGCACTTCGCCGCAATCGAGCCGAATATCGCATCACGGTTAGAGGCAATGATAAAAGGCAGCCGATGTTTGGTAGTCCATACTACATGATAGAACAGCCGATACCACGTCATCTAGCTATTTCCCTATCGCTGCTATCTGACCAAAGTTTCTTTTGATAACGCCTAGCCGCTGCCACTTATCACATTAAGCCCGCTGGCTTTAGCCTCGGGTTTCAGCCGATTCCGCCGATCTTGCCAACAGTGTAGCTATCACCTCTCCCGGCGACTCGCGCTTATCCACGATCTGCTGCACCAGCGCCGCGATCTGCGCCCGTCCGACCTGAGCGATCAGTCGTTGCAACAGCACCTCACGTAAGCGATCTTCCAGTTCCAGCGTGATCCGCGCCTGCTCACGGTATTTCAGTACCCCAGTTTCGATCAGATACTGGCGATGTTTTTCTAGCTTATGCGCTAGATCAGCAATGCCCTCATCTTTGTCGTCGGAGGCTACCGTCTGCACAATCGGCGGAATCCACGCGGCAAACTCATCGACAGGTGCGGCGGAGTCCACCTTCATCTGCCTGCCGTGATGCGCCACCCGTTCGGCGCGATGACCGAGATCGAGCATTGCTCGCAGCGCCCGCACCGTCGCCTCGACGCCCGGACGATCCGCTTTGTTGACCACCAGAATATCGGCGATCTCCAAAATGCCAGCCTTGATCGCCTGCACGTCGTCGCCCATGCCCGGCGCTTCGACTACCAGCGTGGTCTGCGCCAGCCGCGCCACATCGACCTCGCTCTGACCAGCGCCCACTGTCTCGATCATAATCAGATCGTAGCCAGCGGCATCAAAGACTCGCACCAGATCGGCCGTCGCCCGCGCGATCCCGCCAAGACTGCCACGAGTTGCCATACTGCGGACAAACGCGCCGGGATCGCCGGACAGATCGCGCATACGGATGCGATCACCGAGCAGCGCCCCACCCGTGAAGGGACTGGTCGGATCGACGGCGAGGATCGCTACCGTGCGATTCTGAACGCGGTAATGCTTTGCCAGAGCGTTGACCAGCGTGCTTTTGCCCGTCCCCGGTGCGCCTGTGATCCCAACGATATGCGCCTTGCCTGTATACGGATACAGTTCGTTCAGTTCGGCAACGGCTTGATCGTTTTCCACGCGGGTGAGCAAGCGCGCCAGTTCCCGCCGACTGCCGCGAATCCGAGCTAGGAGTTCAGATGAGGAAGCGGTCACGCTTTGACCACCTCATGAATGTGCTTGACGATGGCATCGGTGTTTGTGCCGGGACCGAATACGCCGCTGACGCCCATCTTCTTCAGTTCCGGCACATCGACATCGGGGATGATTCCGCCGATAAGGATGGGTACGTCGTCAATGCCGTTCTGCTTCATCAGTTCGATGATGCGCGGGGTGATTGCCATGTGTGCGCCGCTGAGGATACTCAAGCCGATCACGTCTACGTCTTCTTGCAGCGCCGCGTCTACGATCATTTCCGGTGTTTGCCGCAGTCCGGTGTAGATCACTTCCATGCCCGCATCACGCAGCGCCCTTGCGATCACCTTCGCACCGCGATCATGACCATCGAGTCCCGGTTTGGCGACCAACACTCGTATTTTCCGACCCTGCGATCCCTCGCCCATAATTTTGTTTCCTGCTAAAGTTCCTGAACTGTTTATACCTATGGCGATTATAACAGTAGAACAAGCGTTAGTTAGCAATGATCACGATGAGTGATCCTAGCCTTGATACTGATAGAGGTGAAGCGTATGCCTCACAAAATTAAGATGCTCATTCTTCTAGGGGTGGCTTGGATGTTGCTTATCTACACAATGGGATATACAGATGACCAATACGCCATAGCTGCACCACTTCAAACCCCCACACTGCAAATTACAGCAACACCTAATGTGTTTGCTTGGCATACCTCCGCATGTACAGCGTCGAACTGTTGGGATGGCATCGTGTCGGGCGTGACGATGATTGATCAAGCAGAAGCACTCTTAGAGGCAAAATACGGACAGGCTAAGGTAATTACTTCAGAGCGTCAAATCCAATGGAATGCGAGGGAAGAAAAACTCGTTCCTCACACTGGATGGTTACGAATTACAGATAAAGAGATTGTTTTAGATATTTATGTATTCCTCCAAATGGACAAACTTACAGTAGCTGATCTCATCGCTCAGTACGGAGCACCCTCTTCTGTCTATGTTGGAACGTTTACGGCGCTATGCGTTGGAGCAGAACTCGCCTTTCCAAACTTGGGAATTCTAGCTTGGCTAAGTCCACTAGAAAAATCTATTGGTGTTCAAGCCGACCAATTCTTTCATATGTTGATATTCTCTTCTTTGGAAGATGTCGAGGGTTGGGCTAAGTACGACACCTTAGTGTTAGATTGGCAAGGCTATGCAGATTACTGTCAGCTTGCGGAAGCAGAACAGGCGAAGCAATAGTCTAGGGAAACTGCAAGAGAGTTCAATGATTACCATCCGTAAACTAGATAACAACGGGCGCGAGGTGTTCTCCTATACAGGGGAACTCCTATCACGCGGTGACAACTGGATTCAGGTGGAGGCGTATTTCACCCGCGACGATGTGGACGATGGCTATGTGGTCTTCCGCAAGGGAGATCGCTACCTTGAGTGGTTCTACGCGGATCGCTGGTACAACATCTTCGAGCTGCACGATGTCAGCGATGATCATCTGAAGGGCTGGTACTGCAACATCACGCGCCCCGCGATCATCACCGCCGATTCGGTGTCGTGGAGCGATCTGGCGCTGGACGTGTTCATCTCACCTGTTGGTGAAGTGTTGATCGTGGATGAGGATGAGTTCGCGGCGCTACCACTGGATGATTCAATGCGGCGACAAGCGTGGGATGCCGTCGCCGCACTCAAAGATCAGCTTAACCTCAGAGAATCGCCCTTCGATCAAGTGGGCAAACCCGAAGAACCCGGCAATAAATTACCGGGCTGAACGAACGAAGTCCCTTCGGGACTCAAAGTCCAAGTTAGCGCATCACGCGACCCAACGAATCGCAGGCGGGGCAGCCACCACCCGGACGGATGATCGCAAAGCCTGCCTGCGGATCTTCGCCGTAGTGGGTGAAATCGACGTTGAACACGATCATCAGGCGGACGCGACCAGTAGCAGATGCGCGTACTGCTGCTTGCGCCAACCATGCCGCTTGCTGCGCTACCGTGACGTTACCCGCCCACGCGAATCCGCCCGGTAACGGTCCGTAGCCCTCGCCAGTGAGATAGCCGAGTTCGGTGAAGCAGGCTTTCTTGCCACCAAATCCGCGTAGGGCGCGGTTCAACATGCTGCTGAAGTAGCGCGTCGGATAGTTATCGCGCGGATCGCCGCTTGCTTGATTGGGGCTGACGATGCCTTCGTTGTAGTGGACGCCGATGCAATCAGCGTAACGTCCCGCACCAGCAGCAGCCATGCCTGCCATGTAGCGATCATCGTTCCAGACGTGATCCAGACCGAACGCGCCTTCTGCTCCCGTTGGCGCTGGTGCACCTGTGATCACAATCGTGCCGCGATTGTTGGACTTAATGGCATTGTAGGACTTGGCAAGCAACTGCACATAAAGCGCCGGATCGATGCTGCCCGTGCGCCACTCGCGGTCAATGTTCATCTCGTTCCAGACTTCGATGGCATCCGCACCCGCGGCAGCTAACTGCCCGACGAAGCCAGCGTAAGTGTTCTGATAACCCTCATCAGTTACAGCATCCTTGTTGCCGATGACGGAGAGCAGAATCTTGAAGCCGTTGGCGTGCGCCTCGCCGATCATGCCGAACGCTCCACCATCGCCTTCGCGCGCCTGCCGCTTGACCCAGCGCATCCCCGCCGTCCGCATGGCGTTGACAGTGTTACCGCTGAGAAAGGCGACCTGTCCGCCGAGTTCAAAGCCACCGCTTACGCTGCCGGAAACAATCGGCGCGGGGTTATCGACAGCGGGCACGGCGGTAGCGGGTACACTGGCATCGCCGCCACCACCAGCATCTGGAGCCGGTGCAGTGGTCGGGGCGGGCGCACCACCAACCACTGTATCCACCACTGGTAAGGCACTTAAGCTGAAACGCGCCCGAAAGAGCAAGTTCTGTGCCAGCACCCAACCTTGTTGACCAGATTGAGTCTGCACGAACACCCACGCGATCAACTCATCGCGCCCGGTAACGGTCAGCGGGGTGTTAGACGGCAGTTGAGCGAGAACAGTCGAACGATTATTAGGAGCCGAGCGCAAATTCACGCTGGCAACATTGACGTAAGCATCAGGCTCTTGCGCGGTCACCGTGACTGGCAGCGTAGCAGCAACGATAGTAATAATGAGCAGCGCAATCAACAGTAAAGGCGCTGTCTTCAAGGCTAGTCGCGTCATCAAGTCTTGAGTCCCCTCGAATTAAATCTTCCGTTAGATGGGCGATCATTCTATCGGCATCGGGGATTCGTGCAACCGCGCTTGCTATACGCTGTTGGTGATCGGCTTGCGATACGCTTGTAGACTGCGTTCGATCTGGAATCCGAGGCTTTTATATAACGCCTGCGCCGCACTATTTTGCGAATTGACCGTCAGCGAGATCGTCTGCACGTCGGGGAAGGTGAGCAGCCAGCGACAAGCGGCGGTAGTTAGCGTCCTGCCGATCCCGCGTCGGCGTGCTGTCTCGTTCACGCCAATGAAGTCAATATATCCTTGCCCGCTTTCATCCAGACGAGCGTAGACATAGCCTTGCATCTGATCGTCTGCCGTAACCACCAGTATCCTGTTGCTGGCATCCACCTTGTCGATGATCTGTTGAGCAGTGATGTAGGTGCGGGGGAAGGTCAGGGTATGCAGATCGATGAAGGCGTTGTACTGTGCTGGCACTACGTCTGGCAGATCGATCTGCGGCAGAGTCTCAGCCTGTGTGCGCGTGATTGACATGGCTGCCGCCGAATCGGGAGCAGGCGGGAATCCTTGCCGATCAGCGAACTGGCGTAAGCGTTCATTTGCCGTTTCACCTGCCAATTCGTGCATTGCCAGCGTCGGCGGGATTAGATGCTCGACGGCATAGGCATACAGCGCATCCGCGATAGTTTGCCACTCCTCGTGATCGATCAGCGGACCGTGCAGCCACGCGCGGCTGACCGTATGATCGTGCTCGGCGGTCAGCAAGCCTACTAACCGATCATCCTGCGTCGCTAGTACCGTTACGCTGTGCCAAGTGGGAGTAAGTTCGCTCAGATACGGTGCGATCTCCTCAACAGTGGCTCCGAAGTAGGCGATGTGCGACTCCGGTTGCTGCTGCAATGCTGCAATGAAAGCTGCAATCTGGTCAAGCTGATCGACACTGGCAAGGGTAAGTGTTGGCTGGATCATCCCTATTGGCTCGGTTACACTAACGGATGTTAAAGGAGCAACTATCCGTGACTGACTCTACGCACAGCCGCCAATTTTACGACAACATCGCCCGTTATTACGATGCCGAAAATGAAACGCTAACCGCTGATCTAGAACTGTATCAAGTGTTAGCGCAAGACTACGGCGCACCGATCCTGGAGATCGGCTGCGGTTCGGGGCGCGTCTCGCTCAACCTCGCCAGCGCGGGTTTTGCCGTGGAAGGCGTCGATACATCCTCGCAAATGCTGGCACGTGGACGGCAGCGTGTCAAAGGGCGTGCCGATCTCCGCGATCTGGTGAGCTTTTACGAGGGCGATGCGCTGACTTATGCCTATCCGCGCCAGTATCCGTTGATATTGATCCCCTATAACACGCTGATGCACATGGGTACGCAGAAGAATCAGCGGGCACTGCTGACTCATTTGCGACGGTTCGCTGCCCCAAAAGCGAAATTGGTGATCGATCTACCGAGTGCGGGCGAACAGTTCGCGGGGATCGACGACAACTCGATCACGCTGGAGCGCAGCTTCACCGAGCCGGAAAGCGGCAATCTGGTGATGCAGCAATCGGTCAACAGCCTTGATCGCGCCGAGCAGTTGCAGCACATTACATGGATTTACGACGAGATCATGGCGGAAGGTACCGTTAAGCGAACGGTGGCGCCGCTGCTGCTGCGTTATATCTTTCCGGGTGAAATGGATTTGCTGTTGGAGGTTAGTGGTTGGAAGCGGATAGAACGGTATGGGGACTACGATCAGCGCCCGTTCGAGGATGGTTGCGAGCGTCTGATCGCAGTGGCAGAAGCCAACTAGAATGCACTCAACTTACGGGCTAGGATCCGGTTTAAGCTGCTTGCCATAGCGTGTCATGCTGGCGCGGATTGCCGCTAACTCAAAGCCCGTGTGCAACTGCCCTTTGCTGTGCCACTCCACCACTTCTTCCAGCGTCAGCCACGCTGTGCCAAGGATTTCGTTAGCGTTGATATGGAAGTCGATGCTGTGCGGCTTGACTAGAAAGACCTGATGTGTGCGCTCACGATACGTATACATGGCGACGAAACCAACGATGTCCGCCGTCATCTCAAATTCTTCTTGTAGCTCACGGCGCAGCGCAGCGATCAGGTCGGCATCGGTTGCTTCGATCCGCCCACCCGGTAACCCCCATTTGCCAATGGTCTCCGGCAGATGATTGTGATGCTGCGCAAGCAAGAACTTACCATCGTGCAGGATCACCGCCCGCACGGCAGGGACTCGAAAAGTGCCAGCCATCAGTTTGACGCTCCGGTTTGTTGCTGTTGCTCGCTCTGATTTATCTCGGCGCGAATTTGCTCCCGTTGCTCCAATACACGTTGCGTCGGTTGCGTTAGTACCGTATTGTAAATCAGATCGACATTTTGTGCATCGTTAACCATCTGATCAAGCGGGGTTAACAATTCGTTGCGAAGCGGGTTAAACAGCAGTGCATATAGCCCACCTTGAGCTGGATCAGCAACGATCCAGCGGCGTGCGGGAGTCAGCGTCAGCTTGTCCACACTGTCCAGCAGTTCCGGCAGCTTGGCGACTAACGCGCCCATCGTTTGCAGCGCCACACGCGGTTCTTGACCAACAGTGAACGGCAGCGCCGCCGCCTGATCGCTAGCAAACTGCTGGATCGCCGCCGCCCCTGTCGATCCCTGTGCGCTGGCGAGGGCGGTCTGGAATGCGCGATAACTGGCTGCAAGTACGGCGATCTCCCGATCCAGCCAGTCCAAGCCTGCGTTGATCGTAGGCATATCAGCTTCAACGGTGGTAAGCGCATTGGCGACGGTAGCACGTCCGGCTTTCACCACTTCAGAATTGCTTTTCAAAGCCGAGAGCGCACCGCTAGTTTGTTCCAAGCCATTCTTGACCGTGCCATCGAGATTGGTAGCTTCCAAGCGCTGATAAGCGGCGAGCAGACCAACTTGCCCTTCCAATTGGGTGATCCTCGTTTTGGCAGTTTCTAAGTCAGTGGTCACGCGCTCTAGATCAGTTTGCAACTGGGCGATCTGTGCGTTGGCGCTGTCAATATCTGTTTGGAGTTGGGCGATCTGCGCGTTGGCGTTGTCCAGTTCTGTGCGTAAGCGTGCTGCCTCAGTGCCGGAGTTGTTCAGTGCTGCTTCGAGATCGCTAACGCGCGATTTCAACCCATCGCGTTCTGTCGTCAGCGCCGCCACCTGACTCTCCAGAAATGCCAACCGATCCACGATATCGGCAGGAAGTGTGGCCAGTGGTGTGGCGCTAGGTACTGTCGTGCTGCTAGGTTGTGGCAAGATGCCGCGCTGCACCAACCAACGCTGTACGGCTGGTTGATAGAAGGCAACACCAACTGTGCCACCAGCGCATAAGGCGGTGACACTGCCCGTCAGCAAACCGATCAGGAAATTGCGCCGTCCGATGCTCTCTCCGTTAGCGGATGGCGGAACAGCAGCGACGCGCGGCAGCGCCTGATTCGTTCGCGCTGGCGTGTTCGTCGGTTGGGCGATTGGTGGCGGCGGGACTGGCGCAGGTGGTGGCTTGAAGGGCGATGGTTTGGTGGTAGGAGCAGGTCTAGCTATCGGCGTTGTAGTTGTTGGCGCTGCTGCTGCTGTTGGTGCGGGCAATTTGCCTTGCTCCGCCTCTCGCACCGCCTGATCGATAGCAATCAACGCCCGATCCTCCAATTTGCTGATGCGGCGGAACACCTGATCCAGCATGGCGGTGCGTTCATTTGGCGCGAGAGGTTGTTGAGTCATGGTCACAATCCGTAGCTAGTTGACATCGTAATCATTACTTACGCAGTTTGTAGCCCAACCGCTGAAGGAAAACGTCGTCGCGCCGCCAATCTTTCTGCACCTTCACCTGAAGTTCCAGATAGACTTTGGTATCAAGCAGCTTCTCAATTTCCTCGCGCGCTTCGGTGCTGATCTTTTTCAGCAGCCCCCCCTGTTTGCCGATAATGATCGGCTTTTGCGAGTCGCGCTCCACATACACCGACGCAGCGATGTAAGTTAGCGTGGCGCTGCGCTCCTTGAATTCGTCCACTTCAACGGCGATAGCGTGCGGCACTTCGCGCTCGGTGTTATGCATCACCTTCTCGCGCACAATCTCCGAAGCGATCTGGCGCACCGCTACGTCGCTGATCTGATCTTCAGGGAAGTATTGCGGTCCTGCTGGTAGTTTCACCACAATCCGATGTAGCAAGTCGTCTACGCCGCTACCGAGCTTGGCGCTGATGGCGACCCAATCGTTGTCGGAAACGCTCGGCACTAACGCACGATACAGATCAAGGTGCGGATGCACATCCTCCGGCTTGGTGCGATCTATCTTGTTGAGCACAAGGATGCACATCGATCCCGACTGCCGCACCAATTCGGCGACACGCTTATCTTCGGCGTTGGGCGCTTCCTGTAGATCGACGACGAACAGGATGATGTCGGCATCGCGTAGGGCATCGGTAGCGACGCGCACCATGAACTTGCCGAGCGCGTGGCGCGGCTTATGAATCCCCGGCGTATCCACGAAGATCACTTGCGTGCTGCCTTCGGTGTAAATGCCAAGCTGTGTCAGGCGCGTGGTTTGCGGTTTGGGGCTAACGATGGCGATCTTCTCGCCCAAGATTCGGTTCATCAGTGTGGATTTGCCCACGTTGGGACGCCCGACGACGGCAACGTAGCCGCTATGTTCCAGTTGGTCTTGCTGGTCTGCGTTGGTGATCTGTTTATTCTCTACATCTTGATCCATAGACATCCTGCTTATAACAAACTATCGCCAGTATTGTGCAGGCGATAGTGAAGTGCGAACGGTTGTTTCAGGTTAGTCGCATTGTATCATGAGGCAAGAGGCGTTTCAACCTCATAGATCCCTAGTGCAAGCCTCTGCCGATATTGTCTTGACGCTGTTCTCACATACACCTATAATACTGCTACATTCGCGGGTATAGTTCAGTGGCAGAACGGTTGCTTCCCAAGCAACATGTCAGGGGTTCGAATCCCCTTACCCGCTATTTCAAATTTTACGGCGTCATCCTCGTGATGACGCTTTTTTGTTCATACTGTTGATAAGGAGAGCTGGCTATGCGACGTGCAGTGTTAGTCTTACTGGTTATCCTATCTTTGTGGATTTCCGTGGGATATCGTTCCATCGTGCGAGGGGATGAGCCTCCCGGTGCGGCGACGCTGGCTGCGCTCAGTACTGCCCAGATTCCACCCCGCGATCGCGTCGATCTGGCGCGGCGACTGCTCGGCGTAACAGACATTCCTGCACCACCCGCTACACCGAAAGAATACGCAGTTGGCGATACGGCTACTTTCAACGCCACCAATGACACAAACAATATCACCTTTACTGCTAAACTGTGGTACGAAACTCCGCATGTCTATATGTGGTTCGAGGAGCGCTTTACTCCCGATACGGAAGCGGTAAAGAGATCTGCCGAGAACTTCGAGAATGTCATCTATCCCACCGTTCGTCGCTATTTCGGCGAGGAACAATCCCCCGGCGTTGATGGTGATGTACATCTGTATATCGTCCATGCCTACGATCTAGGTCAAAGTGTGGCTGGCTATTACATGGGCGATAGCGAACTGCCCATCGAAGTCTCCCCGACCAGCAATGAACACCAGATGTTCTTCATCAACCTCGACGCCATGGCAGGCGATATTGGTACTGACTACTACGATAGTGTGCTGGCACATGAGTTCGAGCACATGATACGCGCCAACATTGATCGCAATGAGCCGGGTTGGGTCGATGAGGGTATGGCGGAATTAGCAGCGTCGTTAGCTACGCCCGAAGGATTTGGTATCGGCTTCGTGCCGGATTTCATGCGACTACCGGGGACTCAGCTCAACAACTGGAACGAGATTGAGGATGCCAGCCCGAATTACGGCGGGAGTTATCTCTTCGCTGCTTACTTCTTGCAGCGATTCGGTGAAAATGCTCTACGTTTGCTAACGGATAATCAACTTGATGGCTTTGAAGCCTTTACGGACACACTGCGCCAGTTGAATGCACTAGATCCTGTTACTGGCAAGATCATGACGTCGGATGAGTTGTTCGCAGATTGGATCGTCGCGAATTTGCTGAATGATCCCACCATTGACGGTCCGCGTTTTGGCTATACCAATATCAAAGCAACCTTACCCACACCGCGCATTGCCAAGATGGTGCTAGACAAGCCAGCCAAACTCAAGCTTTCGCAGTTCGGCACTACCTATTTCACGCTGGATGATCCGGGACAGTACACGCTGACTGTCAAAGGAACGCCGACAGTAAAGGTGATCCCCACCGATGCTGAAAATGGGCATATGTTCTGGTGGAGTAATCGTGGTGAGGAGATGGATACCCGACTGACGCACGAGTTCGATCTAACATCGGTGAGCACGGCTACCCTGCAATTCCGCACGTGGTTTGATATTGAGGATGGTTGGGATTTCGGTTATGTGGTCGTCAGTATAGATGGTGGTAAAACATGGACAACGCTGCGGCTTCCGGCGGGTACCGAAGGCGCGGAGGAGAATAACTTCTACGGCTCAGGCTATACAGGTCAATCTAGTGGTTGGATCGACCAGCAAATCGATCTGAGTACCTACGCTGGCGAGAAGATATTACTGCGATTTGAGTACATCAGCGACGCCGCGATCAACAATCCGGGCTTTGCCATTGACGATATTCGCATCCCTGAAATTGGCTACTTCAGTGACGCCGAAACAGATGATGGTGGCTGGCTCGCCGAGGGTTGGGTACGGATGGATAATATCCTCCCGCAGTATTACCTGATCCAAAAGCTCACTGCTGGCAAAACGACAACTGTTGAGCGCTTGCTAACGGCTGAAGATGGAGTTTCGGGTTCATGGGAGTTTGAGATTGGCGGGGATGTCAGCAGCGTCAGTTTCACGCTCTCAGGATTAACCGAGTTTACAACGGAAGCGGCATCGCTAACTTACAGCGTGGAGACGCGATAGTTGCCATCCTCAACGTAGATCGGATTGCTGAGTATCCATGCGCGTTCTTTGCCTTTGAACTCGCGCCATACCTCGATCCGATAGGCGCCTGCAGTGTGAGCAGTATAGGTAATGTTCTCGCGGTCAGTGGCTTCCATCACCACCTTGCCGTTGTGGATCACCTTGAAGTGGCTGCGTACGGGCGCAATCGCCTGAAGGGTGATACCACTACCCAGCCGGATCACGCCGCCCATGATCGTGGCGGTGCTGTGTCCGTGCGCGGAGAAGCGGAAACCGCGTGCATCACCCACCAAATCGTAGGCAATGAAGGCATGTCCCGCACGAATCGCACGATAGATAGCAGCTTTGTCGCGTTCCACTTGTCCGGCTAACGGCTGCGTCAGCAAAACGTGCGTATTCACGCAGTTGAACAAGAAGTCGTAGGGAAACACTTCGTGTTTTAGTGGACCTAGGTGATAGATGGTGCCGTGCGCGTCGGAGTTACCGATCCCGACCACACGCTGTCCCTGCGCCAGCAAACGATCCCATGCAGCCAGAGTTTCGGGATTGGGACCGACCATGCCTTCCTCAGGACGAAAAGCGGTACGCAGCGTGGCTAGCGGTGTGGGCATCAGGTCTTTGGTACTGGACATGTAGTTCCAGATTTCCAGACCCGTATAACCGTAGACCTGCCAATCTGCCCACGGAATCGCATATTCACCAAGCCACGCAATTTCACTGTCATTGGGATGTGCCAAAAAACACAGCCCGTTCGCCGCGTTCACTGCGTTGATCAACGCTTGTGGGTCGGAGGCGCACTGCGCTAATTCTTCCTCGGTGCCGTAAACGAGCAGATGATTGGCTTGTGGCTGGCGCGCCTGATCGTGGACTTCCTCGCCGGTTAGCAAGAGCACGTAGCCAGATTTTTCACTGCCGTAGAATCCCTCAACGCCCTGCACCAATACATTGTGATCGGTGACCACGATGAAATCGAGTCCAGCATGAAGCGCTGCCTGTGCTATCTGCTGGTGCCAGCTTTCGCCATCGGAGTAGGGCGTATGCATATGCAGGTTGCCCACGCATTCGCACAAATTGAGGATATTGAACACGGCTGTCTATCCTGCCCTTATCCTCAATTTGCCCAGTCGTTCAGCGTGATCGGGTCTTCCATTGAGGTGAGCTGTGTGATCGTTAGCGTTGCTACCTCGACCAAAAAGATCTCCAGTTTCCCACTGAGATCGGAGGTGAAGCCTACGTACTGACCATCAGGCGACCACACCGGACGGATATTATTAGCGTTTGGCTCGACCAGCGTCTGGCGATTCGTTCCATCGGCATCCATCATGTAAATGCCAGTTTTATTGGTTGATGCACCTGCCTGGAACACGATCTTTGTACCGTCGGACGACCAGCGCGGCGCGGCTTCAATTTGATCCTGACCATCATTGGTCAGATTCGTCTGTGCGCCGCTAGCCAGATCAACGAGATACAGATCCGTGCCCGTGCCATTGAACTCCTGTTTATCGGAAATGTAGAGTAACTTTGAGCCGTCAGGGGATAGCGAGGGCCACAAGTTGTCACCGCTATCTTTCTCTGTTAGCCGCTGCAGTAGTGCGGGCACTGGCGTCGCTGTCAAGGTAACCTGTGGTGGTGTTGTTGGCGTCGCGGTTAATGTTTCCGTCGGCGTCACCAGAGGATTGAGTGTTGACGTCGGAGTCAAGGTGGTCGTTGGTGTTGTGGTTGGCGTTGCCGTCGAACTTGCTGGTGGGAAGAATACCGGAAGAACGAAAATATCCGGCGAACTATCATTTTCCCGCTTATTTATGGCACTGAACGCGATCTTCATGCCATTGGCGGAAATCGTGATCATGCGGTGATCAGCCAGCACCGGATTGCGACCCCATGTATCGCTCAATTCGCGCCCTTGAGTGCCATTCAAGTTGACGATGCGAATCTGGAGACTGCCTGTGCCAGAGAGGTAGCGCGAAAAGGCGTAGCGCACGCCATCAGGGAAGAAAACCCCATAATCACCGCGTTCTGGAGTCGTTAGATTGGTGATCTCTTTCGACTTGGGATTATACAAATATAGTGGCAGATTTTTGTCCAGTGTTAGTGGTAGCCCGATGCTGACGATCATGCGTCCAACCAAGGCATCGGCTGGTGGCGCTGCCAGCGGGGTACTCTTGATCCGCGTTACGGGCGTAAAGGTTGGTTCACGGGTCCATGTTGGCGGGAGCGTAGGACCGCGTTGCGGTGTCTCTGTCGGAGTCTCGCTCGGTGTCGGGGTTTCCGTGTCTGCCACTGCCGTATCTTGAACTGCGACGGCGGCTGTCGTTGGCGTATACAGCGAATCAGCAGTGGGAGCACCAATATTGCTGCCGCCGCCACCAACCATCGACAACATAAAGAACAACAGCGCCGCTACAGCAACAGCGCCCAACAGTACAACTACGCGCTGTGCTGGTTGTAATTTATTGAAGCGTCCTAAGGCAACACCAACCGTATTGGTGACGTCGAAGCCACGTTTGCCACCCGCTATCAATTGATCGAGCATCTGCTTGGCTTTTTCGTTGTTGGGGTTGATCACCACCACGTTGCCGAGACAAACGCGCTTTTCTTCATCGGTTTCCACCACTGAAGCCAACCAGAACCAACCACGTTCATTGAACTGATCCAGTTCAGTAACTTGGCGCAGTTTCTGCCGCGCGGTCATCCTATCGCCACTTTTGGCGGCGGCGATGCCCTCGCGCAGGAGTTGTTCGAGATAAGCCTCAGTGAAATTCTGGTTAGAGTCGCTCAAGCGTCGATTCGCTCACTTTCGGTCAAGGTGGTACGGGTTGCTTCGCATATACTTTGCATCACCTAGACTAGAATCCGTTGGGGCGGAATCGCCCACGATAACTAGCGCCCGCCTGATTCGTGATCTGACGAACATTCTTACCATCTGGCGTCATGATGAATAGATTTAGCACGCCGCCATTGCGATTAGATGTAAACACCACATAATTACCATCCGATGACCACGCGGGTTGGCGATTCTCAGCATTGCCATCGTCTACTGTAAGCAAGCGTTCATCGGAACCATCGGCGCGCATGATATAAATGTCGCCAAACCGCCCTCGAGTTGAGGTGAACAGGATCGATTTCCCGTCTGGTGAATAGGACGGATCGGTGTTCTGCCCCTGTGATTCGGTAAGTTGGCGGATCTGCCCCGTAGCCAGTGTTAGTGCCACGATTTGCAGCGCTTTGCGTCCAGTGACATCGGAGGCATAGACCAGCGTTGCGCCATCCGGTGACCACGTTGGACTGAGATCATCTCCTGCATTGACGGTCAGTCGCTGAGGATCACCACCAGTAGCGGGAACCACGTATATTTCATAATTGCCTTCCAAGTTAGAGGCGAAGGCTACGCGGTCACCATTAGGCGACCACGCTGGTCCGCTCAAACTGCTGCTACCCATTTGCACCAGCAATTGAGGATCGCTGCCATCAGCGTTGACCACCAGCAGCGCGGGACTGCCGTTGGTGACGCCGATATACGCCAGTTGGCTGCCATCCGGAGACCACACCGGATCATTACCGCTGACTACAATTTGCTTCTCGTCTGAACCATCGCCGGATGCAACATAGATCGAACCGCTGGGACGCCCATCGCGCTCACCAATGTAGGCGAGCACATAATCCGTAATGGCGGGGAGCGTGGGCTTAGGACGCGGAGTACTGCTTGCTTTTGGCGGTGCAGTAAACGTCCACGTAGGGGCGATATTCACAGCAAGCGTCGAGATGTCGGTAACAATGAATCCCGGTACAGTCACCGTAGGCGTACCAAAGGGAAACTGCGTACCAATGATCTGTGCCTCGCTTAAGGTCGCGGTCCGAGTACTGGGCGTCGCCGTAGCAGCCCCTCCTCCGGGTAGCAGCAGTGTTAATCCCCCGACAATCGCCAGAACGGAAATGATGGCGATGGTGATGAAGGGAATCGACAACCGGAATCCACGCTGATTTCGCTGACCGCGCCAGGCATCTCGTGTTCCTGACGAGGCACTTCTGCCAGCCGGCGTTTTCGGCGGGATGACAGGCGGCGTGAAGTTACGAGCAGAAGGTGATTGCGCTGCTGGTTGAGCAGGCGCAGCCGGACGCGCAGGCGCGGCACTCTTGTTTGCAGAGGTCGTAGCCACACTGCGGACACTGGATGCTGCAGTACTGCCAGCTTCCGCAGGTCCGAGTTGCTCAAGCAGTTGGCGTGCCCGATCATTGTTAGGATTGATCTCCAGGACATTTTCGAGGCACAGCCGCCGTTCGCGGGCGGTATCGACCACAGATGCCAGCGCAAGCCATGCCCGTTCGATGCGATCGTTCTGCTCCAATACCTGTTCGATCAGACGGCGAGCAGTCGCTTTATCACCGCTTCGTGCAGCCTGAATACCCTGATTAAGCAGTGTCTCTAAATCATCTGCCACAGCAGCACTCCCTGACGCGAAATGGACAACACGAAGCTAGTAGATGATGATGGCGATCACGAATACTACGACCAGCAGTGCGATGATGCCGATCAGCAGTTTGATGCCGAGTGAAAGCGACGAGCCTTCGGTGCTTTGCAGTGCTTGATCCAGCGCTGCGATATATTTCCGCGCCTGTTCATTACGTGGATTAATGTCCAGCACTGTTTCCAGATAGCGCCGCCGATCCACCTCGTTATCAGCGATAGAAGCCATCCACAGCCATGCACGTTCGTTCCGTTTGTCCTGATCCAGCACCTGCTGGAACATCATCCGGGCGCTCTGAATGTTGCCGGATTTAGCAGTACGGATGCCGAGTTGCAACAAATGCTCCAAGTTGGGTGAGTCTGATTGGTTGGGTGCAAAGCTCATAATCGTAGTTCCTGATCTGGACGCCGAGAACAGTCAAACACTTAAACACTCTAGCCTTTATAGTACCCTCACTCGATGTGATGGCAAACTCTACCCACGAAAGTGCAAACTATCCTGATTTTACCTAGACAATGCGGCTGTGTTACAATCACCGCTGGTTTTCATACGGATTTGTGATCTTCATGCTATGGTCGTAATTGGACAACCGTTACCCCGTCGCCGCCGACGCAGCCTCTGGCTCACCTTCTTGCTGTTGCTGCTGATCGCCATCATTGTGCTGTTGATCACTAACGGTGTGGTGATGTTGATGCGTTCTAACGATGTGCCAACCAGACCGACACCCGGTGCTCTCCTCTATGCCACCACTTTTGACCAGAACAACGACAATTGGCAGCAAGAACCGGGGCAGGCATCTACACAAATCCAAAATGGCGCGATGATCATTTCCATTGATGAAGTACGCTCGATCTATTCCTTGCTCAATCAAGAGTTCACCGATCTGGATCTACGTGTTACCGTCACGTTGTTGGATGCGCCGGGTGAGACTGGTAGCTCGGATGAGTTCGGCGTGTTGTTCCGTTTTAAAGACGCCGATAATTATTACGCCTTCAAATTACGCGCTGATGGTGCTTTCCGTGTTGAGTTGTACAAAAATGGTGAGTTGGATGTGATCAGCCAGTGGCCTACTACCCCCACACTGCATATTGATGTAGGCAAACCCAACCAGATTCGGATCATCGCGCATGGCGAAAAATTCCGGTTCTTCTTTAACGACCAGCAACTAGACTTATGCTTGAAAGGTCCAAGCCGCTATTCCACGTGGGATAAAGCTGGTAATTGCCTCAGTAATGGCAATCAGGTGAGCGAGAGTTTCGTTGACGCCAGCCTTGACTGGGGCAAGATAGCCATCGCCGCCAACGCCACTTTTCCCGGCTTGCGCGTATCTTTCGATAATGTTTTGATCTATGGACCAAGTTAAGAAGTTACCTGAGTAGTCACTGTATAACGCGGTATGAATCCCAACAAACCAACCAATATAACCCTCAATAAGACCGAATCTACCCTGATCATCACGTGGGCAGATGGACAAACTTGCCGCTATCCACTATCACAGTTACGCGAAGCTTGTCCTTGTGTGGAATGTCGCGGTGGACACGAGAACATGGGACGTGAACACGATCCCGATAACATCCTTGTGCTCAAGCCGGTACGATCCTATATGATTGAAGGGATCGAGTTCGTCGGCACTTATGCCTTGCAACCAACGTGGGATGATGGGCATCATACAGGCATCTATACCTTCGAATATCTGCGCCGCTTGTGCCCGCCCGAACCCTCCTTAGCAGCCGGAAACGCACCATCGCAGGATTGAGGCGTGTATGATGGCTGATGAACGTGATCAGGAGCGATAATCGTGGGAAACCAGCCAACTTTGGGCACAGCTTCTCCTGATCCACTGCGTATTCAGGCGCTAGATTTATTTGATCGCTGCTTGGCACAAGGCGATCCTGCGCCGATCATTGCTTTTGTCGAGCGACAAGTTTACTTGCAGCCACCCGATCTCGATCTTTTTCGTGATTTTGCCGATGATCTTCAGCAACGTATTGTCTCCTTGCGTTCTAGCCTTTACGAACTGCGCGACAAATTGGTGACCTCCTGTGCCAGCTATCAGATCGATGTCACAGTGCTGCTGCCAGCGGAAGCACTAAATGAAATGCACGCCGTCGAGCCGACTCGATTGTTGGCTTTAGTGCAGGATAGGCGTCCTGCACTAAGCCGCGAAGTACAAGAAGTCCTACACATGCAAATCGATGAGACGCTCTCCACAGCAGCGCAGATTCACGGCGACACTGAACTGACGGAGATGATGTATTATCTGGTGCTGGATTGGTTCGACGCCTTGTGCGCCGCGTCCAGCCGTCACGAATGGTGGAATGATCTGCCGCCATTGCACGATCTACTCCAATAACGACTACCGCCTGATTAAAAGCCCTGACCAACACAACGATGACGACGAGGTGCGATTTTGCGCGATTATCATGAGTTTCTCGATGAAATCCTGATTGATGAGGATCAACTGCGTGCGCGGGTGGCAGCACTGGGCGCGCAAATTAGCGCCGACTACACTGGCACAAGAGACCTGCTGCTGGTCTGCGTGCTCAAGGGCGGCGTGATGTTCCTGACCGACCTGATGAAGCACATCACTATCCCCCACGCCATCGAATTTATGGCGGTATCCAGTTATGGTGTCTCAGTGCGCGAATCTTCCGGTGTCGCCAAAATCGATCTGGATGTGCGCCAACCGATCACCGACTGTCATGTGATTATCGTTGAGGACATCATTGACAGCGGTACGACCCTGAGTTACATCCGTCGTCTGCTGGAAACACGTGCGCCTGCCAGCCTTAAAATCTGCACGCTGCTGAATAAACCTAGCCGCCGCGTCACGCCTGTCAAAGTCGATTACGTCGGCTTTGAGATCGCGGATAAATTCGTCTTTGGCTACGGACTTGATCTGGACGAGATGTACCGCAATTTACCTTTCATCGGCGTAGTACGTGAGGGCGCAAAGTGGAATGGCTGATCTGAACGCCGTCCCCGCACCAATATACATTGAATGGCATCGACTTATTGCTGCCTTGCAGACCTTGTTGGGTGGCTACCCGCAGCCGATTTATCTGGTGGGTGGTGTTGTTCGGGATGCGTTGCTGCGGCGTGCCAGCCACGATCTGGATTTCGTTTGTATCGGCGACGGGCGTAAGCCAGCCAAAAGAATCGCGGATCATTTCGGCGGAGCGTACTATCCGCTAGACAGCGAACGCGAGATCGGACGTGCCATCATTGAGTTCGAAGGGGAACGCTTTGTGCTGGATGTTTCCCGTGCGCGTGGCGCGACGCTGCTCGATGATCTGACGGGGCGTGACTTCACCATTAATGCGCTTGCCGTGCCGCTGGAAGGCGAAATGCAGACGATCATCGATCCACTTGGTGGCATTTCTGATGTGATGAAAAAGATCATTCGTCGTTGTAGCCCCACTGCCATTGCTGATGATCCGATCCGGGCATTGCGCGGCGTTCGCCAGAGTACTAGTTTTCAGATGCAGATCGAGCCGCAGACGCGCAAAGACATTCGCGAATACGGCGTCAACATCGCCCACTCATCAGTAGAGCGTGTGCGCGATGAACTGATCAACTTGCTCAACGGTCCTCGCCCGCACGCTGCGCTGAGGACACTTGATCTACTCGGCTTGCTCAAGCTGATCTTGCCCGAAGTCGACACCATGCGCGGTGTGACTCAGAGTTTGCCCCACGTTTTCGATGTCTGGGAACACACTCTCAACGTGGTCGAACAGCTTGACGGCATCCTGCACACAATCAGTCCGTACCGTACCAGCGAGAGTGCGGGCAACACCGCCGATGGCATGATCGTCTATCTGCTCGATCAATATCGTCGCCAATTGCAGGATCATCTTGCAACCCCACTACCCAATGGTCGCAGCGTTCGAGCGCTGCTGATGCTGGCGGCGCTGCTGCACGATTGTGGCAAACCTGCCACGCGGACGGTAGGTGATGATGGTCGCATTCACTTCTATAAGCATGAGCTAGAAGGGGCGCAGATCGCCGATCAGCGGGCGACGGCACTGCGGCTGAGTACCGAAGAAGTCTCGCGATTGTCGGCGATTGTGCGACATCACATGCGTCCTGTGCATCTGGAAGATGCACTCTCCGCCAAAGGAGAGTTATCACGTCGATCCATTTTCCGCTACTGGAACGCGACGGGATTAGCTGGCGTAGATGTCTGTATCCTCACGCTGGCGGATTATCTCGGCACGGTAGGCGCACACATGAATCTGCAGGACTGGATTCAGCGCATCCAGACGGTTAGTCCGCTGCTGGAAGGCTACTTCCTCAAACGCGCCGAAATCGTCGCCCCGACTCCGCTGATCTCCGGCAATGATCTGATGCAAGAGTTAGCACTAGCCCCCGGTCCACAGATCGGACAATTACTGCGCTCAATTCAGGAAGCTCAGGCAAGCGGCGAGATACTTACGCGGGAGCAGGCACTTGAATTTGCCCGCCAACTGCTGCACTCAGGTACATCTGCGGATTCCGATGATTCCGACGCCGAGTAGCGAATTGCGGAATCAGCTAGAATAGTAATACGTTGGAAATTACAAGCTGTAGCTGAATGATTAACCTACAGTCACCCATTTGCCTGCCATTTTCGCCATTCAAAAAATGGCTAAAATTCCACGCTCATTTCAGTCTTTTGTTGTAATTGTGCGGTTGTCCGATGGAGGATCGATCATGACGTTGCCCGTTCGTGAGCTTGTACTGTACAAACATGGGGTCGGCTTCTTCGTTCGGCAGGGGCAGATCAGCGGTACTCAGTTTGGCGTCACCTTCCGCCGCGATGAGGTCAATGACATCCTCAAGAGCCTCATAGTCTTCGATCAGGCTGGTGGGCAGGTGCTTGGCATCGACTACCAGACACCGATGGATCGCGAGGTACGGCTAGCCAACAGTTCGATCCGCCTTTCGGAAACCAACAGCGTGCGTGATCTGATCCGACGTTTGCGCGGACGCCGCGTGGAGATCACCACTCTAAAAGCGGGAAACGCGGCAGCCTTCAGTGGACGCATGATCGGACTCGATGAGTTGATCACGGACGAAGCCTCTCAAAGCACTACCGCCGTCCAACTTGATAGCGGACAGGTACAGATTGTCGCGCTGTCCGATATTACGGGTATCAAGATACTGGATTCACTGGCGGAATCCGATCTTTCCTACTTCCTCGACACCAGCTTAATCGAGGATTCGCGGCGCACCGTCAACGTCCGCCTCAGCGAGGGCGATCACGATATAGTGATCTACTACGTAGCGCCCAGTCCTACCTGGCGGGTGAGCTATCGACTGGTCGCAGAGTCGGATGCGAATCAGCAAACGGGTAAGGCGCTGTTGCAGGGATGGGGGTTGTTCGATAATCGCCTCGAAGAAGATTTGGATCAGGTAAAAGTCACCCTAGTGGCAGGTCAGCCGATTTCCTTCATCTACGATCTCTATACCTCGCAGATTCCCGCCCGTCCGACGGTCAGAGACGAAGCCAGAGTCGCGCCCGGACCAGTCGAATATGCGGAAGCAGCAGCCGCTGAGGAACTCATGGATGCAATGCCGCGAGAACGTGCTTTTGGCGGCGCATCCCGCGCCACTGCTAACCGCTTTATGGCGGCATCTGCACCAATGGCAGCAGCCGCGCCGCCACGCCCCAAGCTGGCGGATGTGGCGCAATCCACAGCCACGAGTACCGAAACCAAAGATGCTGCTGAATTTTTCCAGTATGCAATCACGACACCTGTTACTGTTAAGCGCGGCGATTCGGCTCTCGTACCGATCACCAATAGCCAGATCAAATACAGCCGCGAACTGCTCTATAACGGCGCGAAGCTGCCTAACCATCCGGTTGCGGCGCTGCGTTTCAGCAATAGCACGGGTTTAACGCTGGAACGTGGACCGATCACTGTGGTTGAGGATGGGGACTACAAAGGCGAAGCGATAGTAGCATTCACCAAAGATAATGGTGAAGTCTATTTGCCTTATGCGGTTGAACTTGGTGTTAAAGTGACCGAGCACAGCAATACCTCCGAGCAGACGGTTAAGTTCTCCATTTCCGGCTCCTATCTGCGTCATGATCTCTATCGTATCGAAACCACCACTTATATTCTGGAAAACACCACGACTCGCCCATTAGTAGTGACTATTGAAGCATCTGGCAAACCCAACTGGACTCAATGGGAACTATTCGATACTCGCAAACCTGACGCTGAAAATGCCAACGAGCAGCGCTGGAAGGTAGAGACTGAAGCGCGAAAATCTGCTACCTTCACTCGCAAGCGGCGAGCACTGGTCTACAAGCAGGAAGAACTGATCAACCTGAACTATCAGAACTTACAGCGCTACCTAGAAAACAAGTGGCTGGATCGCGCGACCTTCGATCAGTTGACAGAACTATTGAATACCCTAGGAGTGATCCAGCGTGCCAATGAGGAAATCGCCAAGCTGAATAGAGATCGCACACAGGTTTATGAGGAGCAGAATCAGCTTCGTGCCAACATCACTACCTTGCAAACTAATGATGCCGAAGTCGGTTTGCGCAACCGGATGCTGGCGCAGTTGACCGCCACTCAGGATCGACTGGATAGCATTGCGGCGCGCTTATCCGAATTGGAAGCGACCATCATTACGGCTCAGAAAGCCGTAGATTCCTTTATCGCGGGTGAACACGAATCCACGTAAGGGTGAACAAGACACGGCGACAACTTAAATAATCAGCATATGGAACGCGATGACCGGTTGCGCTAGTCATCGCCGCCACCGCGTCCACTGCCGCTGCTATCTTTGCCACTATCTCCGCCGCCACCCGGACCGGAATTGCCACCGCCGCCGTGATCATCACCGCTGTCATCGTCACCACCGTGATCGTCATCTTGATCCTGTGTTGGTACTGGTGCGGGTGGGTTCGTAGCGATGATCGGACGACGGGTTGGTGTCCGTGTCGCTGTAACTGTAGTCGTGACTGAAGGTGAAGGTGTCGCGGTTGCAGATGATGTAAGAGTTGCTGTCGCCGTCATCACTGGCATGGTGTTAGTTGGATCCACCACAGTGATCGTCGCCGTTTGAGTTGCAGTTAGCGTAGCTGTCGGCGTGAATGTAGCGGTGGAAGTAAAGGTTGCAGCGACAGGTTGCGTTGCCGTCGTAGTTGCTGTTGCAGTTGCAGTCGCCGTCCGTTGCGCTAGCTGCTGTAAAATCACTGTTGTACCATAACTACCGAGCGCGACGAGGATCAGCAGCGCCGCAACTGACCAGCCAGAAATAAGCCGCCATGCGGGCGCGCGACGGGGTGCACGTCGTTGATATCCTTCCAAGCGGAAGCGAATTCGTTCTTGTGCTTGAGCTATCTCAGCGGCATTGGGGCGTGCTCGCTGCACCGCTGACCTCATTTCCAATAAGCCGCGGAGTTGCTCGGCATACTGGGGATAGGCATGCAGACAGTCTGTCATCGTCTGACCGTTATGCAACCGCTCTAGACAATCCTCAAATGCCTCCAGTAACCCCTGTGGGAAGGTGTCAGTCGCCATATGTGCCACTCTCACCGTTCTCGGTTGAGGACAGCAATAACTTTCGCAGCGTATCAACTGCGCGGAATTGCAGAGACTTAATCGCGCTAACAGATTTATTCATCATATCCGCGGTCTCCTGCAAACTTAGCTCCTCGCTAAAACGCAGGATCAACACCTCTTGTTGTTCAGGAGCCAGCATTCGTAAGAGGCGGCGTATGCGTTCGACGCTGGCATGACGGATGATCCCGATCTCCAAATCGCCTTCTGTTTCGTCGAAATTACTGGCAGGCAGCCATTCGTCTAACGTGACTGTTGGCATTTTCCGCTGCCTACCATAATGTCTATACACTTCATGCCGCGCGATCCGGAATAACCAGCCGCGCAAACTCTGACGCGGACCACTAGGTTTGCCGAGATGATCTACAAGCTGGAAAAATACATCAGCGGCAATATCTTCCGCTTCATGTTGACTTTCTAGATGTAAACGGACAAACCGATAAACCGATGGAAAGTAACGTTCATAGATTTCAGATACGGCTTGCTGGCTACCTCGTCGTGCGAGTGCCAGCAGCCGATCTTCCGTTTCAATATCGGGCAGCGTGAAAGCCATTCCTCGCCTATCCCCGTGGGTAGAGACTAATCATCACCGCGCCCACTGCCACCGTCGTCGCCTCCTCTACCGCCGCCACGGTCACCCCCTCTGTCATCGCCACCGCGGTCATCGTCTCCGCCACGCCCACTACCGCCACCGCTGTTGTCGTCACCACGATCATCTCCCTGATCATCGCTGCTGTCATCTTCCCCACGTCGATCCCTAATACTACTAATTACTTCGACTTCACGTGCCTTGACGGATTTGGACGACACCAGTTGACCTTCTACCTTCACTTGCTTACCAACTGCCAGCGTACCTTTGATTTCGGCATTGCTGGTGTCAACTGACAGTCCATTCACCGTCAGGATCGCGCCGTTAACAGCAGTGATCGTACCGCGAAATTCCACCTCACCAACGCTGCTATTATCCTGATCATCATTTGGCAGCAGTGCGTTCACCTGTCTGGCGATTAACACACCAGCAGTCCCAAACTGACCCTCTACCTTGACGCGTAACCCAATGGCTAGCGTCACGTTGATCTCTGCGTTGGAGATGTCCACTATCAGTCCATCAACCGTGATCGTCGTAGAAGCTAACGCCGTTATGGTGCCACGTAGTTCGACTTCATCACCAACTGGCGTCATCGTCGCTGGAATGACCTTTACCTCACGCGCGGCGACAGTCGTGACTGTAGTGAGCGTACCCTCAACTTTGACCCAGCTACCAACGGCAAGCTGACCCTGTACTTCTGCACTGGAAATGTCGACCGAGATTCCTCTCACCGTGATTGTGTTAGCGCTAATGGCGGTAATCTGACCGCGAAACTCGATTTGTGTGCTAGATTGCGCGCTGGCGGAGCGCGGTACACCAAGCGCCGTCGCTAAAATAAAACTCAGCACCAACGCCAATTTAGAGATGAGTCGGGATTGCTTTATCATTACTGACCTCCAATAGTCCTGTTATCTGCAAATCGCCTTGATCTGCGACTTACACTCACTCCGAGTCGAGAGCAGGAAAAAGGTTTCGGTCAGTTTGATGAGTAAGAAATGAGAACCCGGTACCATGATGGTGCCGGGTTCTCTGGATAACCTAATTCGAAAGGTTGGATGCTGAATGCTGCTTATTTCTCAATCGGTGCGCCGACGAGATTGCCCCACTCTGTCCACGAACCATCGTAGTTGCGGACGTTGGGATAGCCAAGCAGATAGGTGAGCACGAACCACGTATGTGACGAACGCTCACCAATGCGGCAGTAGGCGATCACGTTGTCGTTGGAGTTTAGCCCCGCTTCACCCTCGTAAATCTGCTTCAGTTGGTCAGCACTCTTAAAGGTTGCGTCTTCGTTGGCAGCTCGTGCCCACGGTACGCTCTTTGCACCGGGAATATGACCACCACGCTGCGCCCCTTCGTTGGGATAGTTTTCCATGTGCAGCACTTCACCGCTGTACTCTTTGGGGCTACGGACATCGATCAACGGCTGCTTGTTCTGACTATGCGCCGCCACCTGATCGCGGAACGCACGGATGCGATAGTCCGCGCGTTCACGGGCAATGTAAGTGGCAGCCGGATAGCTGGGCACTTCTTTAGTCAGCGGGCGGCCCTCGGCAATCCATTTGGCGCGCCCACCATCCATGACCTTGGCGCTGCTGTGACCGAACAACTGGAATACCCAGAATGCATAAGTTGCCCACCAGTTGCTCTTGTCGCCGTAAAAGATGACCGTTGTATCGTTGCTGATGCCGTACTTGGACATCAAACTCTCGAATTGTTGGCGATCCAGATAGTCACGGCGAACGCTGTCGTTCAGGTCGCCCACCCAGTCTATATGAACTGCACCGGGGATATGCCCCTGACTGTAGAGCAGAATGTCTTCATTTGTTTCGACCAACCGAATGCCGGGATCATTAAGGTGGTCAGCGACCCACTGTGTGGACACGAGTGCATCAGGATGGGCGTAGCCCTTATCCACAATCATGGGATCAACAGATGTTTGAGCGACAGTAGACATTATTTTCTCCTCCAAATTCGATTCGTTTGCGCTGCGGTGAAACAAATTCTTGATGTCTTGATTCACGGCTGATCAGCCGATTCGTTGATATACGAGATTTTGTCCTTGTCCGGAAACCGCTGTAAAGCCATAAGGACTGGCACCCGTGACGGTCAGCAGCGTGATCTGCGAGAATGTCTGGTAGGGCATGTTGGACATGGTGTAATTCATCTGAATGGTGATTTGCGATCCGGACATCGACCAGACACCTTGCATGGCAATTGTGCCCTGTTGAGTCATCAGGTTGCCGCTGTACTGTCCGTTCGGCAGAAAAATGTTTTGCCCGTAGCTCGCCATGAACTGAGTGTAGGGAAAGGGAAACGAGACATGGACTTGCCACGTTCCTACCGGACTAAACGTGGGTTGGAACTGCTGCGTCTCCGGCACGGCTGGCATCGATTGTGTTTGGCGCGGTGGCGCTTGTGGCGTTCCCTGCGGTGGCGCGGATTGCTGGCTGCTTTGTAACGCAGTGACCAGTCGGGTCATCGCGTTCTGATATGGCTCTACCGTGAAATCAACGTGCTGTAACCCGGCAAGCTGATAAGCCATGGCTGCCGGGATGTTGCACTGCTGAATGATGATCGGGATTTTGCGTTTGCGTTGATCGTCAGCGAGGGTTAGCTCCTTCGCCACGTTTTCGCTTTCTACAGAATTGGGCGAAAGAACGATAATGAACCAATCGCAAGCGTTGATTCCCTCTACAATCGATTTACGCCACTGCTCCCCGGACTGGATACTACTGCGATCCAACCAGACGTTGAATCCCTGCTGCTGCAATTGCGCTACAAGATGATCAACAAACTGGTTATCTTTGCGCGAATAGCTCAGGAACAATAGTTGGGTCATAAGTCACGTCATCGATCTGCAATGTTGGTGCTACGCGAACATCTCCACGCGCGCTTCCAGCTTTTGCTGAATATGCTCCTGTAAACGACGCTTGACCTCATCGAACGGAATGCGATCCATGATCGGATCGAAGTAACCGACCACAATCAGCCGTTCCGCATCGGCGCGAGTCATGCCGCGCGACATCAGGTAGAAGATTGGCTCATCTTCCAGCTTACCCACTGTTGCGGCGTGTGTGCAGCGGACATCGTTCGCTTCGATCTCTAGACCGGGAATACTGTCTGCGCGTGCTTCCTTACTCAGGACAAGGTTCCGATTTGCCTGAAAGCCATCGGTTTTCTGTGCGTTCGGCAGCACTTTGATCATGCCCTGCCACACCGTCTTGGATTCATCCTTGAGCGCACCCTTGAACAGCAGGTCGCTGGTGGTATGCGGTGCATTGTGGTTCTGCTGCGTATCGTGATCAAAGAGCTGATCAGTATCGGCAAAGTACAACGCCGACATTCGTCCCCAACTAAACTCGCCGTCCAGTTCGATTTCGGTGAAGTCTTTGGTCAACTTGCTGCCCATCGTGCCGAGCACCCAGTCTAGTTTGCCGTGCGCGGCGACACGCCCACGCTCATGACGGAAGTCATAGACGTTACGACCCCAGTCTTGCAGCGAGACATACTTGAGATCAGCATTATCTGAGACCAGGATTTCCGTCGCGCCTACATAGGCTGCTTGTAATGTGACACTCTCGTCGGAAAGATACTCATGCAGGTAGATCGCCTCTGCGCCCTCTTCCAGTACCACTAAAATGTGTCCGAGAGTCATACCCGACTGCGTATTATAGAACACACTATGCAGCGGCAGCGTTACTTTGACGTTCTTAGGAACGTAGAGGAATGTTCCTTGCGTCCATAAGGCTGCTTGCAGTGCCGCGAATTTCCCGTCGCTCGGCTTGACTGCTTTGGTCATCAGTAGTGGGCGAACAATCGCTTCATGATCACGTACAGCAGTGCTGAGATCACAGAAAATTACGCCTTGCTGTTTAAGCTCATCGCTCAATTCGCTGTGAACGGTGCGACCATCCACAGCTGCGATCAAACCGCCCTGACGATCACCGATAAGCGGGCTGCGGTGCTGCTGCGGGATCACATCCAGTCCCGCGCGGCTATCCATATTGAACGTCAGCTTGCTGCCTTCTTCCCAGTTGATCTTGGTGTAATCGGTGCGTCGCCACTCCTCTGCCTTAAGTGAAGGCATCGGCATTGACTCGTAGAGTTCCCACGATGCCAATCGGGATTCCAATACCCACTGCGGTTCATTGAGTGCGGCGCTTACTGCTTCAACATCGGCTTCGGTCAACGCAGGTGCCTGTAATTTGGTTGTTGCTCGTCGTACTACGGTCACGGGTCAGTTCGTCTCCAATGTATCAGCCCGACGCTAACATGCCGGGACACTATGATCAAGATAATCCTGACTTCAAGAAAAAATTAATCTATATAATATTTTCTCAGGTTAGAATTTTTTAGCCCTTATGCAGATGAAACCGGGACGCCGCCTCAAGCGTTCATAATCTTGTGGCGCGACTCGTCGAAACTCCTCTGTCGGCTGTGGCTCAAGCACCTTATCGATGTGAAAACCCGCCTCGATCACCGGATTTATGATCTCTTGAAAGGGACGCCTAAATCCCGTCATTTTCGGCTTTGGATCGCCAAAGCCGCTCCATTCCACTTCAAATCGCTGCACCGCCGAGTATTGCTTGATCTCGATCCCAAGCCTTGTTAGAAAAAGATAGTCTCCCAACGGGTTGCCACAGGAGAACACCACGATTCCGTCACTTTTGAGGATGCGAAAGTACTCACGAAATACACTGCGCCAGTCTTCTACATAATCTAACACTAACGGGCATACCACCAGATCGAAAGTTCTATCCGCAGCGAACTTCAGCCTCTGGTTGAGATCGGCAATCAACACTTCAGCACGATCTCCAACGCGCTGCCGTGTGATCTCCACGAAACGAGGAGTCACGTCTACGGCAACGACTTTTGCTCCATGCTGGACAAGCCATTCCGTGTAGATACCCGGACCACAACCAGCATCTAGCACCTTTAGTCCGGTTACATCGGGAAGCAATGATAATGTAGCCGGACGTTCGTAGTAAGCATTATGCGGTTTAGTTTCCGCTGCTTCAGCGTAACGATCCGCAAATTGCTCGTAGTTTTGCTCGCCAATAGTTTTGTTCAAGCTGTCGAAACAACCTTCCAACCACCGTCCAACAGCGGTACGGTTGCTGCTCCTCTACCATCTACGGCTACTTGCAATACGGCGTCGCTGCTCATTACTTCTTCAATTTGTGCCGCCGAAATCGAGCCAAGCTGTATTTTGATCCGCTTAACGATTTGCGACTTGCCATCAGCATCCATTGCGCGAAGGGTCAGATAGAGAAATCGCGCTTTAGGTGATCCGTGCGCAAACTCGCCAGTTATGCCGACCTTATCACTCTCAATGCTGATCTTCAGTACGACATCAAAAACTAGCGCACCATCAGATCGGGTTTCGCCCTTGCTTACTGCTCCCGACTTATCTTGCAGTCCGAACTCCGTTGTTGCTGATAACGGCGGGTTGATGCAAATCACGCGAATCGATACTTCTCGTTGTTGCGGCAAATGATTATCTCTTACCTGTTAGCGAATGCTCAACCGCTCAGTTAGATCACGACTAAACTCTTGTAAGTTTGCTAGAGTGATACTCCCCTGCATACCGATACTCAAATCTAGCAATGCTGGCTCAATGATCCGTTCGACTCTGGTGAGAATCTCAAGGTAAATCTCTGCCTCAAGAGTCTCTGCGTCGATGGTTGCGCCACCATATTTAACACTGAGTACCGATGGCAGCAGTTGAAACTGTGTACTAGCTTCACTGACCCAGTAGGGATCAAACCATCGATATGGTTTGATATGCTGCTGCCGCAGTGTATCAACTCGCCGTTCTACTATTTGACAATAGAAGCTCAAATAGTCCGCCAGAGGCGCCAAATACGGAATCCACACGCTTTCGCGTCGGCTGCGAAATACATAATTAGAAAATGGAGGATTGGTAGTTAGTTCCACTTCAAGATTAGTGTATTCTGTGCTGCCAGATAAGCTCGGATATAGGAAGAGTCGAGTCGTGAACTCTTTAGTTGTTAAGCTGCAAACATCAGGCATTATGCACACTGGGGATGACCCCAGCTAGACTAGTACTCCTTCGCTCAACCTTGAGCGAAGGAGTACCCACGATGGTGTGGGCATTACCCCACTGACCCTTCCATCTGCAACTGCACCAAGCGGTACAACTCAATGCTGTACTCGGCGGGCAGTTCCTTCGCAATCGGTTCGATGAAGCCGCTGACAACCATTGCGTTCGCCTGCTCTTCGCTGACGCCGCGAGACATCAGGTAGAACAACTGATCCTCACCAACTTTGCTGACCGAGGCTTCGTGTCCGATGGTCACATCGTTTTCATCGATCTCAATCGAGGGATAGGTGTCCGTGCGGCTGAGTTCATCCATCAGCAGCGCATCGCAAACCACATTCGATCTCGATTCGGCTGCGCCTTCGTGTACCTTGAGCAGACCGCGATAGGTCGCACGTCCGCCGTACATGGAGATCGACTTGCTGATCACTTGACTGGTGGTCTTGGGCGCGGCGTGGACGATCTTCGCGCCTGCATCCTGATGCTGACCCTTGCCCGCGAAGGCGATGGAAAGCACCTCACCGTGAGCATGTGGTTCCATCAGATAAACCGCCGGATACTTCATGGTCAGCTTCGAGCCGAGATTCGCATCTACCCATTCCATTGTCGCGCTTTCGTATGCAACGGCGCGCTTGGTCACCAGATTGTAGACGTTGGGACTCCAATTCTGGATCGTGGTATAACGCGCGCGTCCGCCCTTCTTGACGATGATTTCGACCACCGCCGAGTGCAGGCTGTCGGAGCTATAAGTTGGCGCGGTGCAGCCCTCAACATAATGTACCTGCGCACCTTCATCCACGATGATCAGAGTGCGCTCGAATTGACCCATGTTCTGCGTGTTGATGCGGAAGTACGCTTGCAGCGGCAATTCCACATTCACACCTTTGGGAACGTAGATGAACGATCCACCTGACCACACCGCTGAATTCAGTGCGGCGAACTTGTTATCCGTCGGTGGGATTACCGTGCCGAAATATTCCTTGAACAGATCAGGGTATTCTTTTAGCGCCGAGTCGGTATCGGTGAAGATGACGCCCTTTTCCTCCAAGTCCTTGCGGATGGAGTGATAGATCACCTCAGACTCGAACTGCGCGCCCGTACCTGCCAAGAACTTCTGCTCGGCTTCGGGGATACCTAAGCGATCAAAGGTGTACTTGATGTCCTCTGGCACTTCGTCCCATGTACGTCCCTGCCGATCAGAGGCGCGCACAAAGTAGTAGATATCATCGAATTTGATTTCGTTCAGATTGCCGCCCCACTGCGGCATCGGCTTCTTCTCGAAGATTTCCAGAGACTTCAGGCGGAAATCGCGCATCCACTGCGGCTCGTTTTTCATCGCCGAAATTTCCGCTACGATGTCTTTATCCAACCCCTTACGGCTCTTGAAGGTATAGTTTCTTTCCGGCACGCTGAAGCCGTACTTCTCATCGTAGTTGGACTTGATATCCGCAAGCTGCTGGCTCTGATCCAATTGCATATCAGTCATGATTGCAGTCCTATTCTAGTTCTAGTAACTACGCCGTAACCGCGTGTTTAGCGGCGATCCAGTCGTAGCCATTCTTCTGAATTTTCTCTGCCAAGTCAAAGCCACCGACTTCTACAATACGTCCCTCAAACATCACATGTACGATGTCGGGGCGCATGAAGTTGAGAAATTGATCGTAGTGAGTGATCACGATGACACCGAGATTCGGACCGATCAGCGACTTGAGACCATCACCGACGACACGCAGCGCATCTACGTCCAAGCCAGAGTCTGTCTCGTCCAGAATGGCGAGTTTTGGTTCTAGCGTGGCAAGCTGCAAAATCTCCGTGCGCTTGATTTCACCACCGGAGAATCCTTCATTCAGATATCGTCCGGCAAAGCTAGTATCCATCTTCAACTGCTGCATCTTAGAAGTGAGGAGCTTGCGGAATTCGGGGATACTGATGCCCTTATCCTCTGGATTGATCTCCTTACGACGCGCATTGATCGCGGTACGCAAGAAGTTGGCGACGGTCACACCGGGAACAGCAATAGGCTTTTGAAATGCTAGGAACAAGCCAATGCGGCTGCGCTCATCCGGTTCCATTTCCAGTACGTTGTGACCATCGAAGGTGATCTCGCCTTCGGTGATGGTGTACGCAGGATGACCCATCAGCGCATATGCCAGTGTGCTCTTGCCCGATCCGTTGCGTCCCATCAAGGCGTGAACTTCACCTTGCTTCACTGTCAGGTCTACACCTTTAAGGATGGGCTTATCTTCAATGCTCACATGCAAATTGCGAATTTCCAATACCGCAGACATTAACCGAATTCCCTCCTCGGTTGAGTAACGATTGCTACTGGCAGGATTCAGACAACTTAGGCGAAAAGTGCCAGTTTTCACATAGGCACAATTATACCCTTCCAGCAGAATAGCGTCAATAAAATAGATAAAAATCAGAAATATTGACATTTCCACTCGTGCTTGCTAGGATGATTTACAGTAGCAGTAAGTAAAAGGAAATTGGTAGCGTCGAATGCATGACACACGTCGCGCCGTACTTGACCTGATCGGAAAACAAGATCGCATCACGGTAAGTGCACTAGCCGAGTCACTTGGAATGGCACCCATTACGGTGCGCTATCATCTAAACAGTTTACAAGCAGAGGGATTAGTGCGCGTGGCACTGCAACGACAGGATGTTGGTCGCCCTAAACACGTATATTCGTTGACGGAACGCGCATTAGGGCTAAAGCAGCCCTAAACGATCCGTGCACTGCGGATTCAAATGCTACAATCTACTTTTAAGAGCAGCTCAGATCCGTTAACCTCTCGCTGAGTGTATGGAGAATTACGAATGTCTGACAATATCACCTCTACCGAAGTCAGTCGCGGGACGAAATCAGAAGCAGAAGTGCGTGATGCGTTGCGTCAGGTTGTCGATCCTGAGATTGGCTTGGACGTTATTGCACTTGGTTTGATCCGTGAACTGGAATTGGAGCAGGACAAGTCGCATGTCCGTATGATGCTGACGACACCATTCTGTCCCTATGGTCCGCAGATGTTGGAGCAAGTACGTCGCACTGTTCAGGAAGTGACTGAAGTGCCGACAACGATTGAACTCACGCCGGAGATTTGGGATCCCTCGATGATGGAAGAAGGTGCGGGTCAAGACTGGGGTCTGTTTTACTAGCCAGCTAATTTATTCTCAAACTCTAACGAGTCTGACCCCTCGCGCCAAATCACTGGCTCAGAGGGGTATTTGGGTCATCACAGCCTCGATCATCCCCTTCCAAATTCAGATCAATTTCACGTCGCACCGTCGATCATCGCGGCAAATTCTGCTATCCTGTAGCCGGAAGGTCACGGCATCGGATACCGAGTATGGCGAATCTCATAGGCAAAAAGCTAGGAAACTATAAACTGTCTGCACTGCTTGGGCAGGGCGGTATGGCAGCAGTTTACCGCGCACGACAGGAAAATATGGGGCGCGATGTGGCGATCAAAGTGATCGACACCAGTGACGATCCCAAAGATTTCAAAGCCCGTTTCCAGCGCGAAGCACAGATGATCGCTTCGCTCAGCCATCCTCACATCATCAAAGTGTTCGACTACGGCATTCAGGATCAGTATGTTTTTCTGGTCATGGAACTACTGCCCGGCGGTACCTTAGGCAAACTTTTCCGCAAAGGACCTTTCCCCGTAAAGGCTGCTTATCGGGTGATCTCGCAGCTTGCTGAGGCGCTGGATTACGCCCACGCTAAGAACTTGATTCACCGCGACCTAAAACCACAAAATGTGCTGTTGGATGAGAATCGTAACGTTATCCTCACTGACTTTGGAATTGCCAAACTGTGGCAGCGTTTCTCGCTTAATCTGGGGCAGTATTCAGAAAAGGTGACTGGTACGCCCGCGTACATGGCTCCTGAACAGTGGCGCAACGAAGATATTACGCCGCGCACCGATATTTATGCGCTTGGCGTTATGATGTTCGAAATGCTCACCGGACGCTTACCATTTAGCGGTGGCACGGCAAAGAGCATGATGTATTTGCACATGTACCACAAAGCGCCACCGATCCGCAGCTTGCGTCCTGAAATTTCTGAATCGATTGAGTATGTGGTCAATCAGGCGATGGCAAAGTCGGCAGCGGATCGCTATCCCTCTGCTGGCGAACTCCTCGTTGCGTTCCGCACAGCGTTAATGGGCGGCAGCGTTGGTGAACCTGAGTTCAAGCTCAGTTTTAACGAACCAGCTAGTGATTCGGCAGCGGATTCGCAGGTCTTCTTCTCGGTGAACCCGCAAGGGGAAACCGAGGACGATGAGTCGGGCATGCATAAGATGCAGACGATAGATGTGGATACAAGCGATCCTGATGCCGATCTGCTCATGTCCGATGCCAACTCCAGCGAAGAAACTATCCGCCCGCGTCCACAGCTTAAGAAAATTTCGGTCAATCAGATCCGGCAATTGGGTGAGGAATCCAAGCCGCGAAAGCCTCAATCGCTGCATTCTATCCCTCCAAATGCTGCGCTTAATGCTCCAGCGAAAGCATCTCCTGCCAGAGCTAAACCGATGGCACCGATTACGCCGCTACCTACGTCACCCAACGCCGCTGCCGACAAACCGCGCGATGTAGTCGATGAACTACGTGGCTATACCGCGCAAGATTTAGAGAAGATGCCGACTGGCGTGGGAAAAATCAAAGCGGAAGCCGATAAAGTTGGGCTATCTACCGGTTGGATCATTGCTGCAGTTGTCGCCATTGCCGTTATCGTGACCGTCTTGATCATGATGCTGCGGCTCTGATTGTCCGCAGTCGGCACTATTTTTCGTTCTTACTTTCCAGTCCATTGGTCGTTGACGAGATAGTCCCGGTAGATGACGCTGACGACGCTTCGACCTCAATCGATTTAGAGGCGGTTTCTTCGCCCTCTTCGCTTGCTTTCTCTGCTGTACTTGTGTCTGACACTTCCGGCAATCGTGTCACGCGCACCTTACGGATGCGCCGTCCGGTGATGCTCTCCACTTTGATCTCAAGGTTATCTTGCTTGAAGGTTTCGCCAGCCAACGGCACTTTGCCAAGCGTACTGAGGACGAACCCGCCCAGAGTATCACTCTCGTCGGTAGGCAGTTCCACGTCCATCATCTCATTGACTTCGTTCAAGTTAATGCCAGCATCAAAGACATACTCATCATCGCTGATTCGCTCGAAATCAGCTTCTTCCTCAGGGTCATATTCATCTTGAATGTCGCCGACGATCTCCTCTAGCAAGTCTTCAATGGTGACTAAGCCCGCCGTACCACCATATTCATCGATCACAATCGCCATGTGAATCTTGCGCTGCTGCAATTCTTCCAATAGATCGCCTGCGCGTTTCGATTCCGGCACGAAGTACGCCGGGCGCATGATCTCCCTCACCATCTTGTCTTGCGACTGCCCGCCGCCAATCGCCCTCAACAGATCTTTGGCGTAAATCAACCCGATTACTTTGTCGATAGTTTCTTCGTAGATTGGGATGCGAGAATGCCCGGCTTTCAGTGTCATGTCAATGGCAATACGGGTAGTCGCATCGGCTGGCAAGGCGGTGATATCGATGCGCGGCACCATGATCTCGCGGGCAACCTTATCTCCAAATTGGAAGATCGAGTAGATCATTTCTTTTTCTTCGTCTTCGATCACGCCTTCTTCAGAGCCGGCATCCACCAGCGTTTTGATCTCTTCTTCGGTGACGTAAGACATGCCCGCCCGCCCAAATGGTTTTGCCAATCGGCTGCTGATCCACAACATAATGCGAGTGACGGGCGCGGTAATTGCCAGAATCACCTGCATCGGTCTGAGCAGCAACAGTGCCAACCGTTCGGGATTGCTTGATGCGATCACATCGGGAATTCGTTCGCCAAAGAGGATCATAAGCACTGCACTGATCAGCCAGATGGCGATATAGATCAAGGTGGACGCCAATCGCGGATCAATGGCGAGTCCGGGCTGTGCAACAATGAACTGAGTGAATGGGGCGGCATCATAGGCAGTTAACACACCAGCCGCAAAAAAGTGCAGAAAGATGCTTACAAACTGGCGTGAAGCGAGTAAGCGAGTGGAATTGTCTACGAGCATCAACAATCGCTTGGCGGCGGCGTTGCCATCTTCTGCCAATTCGCGGAGTTGTTGTTTGCGCGCATTAATCAAGGCGGAGTGTGCCAGCGCAATGATGGCATTAAGCAACACCAGCGCCACGAAAATGACGATGCCTAAACTGGGATAGGGACTGTCCATATGCGCGCTGTTCTCTTAAGTTTCCTTTCGTTCTGCCTGAAGTGGTTGTTGCTGATCGACGGATGCAGACGCTGGCGGGCGGATCTGCCGCATTCGTGCAGGCACCCCTATAGCAATGTGACCTTCGGGTACATTGCGCGTCACCACTGATCCGGCAGCGGTACGGGCGTTATTGCTTATAGTCACAGGAGCGACCAGTATTGAATCGCTGCCAATAAAAGCATGATCGCCTACTATGGTCTTATTCTTACGCACGCCATCGAAATTCGCTGTAATCGTCCCCGCCCCAATGTTGACATCCACACCAATATCGGAGTCGCCTATGTAGCTGAAATGACCCATCCGTGTACCCGCACCCAGTCGGGAGTTTTTTACTTCCCCGAAATTACCCATGTGTACGCCAGCTTCAAGATGAGACCCTTTACGGAGATGACAATAAGGTCCTGCATTGACCCGATCTTCGATGATGGCTTCCTCGATCACCGAATTGCGGATTTCACAGCTGTTGCCTACACGACTATCGATGATGGTGGTATCAGGACCGATTTCGCAGTTACTGCCGATTTGAGTTGCACCATAAATGTGCGTGTTCGGCAGAATAACCGTGTCCTGACCAATGGAAACACTTTCGTGGATATAGGTCGTCGCCGGATCGATGATCGTTACACCGCTGAGCATTAGCTTCCTATTGATCCGACGTCTCAACGCCGCTTCTGCATCTGCCAGATGCACTCGTGTGTTAATTCCGATCAGTTCCTCTATGTCATTATGCACAATAGGTAAGCCCGGCTGATTCTCAATTGCCGAGAGCGCGGGTAAGTCGGTGAGATAGTATTCACCGTTCGATCGCGTCTTCAGTCTTGAAAGGTGATCCCACAGCCAATCTGCTTGAAAGCAGTAAACACCGGCGTTCAATTCCTTAATCTTTAGCTGCTCTGATGTGGCTTCGCGCTCCTCGACAATATCGACAACCTGACCGAACTCATTACGCACGATGCGCCCAAATCCGCGCGGATCATCTTGAATCACCGTAAGCAACGTTAAGACGCCTGTACTGTTTACCTGCGATTCAACCAATGAGCGCAGTGTTTCTACTTCTAACAGCGGCATATCGGCATAGTAGACGACTACATGCGTCGCTTTTCCGCGCAGCACAGACTCTGCTTGCGCCACAGCGTGTGCCGTGCCCAGCAATTCGGCTTGTGTGACGAATGTGGCGCGCTCACCGACAATCGACTTCACGGCGTCAGCGTCGCGCCCGACCACCACAACAGGTCGTTCACTACTGCTGTACAAAGCGGTCAATTTCTCTGCAGTCTCTATGCTGCGTACCACCATCGGCTTGCCGCCGACTTCATGCAACACTTTTGCTTTGCTGGATTTCATTCGAGTGCCTTGACCAGCAGCAAGTACTACAGTGGCGATACGCAAAGTTTGCTCCTCACATTTACACTAGTGCAGTCTAATTGTAGCACGACGCCGCATCCGTAAAAATCCTCACAGAATCCTCACAGCCGATCCGTACACGTTAACGTTTTGGGCTATTAAGGCGATTGCTAGTATCAAAATACTATCAAGATCAGGCTGAGAGTTGATCGTGTGAGTATGGATATTCTTGTCGTAAATGCTGCACCATTTGCCTTGGCGCTGGTCGTGCCAACCCTCGGATTGCGGCTAGGAAAATTGGATAAACTGCGCGATCAGGCTAGACAGACGTTAGCGTGGGGATTGGCGCTAACATTTCTCATGCTATTCGCTGCGCTGCTCGGGCATCTCCAAAATATCACCACTAATGGTCCATCTCTTTCGCAGACAAGATGGGTTCCCGAACTTGGTCTTACCCTGTCACTCTATTTGGACGGCTTATCACTGCTGTTTGCGCTGCTGATCACTGGCGTCGGCGCGATGGTCATGCTTTATGCTGGCTACTATTTTGAGGAAATCAGTGATCTCACGCGCTTCTACACTTATCTGCTGATTTTCGTAGGCGGTATGCTGGGTTTGGTGCTGGCAGGGAATCTTCTCACGCTCTTTATTGGATGGGAGATCACCAGCGTTGCCTCATTTTTGCTAATCAGTTTCAAGCAGTCCGATCCAGCCGCACGGAGAGGCGCCCTGCAAGCGCTGATCATTACCGCAGGTGGTGGTTTGGCGTTGTTGCTCGGCTTGATACTGCTTGGTACAGCGGCTGGTAGCTTTGAGTTCTCCGAACTACTGCGCGATGGTGAGGCATTGTCAGCAGCGCTGCGGGAAAACAGTTGGTATCCGATCATGCTGGTCTTAATCGTGATCGGCTGCGCTGCCAAAAGCGCCCAGTTTCCGCTGCATTTCTGGCTGCCTGATGCCATGACCGCGCCAACGCCTGCTAGCGCTTATCTACATTCGGCTACCATGGTTAAGGCGGGCATTTATCTACTAGCACGCTTATATCCGCTGCTCGGAGACTCTGTCTTGTGGCAAGCCATCTTGGTACCCATGGGCTTGCTCACCATGTTGATCGGTGCCTTGTGGGCGCTGCGACAGCAAGATTTGAAGGGGGCGCTTGCCTATTCCACGATCAGTCAGCTTGGCGCTTTGGTCGCACTGATCGGCTTACCGGAGGGGCATGGACTGACAGCAGCTTATGTCGGTATCGTAGCGCACGCACTGTACAAAGGTGCGTTATTTCTGATCGTAGGGGCGGTGGATCACGCGGCAGGCACACGACTGATTGCTAAATTGGGCGGCTTAGGGAAGAAGTTTCCGCTGCTAGCCGGGATCACCATTCTAGCGGCGCTGTCGATGGCAGGACTTCCGCCACTACTCGGTTTTGTGGCGAAGGAACAGCTACTAGAGTCGGTGTTGGAAAGCAGTTCAGTCGCCACGGGGATCGTGCTGTTTAGTGCACTGTTCACCGTGACGATGGCACTAATCCTCGTTTGGGATGTCTTTTTCGGTAAAGCAAAGCAACAACACGACACTGAGCATCATGGCGAGGAACATCATCACTTGGCTTCGCCGCTGCTGATTGCGCCGGGCATATTGGCGACCTTTGGCTTACTGACCGGATTGTTCCTGCAACCGCTGATCGTTCCGCTGCTAACGCCAGCATTAGGTAAAGCACCATCACTACATCTCTTCCATGGCTTCAATACGCCGCTATTACTCAGCATCATTGCTATCGCTGGCGGTGCGGGAGTTTTCGCTCTGCGTGGCACATGGAGATCGCTAGCGCTACCAGCGCTTCCCGCTGGCAGAGACCTCTACAATGCAGCAGTGCAGTTGGTCGAACGCGTCGCAGATATAGTGCTGTGGACGCAGGGCGGCAAACTTCGCTATTACCTGTTTGCCATTCTGTGCGCAGTTAGCATCCTGATGGCAACGGCAGGCTTTCGGCACATTGATGGGAACATGCGGATCGACATACGTAATGCCTCCGATGTGCTCAAAGGTGTGCTGCTGATCCTCTCCCTTGGCGCGACATTGGCAAGCATCATTATCCGCAATCATCTGGTGGCGGCGCTGCTTCTTGGCGTTAGTGGTTACAGCGTTGGAGCGATCTTCCTGCTAGAACCCGCTCCTGATGTGGCATTGGTGCAGTTTCTGGTCGAGACGATTGGCACCGTCTTAGTTGTCATCATGCTTAGCAAGATTCGTGCGCCAGAACGTCAGCAGGTCATTGAACGTGTCCATAATCAGCGGTTGGCGAGCCGACTCCGCGACGTTTTGATTGCCGTTGCGGTTGGGGTGGGAGTTGGTCTGTTCTCTCTGGCGGCAGTCGCGAATCGTTCCCAGCGCACAACTATCACGCAGTGGCATCTGGACAATTCACTACCATTAGTCGGCGCAACTGATGTGGTCGCTTCCATCGTCACGGATTTTCGTGGCATGGATACTGTCATCGAGATCACTGTATTCAGTCTGGCTGCACTTGGTGTGCTGACCATCATCGGACGTCCGGAAGCTGGCAAAACATGGTCATTCAACCGCAACGGTCATGCCGCCGAAGAAAAGCGTGCCACTTGGGAAATCACAGTAGAGAACGAGTCTGATCTCAGCACGCCGTTGACTCGAGTTGTTGCCAGTCTAGCGGTGCCTTTCTCGCTAATGCTAGGATTGGCACACATCTTCTATAGTGGTGTCGCCACAGGAGACGGCTTCACGGCAGGCGTAGTCGCCGGATTAGGCGTGGCGCTGTGGTACATCGTCTTTGGTTATCACGAAGCGAGTCGGCGCTTGCGCTGGCTGCATCCCGTCCGCTTGATCGGCGCGGGCATGGGTCTGGCGATATTGAATGCGGCTGTTCCCCTATTGTTTGGCAAACCGTTTTTGGTCACCACTCAGTTCGATCAACTGCATCTACCCGCTGGTATCCATCTAAGCTCAACGACATTCTTCGAGATCGGCATTTTCTTGGCGGTACTCGGCGGCACCAGCCTGATCCTCAAAACTATTGCTCATCCCAAAGAGGTGGAAACACTATGAACATCTTCTTTGCACTGGCAACAGGCGCGATGTTCGGGCTTGGCGTCTATCAACTACTGCGCCGCGATCTGATCAAATCCGCCATGGGCTTCTATATCTTGTTCACAGCGATCAACCTGCTGTTCTTAGCAGTGGGAGCATTCAATGGTGAATCAGCCGCATATGTCGGTATCAGCGGACAACCGAGTGATCCTTTGGTTCAGGCGCTGCTGTTGACCGCTATCGTGATCAGTTTTGGCTCTTACGCGCTGCTGCTGGCGCTGATCAACGTATCATCTCGTCGATACAAAACCGTCGATCCCGATAAAGTGGATCAGTTGAAGGGTTAAGCTTTCGCGTTTCCGCTTCGGGGAAAGCAAAAACTATGAACAATGCTCTTGTACTCGCACCCGTATTCATACCACTTGGCAGCGCGGCGCTGAACATCTTGGTCGGTCAGAATCGCACCTTGCAGCACATTATTGCTGTGTTCGCAGGTTTCATCGCTTGGGTTAGCAGCATCGTCTTGCTGATCATGAACTGGCAGTCGGGACCACAGCTATATCGTTTGGGCGGCTGGCCCACGCCCTATGGCATTGTCTTGGCAGTTGATCTCCTCTCCGGTTTGTTCGGCGTAATGGCAACAACCGTCGTCTTTGGCGGTATCGTCTACGCCGTCGGCTGTAAGGATAAATGCGTCAAGTATCCAGCGTTTATGCCGCTATTTCTGTGCATGGGAGCAGGACTCAATGGTGCGCTATACACTGGCGACATCTTCACCTTGTTCGTGTTCGTCGAGCTAATGGTAATGTCCTCCGTCGCTCTAGTGGCGATTTCGGACAACAATCTCGGTGTCGAAGCCGCCATTAAGTATCTACTGATTAGCGCGATGGGATCGTTGTTCTTGCTGCTCGGCATCGCGGCGGTGTATGCCACCTTCGGCACGCTGACCATTGCCGATGTTGCCCGCCAACTGCAAACAGGTGAACGTCCGTTACTGGCGCAGGCAGCAGCCGTCTTCCTGATGTGCGCGTTCTTGCTCAAAAGCGCCGTCTTTCCCTTCCACTTCTGGCAACCAGATTTCCACACCACCGCTCCCACTCCGGTACATGCGGTGCTGTCGTCCGTTGTCGTCAAGGTCGGTGTCTACGGGCTGATCCGTCTGACCATGCTGATGTTCACAGTGGAAGCCCCACTGATCCGCACGCTGCTGTTGGTGCTAGGGATCATCGGTATTTTCTTCGGCAGTTTAGGCGCGCTGCGTACTTATGACGCCAAGCGTATGCTCGCCTACTCCACTTTCGGTCAGATCGGTTTTATCTTGCTCGGTATCGGTTGGGGGACGCCGCTAGCCTTGGTTGGTGCGTTAGTCTATGCCGTAAATCACGCCCTGATCAAATCCTCGCTGCTGATGATCACTGGCGCGATGAGCAGCCGAATGCCCAATAAGAGTGCCCGATTGACTCAGATCGGCGGTGCAGGCAAGGGCTTGGCGCTGATGAGCATCCTCTATTTGCTTGGTGGTTTAGCACTTGCGGGTGTACCGCCATTGAATGGCTTCATCAGCAAAGTGGCATTGGTACGCGGTGGCGTTGAAGCTCACAATTGGATCACGCTGCTTCCCGCCGTCTTTGCGGGTTTGATCACGCTGCTTTACATGATGCGGACTTGGCAGTTGATCTTCCAACAGCAGCCGGAAAAAACGCTGAAGCTGAAACCCTATGGAGATAGTCTACTCGCGCCTGCCGTGCTGATCGGTTTGTGCGTTGCCCTCGGCTTGTACGCTGGTCCGCTGGTCGATGTGGCTACCGCTGCCGTTAACCAGCTTGGCGATCCATCGATCTACATCAAGGCAATACTCGGAGGCTAAGGCTGATGCTGCGACGGGCAATACTAGCGATCCCGATGGCGCTGGTCTGGATGGTGCTAACCGCGACGCTGAACCTTGAGGGTTTTCTCGTTGGCTTCGTAGTCGCCTTGGCGGTGTTGACTCTAGTCAGCGAAAGTAAAACACAATTGAAACTGAACAACTTTCCTGATCAATTGCTGGCGCTGCTCACGCATATCGTTACGCTGTCGCGCGATATTTATCTTTCGGGTGTCGATGTCGCCAAGCGCGTGATTGATCCTAAACTGCCGATGAAACAAGGCATCTTGGCGGTCAATACACAAGATGAACACGAACGTGACATCGTAGCAGCGTTAAGCGCTCACGCCATCACCATCACACCGGGCGAACTGGTGCTGGATTTCGATGGCGGTAAGACGATGTTCGTTCATTGCCTCGATGTAGAGGCATCTGCTAGGAGCGCAGACGCAGCGCAGACACGACGGTTGAAGTTGTTTCGGAGGATATTAGGTGGATAGCTTCGTCAATTTCGGTGTGCAAAGCGCCATGATCGTCATGGTATTGCTGCTGCTGCTATGCAGTTACCGAATATTTCGCGGTCCTACGCCAGCGGATCGCTTGCAGGCAATCGATTTCGCTTCTACGCTGCTGATCGGTATCACCGTACTGCTGGCGATCATTCAACAGGATTACTTACTAGTTGATGTCGGTATTGCAGTTGCTGGCTTGGGTTTTGTTGGCACGGTAGCGGTAGCGCGTTATCTGGCAGATGGGCAGGTGTTCTGATGCAAGTTGTCCTGCAAATCATTGGCTTGGTGGCGCTGTGGATCGGCGTGATCTTTTGTGCGCTTGGTGTACTTGGCTTGCTGCGCTTTCCCGATGCTTATTCACGACTGCACGCTTCCGGTAAAGTATCGACACTTGGCTTATGCGGGCTACTCGTCGGATCGGCATTCCTACTGCCCTCGTCGGCACTCAAAGTGATCGCCCTGGGCATCTTTATGGTGATTTCCTCGCCCGTTGCATCTCACGTGATCGCGCTGGCGGCGTATCGACAGGGCATACCGATGGTGAATGCCGTGCGCGACGATATGGCAGCAGCGTTACCGGGCGAGTTCGGACAACAGGCAAATAGACTCGATTCGCAGTCCGAAGATCGCTTGGAAACGAGCGCCGCTATGGACGCTCTCGAAGCGTAACATTCACATCGAAGGTGTTATTGTCCCGGATGATAGTTAGTTTGAGATTATCGCCCGGTGAAGTGTTCTCGATCAAATAAATCAGCAGCATTTCAAAGCTTTCGACGCGCACATCGTTCAGCGCGATGATCAAATCGCCGCCTGATAACAGCGTTTTGCCACGGATCGTCATTGTTTGCGATCCACCGCGCAAGCCCGCTTCTGCTGCTGGCGAGCCTTCGGTCACACGAGTCACCAGCACTCCGTAATCTACTGGCAATCGCAGTTCTTGCGCCACGGATGCCACTGAGAAAACAGCCGATGAGTCGATCCCTAACCACGAATAGGTCACTTTCCCCGCGCTGATCAACAGCGGCACGACGCGCTTGAGCGTATTTACTGGCACGGCGAAGCCGATTCCCTGAAACGCACCTGACTCCGTACGGATTGCCGTATTGATGCCGATCACATTGCCGTTTATATCCAGTAGCGGACCGCCCGAGTTGCCGGGGTTGATTTGTGCGTCGATCTGAATCACCGACGGATTACTAAAGTTAGCATTGCTGTTTACTAGCATCAACGCCGAATCTAGCGTTCGTCCTGTCGCACTGATAATGCCCGTCGTCATGGAACTGAGCAAGCCAAATGGATTGCCAATTGTGGCGATGAACTGCCCCACTTTGAGCGCCGCTGAATCGCCTAAGGTGACTGGCAGCAAGCGGCTGGCATCTACCTCCACGCGAATCACTGCCAAATCGCTGAATTCGTCCGAACCCACAACGCGCGCGCTAGTGACAAAGCCATCATTGAAGGTGACGTAGATTTCCGTCGCGTTAAAAACGACATGGGCATTCGTGACGATATGACCTTCCGCATCGTAGATGAAGCCTGATCCATTGGTGTCTTGCTCAGTCTGCGCCGTTCGCTGGATCGCTTCGATATTCACTACTGAGGGAGAAATTCGATCATATAAGTTAGCAAAAACCTGCTGCGCCGCATCAGCCTCAGCGATTAATGTTGCTGAGATCAGGGTTGCTGTCGGTGCTGCACTCTGGGATATAGACTGTTCGGTACTAACGGGGGTGATCGGAGATTGTGGCGTTGTCTGTGAAGGGTTACAAGCTGTAAGCAACAGCGCAATCAGGATCAAAGCCACGCCCGGAGCAACAACTCCGGGATGAACGTGGTTGTGAAAGCGTTGCCATATTGTTTTAGCCGGAAGCATAATCTCTTGACATAGAGACATCCACGCCTTACCCTTGCTGCGCGGTGCTCTGCGGCTGGCGGAGTGCGGCAAGCTGCTGAAACAACTTCTTTTCTTCTTCGGTTAAGCTGGTGGGCACCTGCACCAGCACGCGCACAAACAGATCGCCGTACTCATCTTCCTTTCGCAGCTTTGGCATCCCGCGACCTGCGATGCGGATGGTCTTGCCGGATTGCGTTCCCGCTGGAATACGCAGCTTGACATCGCCCGCCAGCGTACCGACGGTCATCTCACCACCCAGCACAGACTTGTAGAGATCAACTTTGAGGTCAGTATACAGATCGTCATCGCGGCGCTCAAACTGCGGATGCGGCTTGACGCTGATCACCAGATACAAATCGCCTGCTGGACCACCGCCAAAGCCAGCATATCCCTGACCGGAAAGCTTTACCTTTGTGCCTTCTTTAGCACCGCGTGGAATACGTATCGTGCGCTTAGTCCCGTTACGGTTGATCACGCGCTCAGTGCCGTGATACGCTTCTTCCAGCGTGATCTCAACAGCTTGGTCGATGTCCTGCCCGCGCGAAGGGGTGTTACGGGTGCGTGTACCAAATCCACCGCCGAAAATGGTGGAAAAGAAGTCGGAGAAAGAATCGCCACCCTCGCCACCAGCATTCGCATTGGAGTATTCACCCCAATTGAAGTCGCCACGTCCGCCGCCCTGCTGCCATGTCTGATAATTCGAGCCAAGCTGATCGTACTTGCGGCGCTTGTCTGCGTCACTAAGGACTTCATACGCTTCGTTAATTTGCTTGAATTTGCTTTCAGCTTCCTGATCGCCGGGGTTTTTATCTGGATGATATTTCCGCGCCAGATTGCGGTACGCCTTCTTGATTTCTTTATCGTCAGCGTTACGGGCAACGCCGAGCGTTTTGTAGTAATCCTGATATTCCATACGCTAATTTATCACCATTCCCCTAAGTTTCTGATCACTTATTTTAAGTTTGTGCAGGGGCGGAGTCAACGAGCGTAACTGGTTTCTATCACAAATCTTATGTCGTTGAGGTTCAAATCATGAAGCCAGAATAGGGATACTATTGCTGGCTTCATAAATAAGGCTATTTGCTTGTGAGCAGGAAAACTAGGCTACTGCTTCACGCTCAATCGCTTCGAAGTCGGTAAACAGGAAGTGATCGTGATAGTAGTGAATCCACAGGAAGCACAAGATCGCTGTGTAGTAAGCAGTGTCAAAGCGGGCATTGCTGCTGCGGGTCGGGTCGACCAAGCCGACAACGAACCACACCACGACACCAAGTATCAACGAACCACCCAGCATACTGGCGCTGAATAGATACAACCGCCATGAACTGCGATCTGCAGCGAACTTACGTACCGTCGGCATCGCGCCCTGCAAATGTCCAGCCTGTTCGCGCAGCTTGATCAGGTAGAACGTCAGCGCTAGATATTGGAACGAGTGCCATGTGTTCAAGCCTTGAAACGCCGTGTCCAGATTTTCTAGTGCAGGCATGGTCGAGGCGACGATTACTGTGATGATGATGAACACCGTCTTGGGCCAGTGGATATAACCACCGCGCCATTCTTGATAAGTCTTGACGGCAAACGCGCCAAGCGCCACCAAGAAGATCGCGGTCATGGTGTAGAAGAACCATGATGCTTGGAAGAACGTCGGGATAGCGTTCGCCAAATCGTTCACGCCAATGACAAAGCTGCCCTGACTGATCTTCAATGCAGCGATGGGGAACAAGCAGGTCAGGATCAGCGCGTAGTCGATAGCGCGCGCTTGCAGCGACACCGCTGAACCTTTGCGCTTATCACGCTTGTAGTACAGTTCCACCACGTAAGTCACTTGGTGCAGTACGTGGATCGACGCCCAGAAGAAGAAAACGGTCAGCAGCAGTGTCAGGTTCAGGAATGCCAGCGACACAACCACAATCGGGATGATGATCGAAGAGCGGATCAGCATCGGGTAACGCTTGACGAAGTTACCATCCAACGCTGTACGCATAAAAGTGGCGTACATATGCGGACCACCGACCAGCAGCGCCACCGCAAGGTTTACACCATTACGCGCGATGTCGGATTCAACACCTAGCTTGACACCAAGCAAGTAGAAAAGATAGGGCATCGGAACGAGGAGCACGCTTAAAGTCATGTATAGCGTGTCCCAGTTGCGATTGCGTAGCCATAAACCTTCGGGCTTAACCTGTTCTTCAGTCCGTAATGCCGGGGAATTAAGTGCGGTAACGCTCATAGGGCACTCCTGTGATTGCTAAATACGATGTAGATTGCGTTGCGGAATGAGACCACGAAACTATATACAATGGCTATTTACGTTCCACGCATTTATACGTTTTAACCCGTATCTGCGGGAAAGTTGCGAACTGAAGTGGCATTAATCCGAAGAATTGTGGAGTAGGTGCTCAACCTCAATAGTGGATGGTTGCCAGAGTACGGCGTTGAATCCAGCGATTTTGAGTTCCGCACTCGGATCGAAGCGCACACCTTCCGCCTCTAATCTAGCCCGTTGTTCATAAGCGGCTTTTCGGGAAAACGAGATGCTAATCTCTCCCTTGCTATTGACCACGCGATGCCATGGGACATCTTTAGCAGCGGGTACTGTGCCAACTGCGTGCATCGCCCAACCAACAGCACGCGCACCTTGCGGCACACCGAGTAATTGCGCCACCCGTCCATAGCTCAAAACTTTGCCTGCCGGAATATGCCTGACGAGCGCCCACACGCGCTCATTGAACTTGGGATCCATCTCCTCGTACATCACTAACCTACCACATCTTGGCGCTTAATCGTCCACTGGACTAATGGTAAAATGTGCTTGAGAACAGTTGTGATTCTACCGTATTTAGTACCAATGATCAGTGTGTAATGTCTTACCGTCCCTCGATTGACCTTGAACGCCACCGCGAACCGCTGCTAGCGATCTTACGCGTCGTGACCAGCCAACCAGCGATGGATCGCCATGATCTGGAACAGTTGCGCCGTCGCTATCGCAAAGAGGACGGCGGGCTTTTTCGCAACGACGATCTAATCCATGCCTATCGCCAGTTTGCAGGATCATTCGGCTTGCCTGCTTATGATCCTGCCGTTCTGAACGCGCTGCGCATGAAGCCCGTACGAACTAGCTCTGGTGTCACGACGGTCACCGTATTGACCAAACCCTATCCTTGCCCCGGCGAGTGCATTTTCTGCCCTAATGATGTGCGGATGCCGAAAAGCTATCTCAGCGATGAGCCGGGTGCGCAGCGTGCCGAACTCAACGGCTTCGATCCTTATTTGCAAACCTATATGCGGCTGACCGCACTCCGCAAAATCGGTCACCCGACGGATAAGGTTGAGGTGATCGTACTCGGCGGTACGTGGTCGTTTTATCCCGAAACCTACCAGATATGGTTCATCAAGCGCATCTTCGACGCGCTGCACGACTTCGGCAACAGCATTGATCGCTGCGAGGAAGTCCGCACACTTCTGAATGAAGGATCGCAATTCAAACCGCACACAGAAATCGTGACCGAGTCGGACGCTCAATCAGTCAAGATCGCTGGAACTCACATCGATCAAACCTACAATCAAGTGGTGCAGTCGGTCTACCATGATGAGATGTATCGCTCCCGCCATCAAGCGCAGCTTATCGCTAACGGATTAGCTGAACGTACCCCGATCACCGAGTTTGCTACGTGGACAGAACTAGAAGCCGCCCACCGCGAGAATGAAACTGCTGCCTGTCGCTGCGTAGGCTTGGTGATCGAGACTCGCCCCGATCACATCAGCGTAGAAGAAGTGCTGCGTGTGCGACGACTCGGTTGCACCAAAGTCCAGATCGGCATTCAGAGTCTCAACGATCAGGTGCTGACCAAGAATCGGCGCGGGCATCAAGTGGCAGCGACGCGGCGAGCGATCAAGCTCCTACGACAAGCTGGCTTTAAGATTCACGCCCATTGGATGCCCAATCTCTACGGATCGGACGTTAGTTCCGATATTAGAGATTATCGAGAGCTATGGAATTCTCCTGATTTCCGCCCTGACGAACTGAAAATCTATCCTTGCTCACTGATCGAGAGCGCCGAACTAATGCAGCGTTATCAGGATGGATCGTGGCAGCCGTACAACCACGATCAACTGATGGAACTGCTGATCGCTTGCTTCAGGATGACGCCGGAATATGTGCGGCTGACTCGTGTGATCCGTGATATTCCCGGCACCGATATTGTGGTGGGCAACAAGCTGACCAATCTGCGGCAGCTAGTTGAGGAACAACTGGCGCGGCAGGACGAACGTAGTAGTGATATACGTGGTCGAGAGATCAAGGGCAAGTTCGTTCGTTCGGATGATTTACGCCTCGATGAGCTATGGTATACCTCCAATATCGGTGATGAGGTGTTCCTACAGTTCATCACTGAAGACCGCGATATTGCTGGATTCTTGCGCTTATCACTGCCCACCGAAGCGCCGATCACCGATGAGTTGACCTCAGCGGCAATGATCCGCGAGGTGCATGTCTACGGACAGGCAATGAACATTGGCGAAAGCAGCAGCGGACGCGCTCAACACAGCGGACTCGGTACGCAGCTCATCGAACGTGCCGCCGAGATCGCCCGTGAACGAGGCTACGGCAAATTGAGCGTCATCTCCGCTGTTGGGACGCGCGAATACTATCGCAAACGCGGCTTTGAGGACGGCACACTGTACCAACATCGCCACTTGTGACCGTTGTGGAACCTTTTGTCTGCCTCCCGTGTCTATCTAGGTAGACTAGACTGGTCAAGCAACCATTTAACAACTATGAACGACGATGTGACGCTGCTACACCAGATAGCGGAGGGCGATGCCCACGCTCTGGAGACACTTTACGCCCGTTTTGGTCCCGGATTGCTCAGTTACCTTGTGGCTTGGTTCGGAGATCACGCACCAGCCGAGGAAGTCTTGCAAGACGTAATGCTTGCGGTATGGGATCACGCGGCGCAGTTTCGCGGTGAGAGCAGCGTATATACATGGCTGCTGACCATTGCAAGGAACCGCGCTATGAACGCTCAACGCCGCCACCAGCCGGAATCCGTGACACTGGATGATGAATTAGCGATGCCCAGTCCCGATACCGGACCGCAGGAAGCTGCCGAGAAAAAGGCTGCCGCTTCCAACGTCCGAGAAGCGATCTCTCAACTGCCGGAACACCAGCGCGAGGTGCTGGTGCTGACCTTCTACCATCAACTTTCCGGGCAGGAAATATCCGAAATGCTCGGTGTCAGTATCGGTACGGTCAAGAGCCGACTCAGCCGTGCCAAAGACGCCTTACGCGACCTGTTGCAAAGCTACAATGCTGGCGTCCCATCAGGCTTGCGACAGGGAGCAGGCTAGATGTTCAATAACTACAGTTCAAACGACATCCATGCACAGGTAGAGGAACTGCTGCCCTTCTTCGTGGCAGGGACGCTGCCCCCACAAGAAGGTGATTTCGTCCGTCAGCATCTGGCGGCATGTCCGCGCTGCAAACAATCGCTGACGGAATGGTTCGAGATCGCTCACGCCGTCCGCACCGAAGCCGCCTCATGGTCCACCAAGCTGCCGCCACTATCGCCGAGGGTGCGGGCAAGATTGCGCGCTACCGCCAAATCCAAACATACGGATACTTCTTCACGCTTCAACCGCTTATCGCTGACCTTGGTCGCCGCCATGATCACCGTGGTGTTCATCAGCGGGGTGCTGCTGTACAGCCGCAATCGAGGGGACAATACGGAAGTGGCTGCCGCACCGACAGAGACGCAGACGGTCATCCCGCCGACGTTCACTGCCGCGATCACTGCTACGCCGGAGGTCAGCAGCACGCCGACGTTGACCATCCCGACGCTGGATCCGGCGCTGCAACCCGCGCTGCCGACGCAGCAGCCAACAGAGATAGCCTCATCCAAGCTGCCAGCCAGCGATACGCCGCAGCCGCCAGCAGCAACACCGCTGCCGCCACTGCCGACGCCGACACAAGGATTCAGCTTGTTGGCTCCGCCGCCTAGCCAGACGCCGATCCCGTCGCCAACGCCGCAGTTAGGCTGCATCGCGGTGCCGTATCAGCCCGGTGACCTCTACCTCTATGCCGGACCGGATACCCGCTTCGACATCCAATGGCTGGTCAACTCGGAGGTCGTGCTGCTGGTCAATGGACGCAGTGAGAACGGCTGGTATCAGGTCAGCTTCGATATAGGGGATGCTATGCGGCAAGGCTGGATTAGCGGGGCGGTGGTGTATTTGACGGGACAATACTGCTCCGTGCTGCCGATCTTGCCCTCGCCAGCCACGCCGATCCCGACGGAGACGCCGATTGCGGTGATCGATGTTCCGGCGGAGGCGACAGCGGAATAGCCGGAGTAGGGGTGGAAAGTGCGCCTGAAGTTCGCAGGGAATACAGGGCGGTTTCAGGCGCTTTGTTGGCATGTGGTTAGGATTGGTTAGTGGATTTTAACACAGCCCTCACCCCTTGCCCCTCTCCCGCAAGGAGAGGGGAACAAGATGCAGAGAAGTATTAAATCCTTCTCCTTGAGGGAGAAGGATTTAGGATGAGGGCTACCTAGGCGAAAGATCTTATCGTGATGCGTTGAGGGGAGATGCGGAGTTAGCCCTTTGCCCTCA
>JAHBVK010000013.1 GCA_019637555.1 Anaerolineae bacterium
AAGATGACGATACCCATGATCCAGCCAGCTTGCTGGAGTTCTTCAGTCTCGTTCTGCACCAGACCAATTACAGCGCTAACCACAGCAGCACCAGTCAGCACCAGCGCCAGCGGATCGCGGAAGGCATTGATCAGCGCGGCGAATACGCTTTCTTCCGGTTCGGAGGGCAGTTCATTCGGACCGTATTTGGCAAGCCTGCTGGCAGCTTCTGCTTCGGTCAGTCCGTTGATCGGATCGGTGCTGAGTTCATTAACCGTTTCATCGGCAGTGCGTGACCACCACGTTTTCGCCTCCATATCTTTTGCAGCATTGCTGGTCGCTATGGCTGGCGGCGCTGTGGTTGAGGTCGGTGTTGGCGCTAACTGTGTCATTGTCGATTTGTCGTCCTTCGAGTCGTTAACTCGTGCATAAATGTGCGAATGGTCAGCTCAGTTTCCGATCTGCTTTGATGCGTGATGGGTGAATAGAACAGTCTTGTTCCATAACATTAAGAACAAACTGCTAGGTGAGCGATAGTGCAGCAGAATGGGAAATTGGAAAGTCAATTAATGGGGAGAGACCTAAAATCTGTTTGGGTGAAGTGGTCTCATCCCGCCGCTGTTGCAAGATACACGGTTCTGAGCCATCAGTCATCCCCTAAAAATTGGGGTTAACCTATCTATGCCAGAACGCCACACAAGAACAAAGAGGCTGCTATCTCGCGTGAAATAGCAGCCTTAAATTGCATGTCAGACAGTTAGCAAACCCCTAATCGTCATCGATCAGGCGGCTCTCCATAAAGGTACGAACCGCTTCGCGTGTCTCTTCGTGTACGGGTGGCAGATTACCATCGTGCGCGGACATGCCATTCACCATCACCTGCCGGATATTCGCCATCGCGGTCAGCCGCTTACAAGCTGCGAATACTTCCCAGAAATGCTGTGTCAACTGCGCTTCAGGATTGCGGCGACGGTAGGCTTCATTGAAACTATCTGCCAGCTTAGGATCGACCTCGGTCTCCAGAATCATGCGCGACCACGCAATGTCAATAGCGGGATCAGCAATGGTCATCTCACCCCAGTCGATCACGCCCGTAATCAGTTCGTCAGTCGCCATCAGATTGTTGGGATGGAAATCGCGGTGAATCAGTGATTTAGCTGCACACTCGCGGGCGCGGTAGAGATTTGCCCGCAGCCAGTCGAAGCCCGGTTTTGCGTCAGCCGCCCCTACCTTTAGTGCCTCGCGCGTCCACCATTTGATCTGGCGATCTGCGTAATCAAGCGTTTCCATCGGCGGCTGGAACATGTCAAAGCCATCCTGCCACGGCAGATTATGGAGACGTACCAGCAGTGAGGCTGCTTGCTCGATCCAGTACGGGATTTGCGATGGATTGCCGAGCGCGATATCACCGAGTGATCGACCGTTGAGGTGCTGCATCACAATGAAAGGAGTGCCCGAAACTTTGGAGTCATCAATGCAGCAGAACAGTTCGGGAACCGGATAGCCCATGCGAGAAAGTTCACGCAAGGCTGAGGCTTCGATACGCGCTTCTTCATCACAGCGAATGCCGTTATAGAAGCGGATCACTATTGGCTGTGCGCCATCATCGCTGTGCCACACGGCATTGAACATGCGATGCGATACTTTGTGCTGAATCGGCGTCACTTGATCAATGACGCCATGAAGATGGACAGCAACAACGTCGGCAATGTTATCGGGTATTAGCGTAGCGACCATACGTTGTATCCTTCGGGTAAAGTACCCGATTTGACCACTTCCCTGCTGGCACAGTCAAGTAATTCTGTCAACTTGACGAATGCACGCAACGAAGAGTCAGCAGTGGTGTTTTTTATGCTTCACTGGAATTACTATTGATAATAAAGTTTAACCCTCGTTCTTGCGCTTCGCTTCGCGGGTGCTTATCACCATTTCATCATCGTCCACCATTTCCGCTTTCACATCGATGACCATGCCCTGTCCCTGATCTTTACGCTGCGTTGGTTGAACTGGTGCCTGCTTGAGCAAGCCCAGACGGCGCAAATGTTCCATTACCAGTGCATTGGGCGCGAGGTTGTTGAATGCCGACATTCCTAACAGCAGGATTCCCAGATCATCTAGCCAGCCGATGCCAACTAGAAAATCGGGGATCAAATCAATTGGTGAGAGCAGATAGGCAATCGTGAGCACTGGAATCAGCTTGTAGAATCCAGGCACACGGCTATCAGACAGCAGCGCCCACGCCAACCGCAGTTGCTGCCACATACGCATGAAAAAACCAACATCGCGGCTACTTTTAGTGTTCATCTGGTAGATCCCATCCCTGTTCAATGTCTTTTACGAACTTTCCAGCAGCATCGAAAACACTATCACACTCAAGATCGCAGGTGATGATATGACCACTCTTTTGCAAGCGCAGTACTGCCAAGCGGGGTACGCTGATCAACCCGTTCTTCAAGCGATCTATGTTGCCGATAGGCACAGTAGTATCGCTTTCAGAATAGATCGCTAGTACGGGTGCGCTGATCTTCGCTAAATCGTTCGCTACGATGCCTTGAAGTTTGTGCATTTCCGCTAGCCCGCCTGCTGAATGGCGGTAGTAGGCGATGCGTCCGGTGACTGGTTCGCCGCGTTCTCGCTGCATCTCCATAATGCGCTGATTTAGCGGATCAGTTTTCCGCTCATACTGGCTGACCAGAGGACGGATGTGGCGCAAAATATGTGCCAACCACAGCGGACTATTCAGGTACAGTGGTGTCGCCATCAACACCACGCCAGCGACGGGTTTCTCCGCCGCTAGATGCAGCGCTAGCAAACCGCCCATCGACATACCTAACATTACGATCCGATCACAGGATTGTTGCAGCAGCGCGTAGCCATCCAGCACATCGTAGTACCAACGCTGCCAGTGGGCGCTATGGAGTTCCTCGAAATTCGTGCCGTGTGCATCCAAGCGAGGACCGAAGACCGTGAAACCACGATCCGCCAGTGATTTACCAAGCCAGTAAACCTCTTGGGGTGACGCCGTCAAGCCATGAACGCAGAGCGCACCGATCCTGCCGCCGCGAAAGTAGAAAGGTTCCGCGCCTGCCTGAAGATGAGGAATGGGAGTGAGTCGTGAAAACATAAGGTTTTGCGCTAGTATGCTAAGTGTAGCACCACAGAATGTGCGTGTGATAGAGTAAAGATGAAGACGAAGGCGATTTCTCCTCATTTTGAGATGCGGTTCGGGAAATTGGGAGTAGAGTGATGCTGAAACGGCATTTGGTGACGCTGGCAATCCTGATCTTACTAGCAGCAATGACACTGCCCTTGCCAGCACCAGTAACGGCGCAAATCCCGGTGGTGTTGTGGTATTCATGGACGGGGACTGCCGAGAACATGCTGCTCGATTGGGTCGCTGGATATCAGGAGCGAACGCCTAGCATCGCTATTCAAGCTGAATTTGTGCCGTTGTATCAACTACGTCAACAGTTCATTGACACTCCAAATTCTGAACGTCCTGATATTTTCTTTGCCCCTTCTGATTGGGGCGGTGATCTATATGCGAACGCGCTCACCGCACCGCTGGACGTTCGGTTGACCGCTGTTCAGCGCCAACAGATCGCGGAAGTGGCGTGGGCGACACTGGCATACAACGAAAAGACTGTCGGCATCCCGCTGGCATTGGAAGGGTTAACGCTGTATTACAACCGTGCCCTGCTTGGCTCCGATGACGTGCCCGCCACATGGGCTGATCTGCTAGATCAGGCGGCAGCGGTGAAAGGGACATTGGGACTAGTCATTGGCGCAGGGTTTTATCCGACGGCGGGGATTTATGGCGCGTACGGTGGCGAACTGGTGGATCAACGCGGCAGCAATCTGATGAACTCAGAACTGTCATTGACGCAGTACCTGAGCCGCGTAAAAGAACTCTATGATCGCAGCGGCGGCACGATCCAGATCGGTGGCGCTGGTGGTGACTTCCGTGATGGCAAAAGCATTTTCGCCGTTGATGGCTCATGGCAATTTGCTTTGTATCGCTCAAAGCTAGGTGAGAATTTGGGTGTCGCCGCGCTGCCTCCAGTCGATGGTATAGCGTGGCGCCCGCTGATCCGTACGACAGCGTTGTATGTTAGCGCTAGCAGCCGTCAGATCGATGCCGCGCTGAGTTTTGCTCGTTTCGTTACCAGCGCGGAAGAGCAAAAGAAAATGGTCGCGGCTCTGCTACTGCCCGCTAATCCAAGCGTTACCGTAGATGATGAGCAGTTAGCCGTTATCAGCAAACAGTTGCTAGATCACGGCATACCAATCTCAACAAGACCGGAAATGCTGACGTATTGGCGGGCATTACAGCAGGCAATTGATGATGTGGCGATTCGTGGTGTCGCGCCTGCACAGGCGGCAGCGGATCTAGTGGCTCAATTCAATCCCGCGACACCTGTGCCAGAGGCGTCAGCTACTCCGTAACTTCTGACGACGTAACGTGGCGCGCGCCGAGCGACTTATCCGCTTCAATGCGGATGCCTAAGACCCGTGCTTCGGCGGTTTTCTTGTCATCTGAATACAGGGCACAGTAGAGCTTCGCTTTTCGCCCGCTGATCTCCTCAGCGTGGGCGCGCAGCAGTACTGCTTGATTCAGAGCAGTTGGTGCCAGATAACTGACGTTCAGATTGCCAGTGACATAACTGATCGCAGGCAGACTGCCGTGTTCGCGTCCTTCCTTGCGATAAGTGAAAGCAATGGCAGTCCAGATCGAGTGACAGTCACACAGTGAAGCGATCAATCCGCCATACATCACATTTTCAAAACCAGCGTTGTGGTAGGGCTGAGGCGTAAAAGTACAGATTACTTCTGTGCCGTCTGCCGACCAGTAGCTCTTAATGCGTAACCCATGTGAGTTGGCGGGTCCGCAACCGTAACAAGTGCCGTTGAGCCAAACGTCTTGTAGGGCAGATTTAGCGGAAGTCGTAATCATAGTCGGGGAGGCGTTCGCCTTCGGATTCCGGATCGTCACTGACGATGCCGGAATCGTACACTTCACTATCAGTGAGTAACGACGTTTTGGACTCTAACAGATGATCACGCCAGCGGAACGAACCGCCCTTCGTGAACAGTACGCGATCCCCTGACGGTGCATCAAAGCGCTCATCGACTGCCATCAGCGCGTCAATGGATCGCAGCGCTGGATAGAGCTGCGCTAGTTGGTCTTGAGCATCATAAGTGATGACGATCTGCGAATCGTTGTTGTGCATCAGCGCATGCGTAACTGCACGCATGAGCAGATTATTGTCGGTATCGTGATTCAGACGGACGATGGTTTCACATTCATCGCCAACGGGGAAATCGGCACGTCCATGCCGCCATAATTCGATCAGCGGTGCGTCAGGTATCAGGTCCGGCAGAGCAGATTGATTATCGATGAAGAATATGCCACGGCGGGACGGATCGCGGAGCGTTAGCATCGCTTTATCCCGTGCTTGGCTTCTCCAGCCTGATAGGAATGTTAGCATACGATCCTCATGTCACTTGTTCCTATGATCTATGATCGCATAAAAAGCCTAACACTTACCGAAAATCTCCATAAATTCTTCGTTATTTTTCCATCACAAAACGTGGTGTCCATCACACTGTAAAAATACCGTTACAAAACTAGCTCAAAGAACTCCTGCGTATAGTTCAAATGCTGGATATCCTGCGGCAATAAACTTGCGTCATTATCCATTACGTAACTGACGAGGTGTCGGTAGCCGTTGCGGTGTGCCCAATCGCGGATAGCAGTGAACAGAGGCATAGACAACGGCTTCGGTGACCAGCAAACCAAGCGACCATCACCGGGCTGGCTGTCGATCTCGTCCGAGTCACGCACGGCAAGTATGGCGTTTTGTCCGGCGACGGAGAGTTTTACCTGCGCCGAACCGATGTTGATCAGTTCAGGAATGCCTGCCGCCCACTGCTGCGGGAACAGCCGATCCCATTCTTGATGGCTGGAGTTGTAGCGACCTAAGGGCATATGCCAGCCTTTGATCGTCTCGTAGCTGCGATCCGTGAGCTGCGTAGCCTGATACATCGCTCGACCTTCTTGCGCCGAGAAGCGAATAGCGTGCCCTGAACGCACATGACGGAAACGATGGGCGACATAGAAATCGCGTGCGGCGGCGTTGGTCACGGTCACCCGTTCGCATTTCATTAACCGCGCCATGTCGATGATGTAATTGATCAGCGCCGTGCCTAAGCCTTCGCGCTGGCGATCCGAACGCACCGCGATCACCGCCAGATCAAGATAGTGACCATAAGGCGGCATCTCATCATTCTCGTAGACCTCCGCTTCTGCCAGCACTTCGCCATCAATTTCAGCAACCAGCGCAATTCCTGCACCTGCCAATAAGCGATGCAGATGAACGGCACAGGTTTCGATACTGAGCCACGGTCCGCCGTGCTGCCAGCGTTCAAATAATGACAGCGACTCGTAAGGCGTAGGAATTGAAGAACCATCCGCGCCGATGCGTTCCCACTGCGGAACATCCGACTTGTGGATTTCAGTAATTGCGGCGGTATCCGCTAACGTGGCTAAGCGAACATTGATCAACGATGCACTCCCCCGATTGGTTGAATTCTAGCCTAGCATCTGTACGCCAACTTGACAACAGGTTAGCCGCCGCTTTGCCCACGTTTGGATGATAGTTCATACGAAAGAGGGAGAGTTGCTTGCTCGTAATTCAGGCAAAAAGCATAATTGCGCTCAAGTTGTGCAAAATCGACAAACTAGTCCAACTTTAACGTTGGTGTAAGGACTATCATGGTGCGATCGACTTGCTTGGTTTTAACATTGATTTGCATCGCGCTGGCGGCGCTTGTTGCGCCCGCAGCAGTTGCAGCCCAGAATGACGTCTCCACGCACTATTTACTGGCGCGTCCGCTGCCTGCTTCCGCCAATGTGCGCCCCGATATGGGTTTTCCTTACGGTTGGCACCGCAACCACCAGTCACCGATTCATCACGGTATGGATTACCTGAATCGGCGCGGGACGCCTGTGATCGCCGCAGGTGGTGGCACCGTGTTTTATGCTGGAAACGACACGGAGATGATTGTCGGACCGCAGCCGAACTTCTACGGCAACGTAGTGATCTTGCAGCACGATCTTAGCGCGCCCGAAGGTGGAACCATATTCACGCTGTACGGGCACCTCAACAGCATTGATGTGCAAACCGGTCAAACGGTGAATCAAGGCGACGTAATCGGGCGCGTGGGCGCGACTGGGATCGCTATCGGTTCGCATCTGCACTTTGAGGTGCGGGTGGGCAATCCAACAGATTACAATGCCGTGCGAAATCCCGAACTGTGGTATCCGCCGCTGCCGGGACGTGGCAAAATTATCGGACGGATCGTAGATGTGAATGGCAACTTAGCGATGGGGATCCGCTTCGTGCTTTCCACCGCCAGCAGCGTACTGCCAAGTTTCACCTATGCCGAACCATCGATCCCTGTTGATCCGATGTACGGTGAAAACTTCGTATACGGCGATCTCGGCGCGGGCTGCTATCGACTGCGGGTACGTGGTGGTAGTGGCTATGCGTACGACGAACCTATTTGCATCAACGCCGGACAGACAATTTTCCTTGAAGTGCATTTGAAATCTTAAAAGGTCGTATGAGCGAATCAAGTCAAGCACGAGTCATTCTGATCACCGGTGCGTCATCAGGGCTGGGGCGGGAGATGGCGCTGCAGTTCGCGCGACGTGGTGAACGTGTGATCGCGGCGGCGCGGCGCATGGATCGGCTGGAAGCGCTAGTAACGGAGGCAAATGGCTTTTCTGGCGAAATCGTGCCAGTCGAAGTCGATGTCCTTGATCCGGCGTCAGTGGCAAGCGCTGTCGATTTAGCGATGATGCGCTGGGGCAGGATAGATGTAGTGATCCCCAACGCGGGTTTAGGTCAGCGTGGCTCGATTGCCGATTCGGCATGGGAAGATCTGGAGATCGTACTGCGTACCAATATCGAGGGCGCGCTACACACCATACGCGCAGCAGTTCCGGCGATGCGACAGAGCAAAGGCGGGCACATCGTACTAATCTCCTCGGTGCTCAGTTTGGCAACAGGACCTTACTGTGCGATCTATTCGGCATCCAAAACAGCGATCAATGCCATTGCGCGCGGTCTGCGTGCAGAACTGCGCGACGATAACATCTGGGTAACCAACGTAATTTTGGGGCAAACACACACTGAATTTGCGCAGTCGCGGCGCGGGCAAGCGGGCAAGGTTGCAGGAAAGTTGCCGACTATGACGGCGGAGTTTGCCGCCGCACGGATCGTACAAGCGACACGGCAGCGTCGCCGCAGCATTGTCCTGCGTCCGGTCGATCATTTAATCGACTGGATGGGCATGTTCGTGCCGTGGTTCTCGGATCGCTTGCTGGCGCGAGTGTACCGACCTAAATCAGGCAGCCAAGCCAAGCCGATTCTCTAGCGCCTCGAACATCTGCGGCGTGAAAGTCTCGTTCACCTGTGGATCGGCAGTGGAGGCAACCAGCGTACGTAAGTCGTTGAGGCATTGCTGCGCTGATTCGAGTTGACCACTGATCAGATACAACTGCGCTAAACCAAGCAAAACATCTGCTTGACCGAAAACATGCCCGGTTTGCTCGTAGATCGTCCACGCCTGTTGCAAGTGCTGTTCTGCTGGCTGATACTGTTGTGCCGCGCCGTAGACATCTGCTAGACCAAGCAGTGCCGCTGCTTGCTGGCGAGGTTCTCCTATTTCGTAAGCTCTATGAAAACTAGCGACTGCCGCGTCCGGCTTGTTGAGCAAGCGCTGCGCTATGCCCAATTGATGCAGCGCTTCTGACAATAATGGCGTATTGTTGTGCTGCTCATAGATGGAGAGCGCCTGCGCGAAGGCAGCCTCTGCACGCCCGATGTGCCCTTGAGCGAGTGAAACCCGTCCACAGTTCATCAACGCTTCGGCAGCAGCGGTTGGTGTGCCGAAGCGGGCGGAATTGGTCACACGCAACTGAGCGCGGAAACTGGTCGAGGTCGCGGGCGAATCTAGCACACGGACAACGTAACCCTCAATTATGGACTGTTGTTCGGGAGTTGGTTGGCGCAACCGAAGCAACGCACGGAGATGAATTTCGACCAGCGAACTGATGCCCAAGCGTAAGGCTGATTCTAACCTCAGGGCTTCAAACTCGAAATTGTATTCATCGGGGAGGTCGTGAGCACGAAATTGGCGTAATGCAGCAGCAATAAACCAGCGTTCATCTGTATCCAACGCGGCTTGCCACTGCTCGTGTATATTCGCCCACTCCTTGCGGCGGATCATCGCGCCTATGGAGTCAACGATAGCTCGTTCCCGCAAGCGTTCAGTCATCAGTTGTCCTTCAATTGACTTGAGGTGATGCGTTAACGACTGCTAACTTAGCGCCGCGATGCGTGCTTGCGCTGTCGTAACATCAGTATACGACCAGCTTTCGGGATTAGACAAATTGATGAAGGCGCGATAGCTCTGGATCGCCTGTTCGCGAAACCCTGCTTTGTCCAGTATTAGCGCTAATTCCATATAGCCATCGGGATCGTTGGGGTTGTTATAGATGGCGTGTAATACCGCTTGAAAGCGCGGATTCGCGGCGAGTTTAGCTTCGGGGCTATCGCCAGCGGGAATTGCCAGCGGCGCGACGCCCGGCTCGACCATGACCACCTGCATCATAGCGGAGACCATCGGAGGCAGCTTGATGCCATGCGCTTGTAAGACTCCATCAATCTGTGCCCAGTTCGATCGGAATCCTGTGTTCAGCGTGGTGCTGGCGCCACCGCCGCCACCGCCGCCGGAACGAGCGCCTGCACCTGTTCCACTACCTGTGCCGCCAACGCCCGCACTAGCGCCACCAGCACCACCGAAGGTTAGTCCAGCACCACCGCCGAATCCCTGTGGATTGAGCGCCGCGAAGCCGCCGAACCCTGCTCCACCTGCGCCAGTGCTGCCGCCCTGCGAACCACCAGCAGAATCATTCATCTTGATTTCGTTAGAACCGCCACCAGCCGGAGTACCCTGTGGCGCTGATTGGAAGTTCAGGTACGAGCCGCCGCCAGCACCAAAGAGTGGACGAATCGTCAGTTCCGCGTCATCAAATAGGTTGCCTACGATCTTGACACCCTTAGCGGTATCATCAAATTCATCGTTGAGGCGCTTCAAATGGCTGTAGACCACCGCCTCCACTTCATCATAAAAAGCATCCGCAGCTTCACCTAACCAACCGCCGGATTGGAGCGCACCGACTTGATGGCGAATTTGCCATAACGCGTCCTGCACGGATTCCGCGTGGCGTCGCAGCGTGCGCTCGACTTCTTGCAGCGAATCATATTCTACGCGGATACCTCTCATGACAATGGCTACCTGTTCCTGAACTTATCGGACGTGTACTTAGCTTGAACTGAGCATAACATAGAACGATCTAATGAATAGTTAAAGAAGCTGTAAAAACTAATCCATTTTCAGCACCTTCTCTATCTCCCTGTACTTCTCCCTGTACTTGTAGTCTCGTGAGGTCGGGATAACGGTACCAACCGACAAACACACGGTATAGTCCGGAAGGGAGATCAGAAGGAATGGGAATGGCGCTGACTTGCGCCCATCGCTGCGGTACTTGCCACGACGTTGTGGGGTAAGTCTGATCGCCCGGTACGGCATCGTACTGTGCCACTGGTTGACCGGACGAATCTACGATGTGGACGAAAAGGTGATAATCATCCGCTAATTTTTCGGCTGCTGCCCATTCGGTGACTACGATCAGCGTGTCACCTGCTGACATTTGATCTGGCATCCGATAGCCAAGTAACGATACGCCTTCACTCAATTGCACAGGCAATTCATGAAAAACCAACTCTGGCGCGGTGGACTCGCCGTGCAGTTGCGTGATCCCGACGCTGACACAGTGATCGGGACGGGTGGGCTGGCAACTTGCCGGATCGTAGGTTGCTCCTGATAGCGTACACTGCGGCGCGATAGGGATGTAGGTGCAATCGTCCGGTGCAAGCAGTTGCAGGGTGTGGAAGCCAGCTTCAAGGTTCATCCAGGCATCAATTTGTTTACCCGGCGGATCAACTTGCCACGCTTGCTGCGGCTGTCCGTCAATTAATAGCTGAAGGCGACGTGATGTGAGCGCAGGCAGCGCCTCAAAACGCAAGTGGTAATCGGAGGAGGCTGGCGCGTATAGGTAAACATCCGCCTGTTGGCGCAACCATGTGACGCTGTTGCCATCTAAGTTGCTGATTGAGTCGAAGCTGCCCGATAAACTGAGTATGACTGTTGAGGCAGGCTTGGCTTGTGCAGTTAGTTCGTAAACTGCCAAGCGATCATCGCTATAGGCGGGATCACCGAATAGCTGCTGCGCCCATGCGTTGATCACTGCCCAATTTTGTCCCAATAGTTCGCGGTGATAGACCACCACGCGAATGCCATTGGCTGTCAACATTGATCGTACATCATCGGCAGTCATTACAGCCGCAACGTTCAGCATGTTGTCTGGCGCAACGAGTGCGTTCGAGAGCAGCGCCAGTTTTGCCGGATCAACGGGCGTACGGCGTGAAATGTAGCCAGCGATCAGCGGCTGCTGATGAGCAGTTTGCTGCCACAACGCCTGCTTTTGCGCCAATAGATCATCATAAGGGATATCGAACACTGCCCCTTGAATATCCCTTTGCGCGAGTTGGTAGAAATAATCGGGAATGGTGGCGTCGGTGGTGGGGAAGGGGAAGAATAGTTGATATTCCAGCACCACGAATAGCGTAATTGCCGCTGTGATCGCTGCTGAGACTGTATGCCGATTGAGGCGACGTAGTAGTTCGCTCAGTCCCATCGCCGCCAACACGCCAAGCGTTAGTCCCGTCGTAATATTAAAACGTCCCGGTGTCCGCGTCACACTGATGAAGGGCAGATTCTGAAAGAGCGCGTAAGGCAGCACGATCTGACTCTGGTAGTAAGCGGTCTGCTGGCTACCAAGCGTGTAGACGACAGGGCTGTCGTCCACTTTGAGGATCGGTCCGAGCGAAAAGAGCATACAGCCAAGCGTAATAACTAACCACAGCCGCGCCTCTCGACGTTTGATCACGGCGATCAACGCCAGCACTGTCGCTGCGATACCCAGATATGCCGTGCCTTCCACCGAGTTTGTTCCTAACACGCTGCGTGAAAATTCCGGCGCGATAGAACTTGTCCAAGCAGTGAAAGGTGAGGGTGCGACGAAAGCCAGTAGATCGGCGCTGTACTGCACCCAACCTGCTTCCTGCAAATAGGCGGGGCGATTTGCCGCGAGGATATCTGCTGCCAACGGGATGTAGAAGGGAATACAAAGGATCGCGCCGCCGAGCAGCATCAACGCCGTTTGGCGCAGCATTTTCCATGAGAGCAAGTCGCGGCGGAAAAGCAGCAGATACAGTCCACCGAACAGCAGCAGTGGCAGCAGCGAAAATACAGGGAAGGTGAAGTTGCCGAGCGCCATGATCAGCAGCGCCAGCGCCCCGATCAGCGCCGTGCGGATGCTGCCACGCCCGTTAATGATGCGGTAAAGGCACAGTGCCACAATGGGCAGCGCATAATTCGACAGTGGGTTAACGTGTCCGGCGGTCATATGCCCTTGTACCGCCGGAAAGATCATGAAGATTAAGCCGCCGAGCAGCGCCGGAAGTCTTTGATCTTCACCCGCCACTTCCAGACACAACCAGTATGCCGTCAGCCCGCCGAGAATGATCTGGATCAGAAACCACAAATTGAAGGCGGCGACGGGATTGAAGATCACACCGAGCAGCGAAATCGGTAGGTAGATCAGCGGCTGCGCCCACTGCACAGCACTAAAAAAGCCATCAGGATAGCCGAATAGACTCTGATAAAAAGGATTCAAACCATGCGTGACCGCGTACTTACCCCACCAGCCTAGCCGCGCGTACTCGAAACTATCGGTATAGCCAGCGCCAGCGATGTGCGTCCCTAACTGTGTGACCAGCGGATAGGTGACGAATAATGCTGCCACGAGGTAAACAATCAGCGGCAGCAGTAAGTTGTTTCTTAGCCCTCGATTCACGACGAGTTTCCCGATCCATACTCGAAATGTTGCGCTCATGGCGTTGAAGGTAGCGCAGATGCCACGGATTGCCTACGACTGATCTTCAGCGGATTCCTGCTTCCTGACGTACTGTTTCAGCCACTCCGCAATCTCTGGTACATCGTGCAGACCCTGAGCCACTTCGAGGATATAGTCGTACTCCACTTTGGAGTTCCACGTAACTTCGTAGCCGTTCATTGCCAGAAATCTGGTCACTGCTTTGAGGGCTGTGCGCTTGTTGCCATCCATGAACAGGTGATGATATGCCAGCGAGTGCATCAGCGCTGCCGCTTTGTCGATGATGGTCGGAAACTGCGGCTCACCGAAAAAGATGAGGAACGGACGACGGGCGGCGGAGTAAAGCAAATTAGCGTCGCGCACTAGCGTATCGCCACCCATCACCTCATCATTGATGTTGTAGAGATCGGAGGCGGAGAGGATGCGCACTACATCAGAACCGCTGCTACCCTTATCGTTATCACTTTCGCTACCGTTGGGCGAGTTCATTGAGCAACCACTGATGCTCCGTCATAATCCGGGCGATGTGCTGCATATCTTGATCGGCGTCCGCTTCCGGCTGCGGCGAGCAAGGCTGCGTAGGGAACCATGCCGCCAGCACATCAATGCTCTTGCGCCCCTCCGCCGCCTCGATGATCATAGGCAGCGCCTGTTCAGCGTCCCAGGTCACCTGTTCGCCGTTCACTTCTAGCATGAAGATGGCAGCGACGGCAGCGGTACGCTTGTTGCCGTCTGTAAAGGGATGATTGCGGGCAATAGAATGCAGCAGCGCGGCGGCTTTCTCTTTGATAGTGGGATAGGCATCGGTACCGAACGCACTTGCTGATGGGCGTGCCTGCGCTGCTTCCAGCAGTATCTGATCGCGAATTTCTTGCGTACCCGCGAGGATCTTCTCGTTGCGGACGACCACGCCGTTAATGTAGATCAGTTCGGAGAGCGTCAGATAGCGCGTCATTTCCAATCCGCCAATGCTATCACAGAAGGGTAGGTTGAATTCACGGCTTTGACGAATTCCTCATCTGCCGTGACATATTTGCAGTGTTCACGCTGACCAAGCGCTAAGTAGAGCATGGCGTAGACACTCTGTTTGAACTTCACTGCCAATTGGTACGCCTCGTCAATGAGGTCATAGCTGGGATAGATCGTAACGTGCAACGCACGGAACGTGTCGAGGATCACCTGTCCATCTGCGGAAGCCAGTCTTTGCAGTTGATGCTTGCGCCACAGAATATTCGCCATTTCGGCGTGGATCACGTCCGGCGCGATTAAGGCGATATGCCCAGTTTGATACTGACTAAGGATGATCCGGGCAAACACAGACTGCGGTTCGGTGACGAACCACTTAATGACCACACTGGTGTCAATCACAATGCTGCCCATTGGTCAGCGCATCCTCTCCTGACGAATCAGGGTGGCACTGTCCGGCATCTCGCCATAGACGGTATACAGACGCTGGCGCATCGCATCGATCCGGCTGATCACTTCCTTGCGTTGAAACAGGGTCTCCTCAAGGTGCGTATACAGATCGTGCAGCGCATTAGGGGCAAGCGCGTCGAACATCGGATGATCAAACAGCATCATCAACAGCGGTGATTCGAGGAACTGTTCCACCGAGTTGAAGCCCAGACTCAATGCTTTCTGATGTAAGCGGCTGTATAAAGGATCAGAGATGGTAATGGAACGGGTCATTGGTTTGAATACAGGACGGTAACGATGATCGACAGAGTACGCAATATTACCTCATCTGCGCGGAAGTGACCTATAATCGACCCTATGCGAGACAAATATCCGATCCCTGAAGAGGACTACGAATACAGCGATTCCGAACATGAAGAGGAACTGCTGCCGGAGGAATTCCCGCCCGGCACAGTGATCCAACAGCCTTACGCCGATCTCTATGACGATGATGAAGAAGAGTATCCCTCACTGCCGCTGGATCCGATTGTGGCGCTGGTGGTGCTGATCATTGTCGCACTGTTGGGAGCAGGGGCGCTACGCCCTGATGTTCGCTTCACTATTCTATGGACAACCCTCGCCGTGATCGCCGTGATTGCCCTTCTGGTCGATGACATTGAAGTGGAGCGCCCACGACTACGCGATCTACTACTCGGTATTGGTTATGGCGCGATGATCGGACTACCAATTCTGACAGTGGTATCAGCACAGCTCAAGTCGATCTCGTTGTCGTTATTTGGTGAAGGCAATCATGCCTTCGTCTTTCAGACCGTTATGTTCACGATCCCGTTCGCGGAAACGCTGTTCTTCCGCGCCGTGTTTCAGGGAACGCGGGGGTTGCTGTTTGCGGCAGGTGGGGCAGCGCTATGGACAATCCTCTTGTTCTTCCCTGCCTTGAACATCCTACAATATCCGCTGGTGGCACTGGTGCTGGCGGTGGCGCTGGTGTTCGTCAATTTCGTGTACAGTTATCTGTGTGAACGCTTTGGTCTGTACGCGGCGTGGATGTGTCAAGTGACAATCAATATTGCGCTGCTTTTCCTATCTCGGCTGACTTGACCTCAACGAACCGAAATATCCGCAACCAACATAATGCTGTATTCGGCGGTTAACAGATCAAAGCCCGTTAGTTCATCATCTTTACCGACGGAAACAATCATCCAGCGCTCGTTCATTTGCGGTAAGTAGCCGATCTGCCCCGACCACATGCCATCACCGATCAGTTTGACACGCGGCTGAAGTTCACCTTGCTCAACACCGTGAATCACCACTTTAGGGTAAAACATACCGGAAAGTTTGCGATATGCGACAGTAAATAAGAGATTGGGTGTGGCAACGACTGTGTAAAAGCGGCGCGATTTGTTGTTCACCGAATCGGTAATCGGCTGCTCCAATTTGAGTGCGGGCGGCTGCATCAGCTCCAGCGTAAACTTACCTGTACTTTTGCCCGTTCTACCACCGCGACGGGTGGCAACAATCGAGTAATCGGCATCCGCTGGCAGTTCCAGAACCAGAAGCGCTTCTCCGAAAACCCCGAAAAATCGGGAAGTGTCGCCAATGACCTGCTGGTTGTTGAACAGGACTTGCAGTACCGGATCACGCAAGCTATCGAAGCCTTCTTCTCCTGCCATACGCACGAGGATGACGTCTCCTTTTTGACCCGCGAAGCCATAGACTGCTTCAAAAGTGGCTTCTGTCAGTTCTCCGCTGATCGTTGTACCGTAAGTTAAGGGGCGATCCTGCGCGCTGACAGGTTGGAGAAACGCCAGCGCAAGTATAACGACTGCGAAGCAGTACCATCCGACTCGTTGCCGCATCTTTTCTACTCCGTGTTTCTCAGAGATGTCAGCACCAGTATATGGTTAGTGTGCATTTGGCGATCTATCAGTGCCGTATGTGGCGAGTATCACCGCCTCAAATCGAGTTCCAGAAAGCGAACATACTGTTTCAACTCCGGTGACACGTCGAGATAAGGGTCGATACTCCGGAAGCCCAACGAACGATACAGTCCTAGTGCACTGTCCATAAAGCCGAGTGTGTCCAAGCGCATGGTACTGTAGCCAATCTTGCGTGCCTCATCGATCACGGCTTGCGCCAATCTCCTGCCGATCCCCGTACCACGAAAATCAGGACGAACAAACAGCGTCCGCATTTCGCATATGGAGTCGGAAAGTTTGCCTAAGGCGATCATACCAGCAGCGCGATCCTCGTTCAGCGCAATCAGCAGACGCCCGTATGGCGGCACGTTATCGCCGGGTATCTTCTTACGGACGTCGTCGTAACTGTGCTCTTCAAGCATGTCTGCAATATTCATTCCGGGGAACTTCTCAGGAATCGTAGCGATCATCCAGTCTACGTATTCTTTAGTTAATTGGATAGCTTCCCGGGTATGCGTTTCAGACTCTGCCTGAATGATGTTGAACATCGCTCTAACTCTCCCAAAAAGTTCACGATGACATTTCTTCCAGCGCCCTGATCAACTTCAAAAACGTCGCGTTCTGTGGTGTTGGGATGCCGTACTTCTCGCCCAGCGCACAGATCGCACCGCCGAACATTTCGACTTCGGTTTTGCTGCCCGCTTCGATATCTTGCAACATGGAGGATTTGAACTCAGGTGGCATGGTGGGAATGAAGTTGTTTGCCCACGCAAGCAGCGCATCAGCGTTGCGGATGCCAACTTGATGAGCAATAGCTACTACTTCCTGCATCAGTTCTAGCGCGATGGCATAGACACTTTGGCTGCGCTGAAAATCACCGTAAGCGGCGCGTAGAACGGCGGACACCTGATTGATGCCCACATTGACCACGAACTTGCACCACTGCGAGAACAAGATGTCCTCTGGCACGTCGTAGTCGATGCCTGCGCGGTCAAAAAAGCGGCGAACGACATCCACGCGCGGCGATTGTGCTGATCCGTTGGCGTCGCCAAAGACGATCCGCCCCACGCCGTCATGAACGATCTCGTTACCGGAGCGGGTGCTGCCGTGACCAACGAAATAGGCGTGCAGTACTTTATCCCAACCGTAGCGTTCAGCGATCATTTCCTCGCTGGTGATGCCGTTGAGCAGCGAGAGGATGATCGTGCCGTCGTACACAAAACCAGCAATCGCGGCGATTGCATCGGACAATGCGTCAGCTTTGGTGGCGATCAGGATGAGATCGGCGGGCTGCTGATGCTGTGCCGGCAGCACGTAATTGAAATCGTAGTGAACGCCATTGAGCACGATCCCGCGTGACTGATAGCGTTCGAGACGCGAGGCATCGATCAGCACGCGCAAACAGTCAGAATCATACTGTTGCAGCTTGGCGGCGTAAATGCTCCCAATCGCACCCAAGCCGATGATGACGACGTTGCGAATCTCCTGCACTGAGACAATCCTCATTAGTACCAGTGATACCACTCCGATTGTTTTCTAGAGTGGATTTGTTCTATCCTAGAAGTTAGTCAGAGGAGAGTCAACGACTCTGGAGTCGAATCAGATGGCACGTCGGAAGTCTTCGCTAACAGTTGGCGGCGAGCAATTGAGACTGCTGCGGGAGTCGCGCGGCAAAACACAGCTAACGCTGGAACTGGATGCCAGTTTAGGCGTAGGATACTTGCAGCGCCTTGAATCGGGCAAAGTACAGCAGCCGGAACGCGATACGCTGGAACGGATTTTGACGGCGTTGGCGGTCAACTTTGCCGAGCGCCGCGAGGTGATGCAGCAGTTCGGCTATGCTGTGCCGCTTACGATCCCCGATGCCGCCGAGATTCAGTGGGCGATCAGTGTGTTTCAGGGTGAGATGGCGAACATCACGGTTCCTGCTTATGTGCTTGACTGTTCGCATCGACTGCTGACGTGGAATCCGCTTGCCGACAAGTTGTACGGATTGGGACGATTCACGATGGGAGAAGATCGCCCTGATTATTTGTTGATGCCGCGCCTGATCTTTGATCCGCGTCTGAAAGTTAGTCCCTGTATTGTGAATGGCGAGGAGTTCTATCCGTCGCAGATTCGTGTATTGAAGTACGAGCGGCTGCGCTGTGGCGTTGACTCGTGGTACGACGGATTTATTGAGGAGATGCGTCACTACGGAGATTTTGATCGCTATTGGTCGCGGTACGGACGTGAGCAAAGCCAGTTCACGATGCGTCCGCTGAGTCCTTTCAAGCTCGATTTGGGTGGCAGCAGATTGGCACAGTTCAGGATCATCTCTGAGTCGTTTGTGCAGGATCAACGTTTTCGGGTGATCTACTGCCTGCCCGCAGACGCGGAGACGATCCGCTGGTGTGAGGGGTAAGTTGCAGAGCTATTTACCCTGTGTTCGGAGGTAATGCCTTCGTGCTTTTGCCCGATTGCCGCAAGTGTTCATGTCGCACCAGCGGCGTTTGTGACCACGCCCTACATCTAAGAACAGCCAGTCACACCCGTCACATTTGCGTACATACTTGAGTTTATCCGACCTCAACAGGTCCTGTGCTGCCCAAACCACTCGCCAGATAATATATTCCAAACTGTCCGCACTGTTAGTCCACGCCCAATTGAAGCCATCCTCTGAAAGCACGAGCCGCATATGCGACATTGTCTCTGTGAGCGCCACATTCAAAGTCTCCAGATTGTCGATGTTAGGCGGCTGGTCAAGAGCAGCATCTAGCAGCGTGTGGTAGATAGCTTCCCGCAAAACAACCGCCTTCTGATGAAGTGCAACCGTTTTTATGGGTTGCTGGCTGGCAACTTCCCACAGTCGCTCTGCTTCCTCTGCATTAAGCAGCTCCACATCTTGACTCCACGACAGGAGATCGGCATAGCTCTTGAGATGATCTTCGCTTGGGTTCTGGTGATTAGCCGTCGAGTTCACAAAGTCGAGACAAAGATGCTCATGAAGCTGCTTAATCGTACTGAAATCAAATGCTTGAGTATCCACAACGTATTCATCCTCTAACCTATTTAACTATGTTGACAGGTTAGGCAATTCAGATTACAATATAACCAATATACACCGAATAAATGGTTAGGGCAACTACAAAGTATTAGTGTCGTCGCTCCGTTGATATTGGCTCTTGACTTAGAGCGCGCTCAAACTCGTAGACTGTGCTTGGGTGTAATGAACTAGGGAAAGTAGGAATACTGATTTATCGAGATCTCTTGACTCTCACATAACCTGAGGATTGATGATTAGATTTGCCCTGTCCTCCTATCAGGCAGGAACCCATCAAGACTAGAAATGAACGGAGAAGTGCCAGTATGGATGCCTACTTGAATAGTCTAGCCTACAAATTTCTCGCAGAGATGCCGGATGAAGTAGAAACCGAACAAGATCGCGAGCCTAAATTGGAATGGCATACGGGTCTACGTAACCGGATGGGCGACCTATTGGTGACGCTCGGGCAGAAGCTGCAGGCGAGCGGGTTGAACACACAAGTGAGATTCGAGGACAGCAACTATCTAGCACTAGAGGACGATGCCTGCATATAGCACTAGGCAGCCGCAATAAAGTGAATCGGGACAAATTCCGATTCGAGGCTAAGGAGAGACCATGATTTATCTAGATCCTACAATCGAGAAACAAGCCTATGAAGAACGCAGACATTGGCTGCATAGTCTCTATAGAACTCAGGTAAATTCCAAGCAGTCTATACCTATCCAGGTGTCACGCGTGGCGACCCGATTGCTCGCGGTTCTGGGAAGTGAATTGGTTAGCTTAGGAGAGCGTATGCAGTCCAGCAATCATATCACTACTCCTGCGGCAATCCTATCCGAGGGCGAAGCGGTTGAGTGCTGGGAGGCACCGATTTGATAAGCAATCTATTCCCGCTCAATTACCAACACCGAAGCTGCGGGCACCTACTTCACACACTAAGCCGCTAATACCACTTTCGCCCAACCTATGATGAGATAATCCCGGTCTTATGGAGGAATGCTCATGCTCAATCAAGATCACATACTCCACACTATGCTCATGGAGCACGAACACGAGGAGCGCGTGCGGGGGTGGCTAAGGCTCAATCAAAATCCGACGACAGTCGGACAATCGAAGCATAGAGCTTGGTCGGTAGACCGCGTGCTTGCCGCCCTAGGTAGATTACTCGTGACAATAGGGCAACAGATGCAGTCCCGTTATGACAGTTCTACTTCTGCTCCTCTAATGGAATAGATGTATTCCACTAACACTACCGTTACCTCAAATTTCGTTCTGGGCAGACGCGAAGCATACAGAGTAGTCGTCTGCCCTTATTTTGCTTCGTTCAGATATTTGTCGATTACTGCCTGCCCACCGATGCAGAGACTATTAGGTGGTGTGGGGAGAGAATGAACAAAAATGGGGCGCATCGCTGCACCCCACTCGTTACTCATTACTCATTACTTGATGCCGCTTACTTCGCGTACATCGGCTCGGATTCGCTCTCGCCAGTAGCGGCGCTGAGACCATACTCAACCGCGCGTTCCTGACGGAACTGCTTGGTGTACAGGCGATAGTAGTGACCGCGCTGACGCATCAACTCGGCGTGCGATCCCATCTCCGAGATGCGACCATCTTCGATTACGAGGATGCGATCCGCACGCTTGATGGTGCTCAGACGGTGGGCGATAATGAAGCTAGTGCGATCCTTCATCAGCGATTCCATGCCGCGTTGGATCAGGGCTTCAGTCAGTGTGTCCACTGAACTGGTCGCCTCGTCCATGATGAAGATATCCGGCTTCGCCAGCACCGCGCGCGCCAAGCTGATCAACTGCTTCTGACCTACGGAGAGCAGCACGCCGCCTTCACCAACCTCAGTGTCGTAGCCCTTGTCCAGTCCGCTGATGAAAGCATCCGCGCCTGCCAACTTTGCCGCCGCGACGATCTCCTCGTCAGTAGCGTCAAGACGTCCGTAGCGAATGTTTTCCTTCGCCGTGCCGCTGAACAGGCGTGGTGTCTGCAAGACCATGCCGATCCGCGATTGGATCGACTCCAGTTCTAGTTCAGTGTAGTCGCGTCCATTCAAGCGGATCACGCCCTGCTTCGGTTCATAGAAGCGGCAAAGTAGATTGACGATGGTTGACTTGCCAGCACCCGTTGGTCCGACAAGCGCAATCGTCTCGCCGCGCTGCACCTTGAGCGTGAAGTCGCGCAGAACAGGCTTATCAGCGCTGTAGTAGAAGTCCACGTGGTCGAACTCGATCTCACCTGCGATAGTGTCAACTTTCGCAGCGTTTGGACGATCCTTGACTTCCGGTTCGGCATCGATCAGCGAGAAAACGCGCTCCGCCGAAGCGATTGAACGCTGCATTTCGGCGTAAACACGGCTCAGGTCGAGGATGGGCCACATCATGAAGGTGATGTAACCGATGAACGCCTGAATACCACCCACACTCATCTCGCCAAGCTGCACGCGGCTGCCGCCGTAGCTGACGACCACACCAACCGCCAGCGCACTGATCACCTGCACGCAGGGCATAAACGCGGCTGAGAGCCACGCTGCCTTGAAGGAAGCACGATACATATGGTCGGTTTTTTGCGCGAATTCCGCCAGATTTGCATTTTCGCGGCGCAACGCCTTGACCACGCGCACACCGTTGATGTTCTCGGCATACGAGCCAGTGATCTGACTGTTGATCTTGCGTACCTGACGATACTCGACAAGGATACGGTTCTTGAACCAGACTGCTACCACCAGCAGCACGGGCAGCGTGAACGCTACCAACAGCGCCAGATGCCAGTTGATCGTGCTCATGAAGATCAGCGCGGTGATCATGTTGACAACCGCCCATACGATGTCCAAGAAGCCCCACGATATCAATTCGGAGATGCGCTCCGAGTCAGAGTTGACGCGGGAGATGATCCAGCCGATGGGTGTGCGATCAAAGTATGACAGTGACAATCGCTGCAAGTGGTTAAACATGCGCTTGCGTAGATCGAATTGCACGCGCTCGCCCAGCAGTCCGCACAGGTAGATGAAGGTGAAGACCAAGAACACCTGCGAGAATGCCAGCGTGCCGTACAAGGTCACCAACTGCACCAGCCGATTGCTGTTCGAGGGCACAATCGCCTCATCCACGATGGTCTTCGCGATATAGGTGAAAACCGACTCGAAGGTCGAGACGAGGATGATCGCACCGATGAAACCGGCGACAAATTTCCAGTGAGGTCTCAGCGTAGTGATGATACGGCGCAAGGTCTTGCCCGTAAACTGCGTCTGAAACTCCTCTTCCTCAAAACTATGATAATCCGACACTGGCGATCTCCTTTTCGAGTTCGTCCTCAATGCGCGATTGTAAGTCGTAGATTTGTTTGTAGATGCCGCCTTCTTGCAGCACCAACTCGTCATGTGTACCCATCTGTACGATCTTGCCTTGATCCATGACGAGGATCAGGTCCGCGATCATTACGCTCTGGATACGATGCGCAATGATGAAGGTGGTGCGATCTTGCATCAGATTCCTGAGTGCCTCTCTGATCTCGCCTTCCGTTTCAGGGTCAACAGAGCTAGTCGCATCATCAAGGATCAGGATGCGCGGGTTCTTGAGCAGAGTACGCGCGAGTGCCGTACGCTGCTTTTGACCACCTGAAAGCGTAACGCCTTTCTCGCCCACGATGGTATTGTAGCCGTCCGGGAAGCTGAGGATCACCTCATGCAGCGCGGCTGCTTTGGCGGCGGCATACACTTCATCATCGCTGACCTCACGTCCGACTCCATAGGTGATGTTCTCCCTGATTGAGCGCGAGAACAGGAACGGCTCCTGCTCCACGATACCGATCTGACCACGCAAGAAAGAGCGTGAGTAGTCCTTCAGATCGACACCATCCAGCGTTAACCTTCCACCTGTATAGTCATAGAAACGGGGCAGCATGTTGACCAGTGTGGTCTTGCCGGACCCTGTTGATCCTAGCAGCGCTACAACTTTCCCCGGTTCTACACTGAAGCTGATGTCCTCCAGCACATTCTTGTCGCCGTCATAGCTGAAAGCGACGTTCTTGAACTCCACTGCTCCTTGCACATTGCCTTTCGGCTGGAACACTGCATCTTCCAGCGGCTCGCGCTCGTAGGCGAAAATCTCCGCCAGACGGGTGTAGGAGACCAAACCAGTCGAAGCCTGCACGATCAAACGACCCAAGTTGCGGATGGGCCAAACGATCTGCGTGACTAAACCAATGAAGGCAAGGTAAGTGCCTACCGAAATCTGACCGTTGATCGCCATCGTTGCGCCGACGACCATGCAGGTGATCATCTGCGACCATGCCAGTACGTCAGAGGAGGGCCAGAACAGGGCGTGCTGCAACAACAGGGTGCGTCCACGCTTGAACTTTTCCTTATTCTCCTTGTCGTATCGGGCGATCTCGTAATCTTGCCGCGCGAATGCCTTGACCACACGCACGCCGGAGAGGTTCTCCTGCAACATGCCGTAAAGCACTTCGTCCTGTTCTTGAAAGAGCGCGTACTTCTTCTCGATGCGACTGAAGAAGTAGATAGCGATCATAATCAGGAAAGGCACGGAGACCAGCGAAAGTAAACCGAGTCCCACGTGCAAGAACATTAGCGTGATTACGTTGACGATGAAGGGCAATAAGATGCGCCCGACGCCAATGATCTCTTCGGAGAAGAAGCGACGCACCGCATCGACATCCGAGGAAGCACGCTGAATCAGGTCACCTGTTTTGTTCTTGTCGTAGAAGGTGAAGTTCAGTCGTTGCAAATGATCGAATAGGAAGTTGCGCACTCGGCGCGTGATCCGCTCGGCGCTACGAGCAACGATAGTACCGGCAAAGAAGGAGGAACTACCTTCGATCAGCGCCAACCCAACGAAGCCTGCGCCTGCTAACAGTAAGGTGTTAATCTCGAACGTGCCTGCGCCGAGAATGCCATCAACTGTGTGAGCCAACAATAAATATGTCAGCATCTTTGCGACGGCGGCAATAGAGACAAAGAATAGCGACAGTCCAAAGAACCAGCGATAGCCAGTAGCAAGTTTCCACATGCCACGCATTCGCTTGTCGGACACGGCTTGTCTCAAGTCGAACGAGTCCGCATGGCTCGTTGACATGACAGTAGATGCCATGAGAGAAATGCTCCAAATTGTTCAGGTAGAGAGAATAGTGCTAATTAGGCGTGCCAAAACGAACGTGCTTTGATCTGAGTGTACATAGACTGAGAAATAATCTCATCGGGGAAAGGACCAGCCTCTCCCTGTACCAACGTACAGCTAGATGCAGTACACAATAGCGCAGCCGCCGCTGGGTGGTGCACGCGCCGAAGCGTGAGGGCTGACTACGAACTAGTGTAGTCGAGTGTGGATCGCTTTGCCGGACATCCGGACCGCCTTATCTGTGAAGTAACCTTACCGGGCAATCGGTATACCCAAAGTATACCAAAAAACATTTACAGGTCAATAGGGTTCAGTATACTTATTGAATAATTCATCATTAAGGAGGATTTTGGTGTTTAGCTATTCCATTGACGACGAATTACAACTGCGTCTGTACGATCAGCGTGATGCGGAAACGATGCATGAGGTAGTTGTTCGCAACCGCGAGCATCTAAACAGGTGGCTCCCGTGGGCTGGTGTGCAGCAGTCAGCAGATGACAGCCGCGCGTTTATCCGTCGTAATCTGGTGCAGTATAGCGAAGATAACGGTTTCTCTGCGGGTATCTGGTACCGCGGAGAGTTAGTCGGCGGGATCGGCTACCACTACTGGGATTTTCACAACAGCAAAACCGAGATCGGTTACTGGTTGGTAGAGAATGCACAAGGGAAAGGGATCATGACACGGTCAGTCAAAACGCTGATCGAGTATGCCTTCAATATATTACAAATAAACCGTGTCGAGATTCGCGCCGCAACGGAGAACACGAGAAGTCGGGCTGTACCGGAACGCTTAGGATTTAAGCTTGATGGCATCCTGCGTCGGCAATCATGGCTGCATGATCGTTTTGTGGATCATGCGGTGTACAGTTTGCTGCGGGATGAAGGGACACATGGGTTATAAAGGGAAATACCAGCAGCGATGCGTCACATCGCTGCTACATCATTTTGCGCCTTTTGCAGCGCCTCATCTACATCTTTCGCCATGCCACGGTTAATAAATTCTTTTGAATAGTCACCATCACCAGCTTGGCGCTTTACTTCGTAAGCACCTTTTGTACCTTCCTCAGACTTATACCACCAAACGCCAAACGGTTTTCCGGTTTTCGCTCCGTTCACGTCTCCAATCCATTTGTAACGGTTGTCGTTGTCCATAAGAGTTAACGCTCATCGGTGGCAAACGCTGGAAGCGCCGACGGGTTATTGCAAACAATGCGGAAGCCAACATAATCATCATAATCAATTTGGAAAAACCGGAAACGTGCAGTTGACTTGGCTTCACTACGCTCCAAATACCACGAATTGCCCCTCATTGTCCGTCGAATGGTTTCGAGCTTACTATCGTCAACATCAACTTCATTGTTTTGCATGTTGTCGAAGTCGGTTAAGCACAATTCCCAAACGTTACCGAGCATATCTTCGACCTGATCGGCAGTGCGTCCATTAGGGAATATGCCTACGGGACTTGTACGTCCAATCTCAGTTGCTTCGACGTTCATTGCTTTGTTGTCGCGTGTTTTGCCATAGGGATAAAGCCGATCATCAGTGCGGCGCGCCGCTTTTTCCCACTGATACTCAGTAGGTAGTGAAATATCCAGATCAAGTAGCTCACTCAGCCACATGCAGTACGCCATCGCTTCGTACCATGTGATGCCTACAACGGGGTGGTTATCAATATGCCAGTTCGGATGGTGCCAGCCGAAGCGTGGGAATGAGCGCTCTCCTCGCCATTCCTTCCCACCTTTCGCCCAGTATTTGTCTTCTAGATAAGCTCCACTTTCAACGAAATTGGCAAATTGACCATAAGTAATGGGATAACGAGAGATAGCGTAAGGAGCGATGACCTGCGTAATTGCTTGGAAGGCGAACACACCTTCATCTGGAATAAATACCCATGAAATATCTGGGATGCCGTTTAGCGCACCAATGCCCGGACGTTCGTCCCAACCCAAGAGGCTTAAGTCGCGCCCGATCGCTGCTCGACCTGCCGCGTGCGGGTATTTTCTAAGGTCCGTTAACGCTGTTTGCAGATGCTCTTTCAATTTTCGTTTAGTTTCATCAGGTGTTGGAGTTGCGCTTTCCTGCATACAACGGACTGCTAAGGCTGGATTTGCTTCCTGTAACCATTCAACTATTGGCGTCGTGGACTTATATAGCCCCAGCATCAGGATAACTGTCTCATCCCAACGTTTCTGAAGCCACCAAGTATCTTTGTGCCAATAGTAGTCGGCGGGACGGGATTTGGAAATCTCGGTATGCAGATATAGTGCTGCAAAATACTCTTGCAGTAACTGATGGGCAAATCTATATTGACCTTCTGCAGTGTATACCAGTATTTTGGCATCACGCGCTTTAAGCAATTTATCCTTGGGAAGAATCTGTTCCACGAAATCAGGCGGGAAATTGGTTCCCACATCACCTGCCAGTGCTTTGTAAGATAACAGCGACAGCCCCAACTCTACTGTCTTATCACTCTGATCAATACCCTCGCGTTGGAAATATAAGTCTATGACTGCATCAAACAGTTTCATCCGATTATTGACCAAGTAACCGGGATTCTGATTGAACAACAGGATCATCAAACTGAGCAGATAAGGATTGGAGGCAATTGCCAATAGACTTGCAGATCGTAAGATCTGCTCACGTTTTATCAGCCATTGCTGCCACTCTGGAGATGAGGTTGTCCATCTGAACCCGCGTGGAATGGCATTTTCGAGCCAAAAGAGTTCTAGATTGTCAACAACCTTATCGCTGAACTCCTGCCAAGTTTCGCGGGCGCTGTCACCTGCCAGCCGCCAAAACATTTCATCGCCGCGATCATCTTCCACTTGCGAGGAGACAAACTTATAAATGCGTAAGGGATCGAGAGGAATGATCTTCAACCGCTGAATTGGGGAGTTAAGTTGCCCAACGTATTCACTATCACGGCAAGTTACAACAACAGTTGTATTATCTGCCGTCGCCTGATTAACGAACTGATTAATCTGATCTAGTTTTTTCTGGCTATTGGCGGGGGGAAGTTCGTTAAGTCCATCAAATAGGAGGACGACGCGTTTCTTGTCCAAAAGTGGTTGTAGAGGGATAGCTCCGAGCTGGGATTGAAGCTGGTCGAAAATATCTTCGTCAGTTGTTGTTCCCAGCGTAAGCAATATTGGCAGTGGCGCATCCTGATCAGCTTTTGCCCTTTCAGCAATGCTATGAAGTGCGTTGTTGATTGTAGTGGATTTTCCGGCTCCGGGTTCGCCCAAGATTAACACCTGTTTCAACTCACTAATTGCATCGGCGATATTGTCAAACGCAGTGCTTTCTTCAGCTACAGATTTGTCAGTCGATGCAGTTTGGAGTTCGTACTGAGTCTCTATCGTGCCTTTCAGTTCAATGTAGTGTTTCTGCCAGAAGGCGTATTCCGCGACTATCCTTTCTAGGTAGTCCAATTCTAGTTGGCGTTCCTCGGAGGAATCGGATGAAGAAACTAGGTGAGTCGCCAATAGCTCTAATAATTGGTGTAATGCGGTTTCAAAGTTCGTAGAGGCGTCGAGATAATGTACATTTGTGAGTTCGAAAGGAGGTTTACAATCGTCAATACGGAAGGGGATAACTGTTTTCCCGATTGATAGTGCGAAAGTAGTCTCGTTTCTAACGTATACACTCTCGCGAGATTCTTTGGAAAGCACATTCACAACAATGTCAGACTTACTCAATGCTGCTTCGATAGCGGCGGGCCAGTTAACACCCGGTTTAATATCTGTTAAGTCTTGCCATACACGATGACCAGCAGATTCCAAAGCCTTTTTAACCTGTTTGACCTTAGAATCCTCACCCTTGTCATTATCCCTATCATAGCTCAGGAAGATAGTCAGCGAAGGCGTTGCTTGCATAGGTTCTCCTAAATTCGAGAGTATGCCTAATTTTTCTTTGCCAGCAGTTCGGCAACAATCTGATCGCGTAAGTGCATGTGATCGCTATACGCAGCGCGGTAAATGCCATCAACGAACTGCACGATCTCGTCCGTCGTTGGCTGAGTTCTACTGCTGCCAATTGGTTTCCACATCAGACGCAGCGGCACGTAACCGCCGCTTTCGTAGTCGGGCATACAGTAGCTTTCGGAGTTCGTGATCAATATTGCTCCGAGCTGGTGATAAAACTTGACACGGCGTACCCGCTGATCGGTGGGATCATCGGTGAGCAGCGGTTCTACTTCCCAGACAATCGCTGTGATGTTGCCTTCTTGCTGTAGAGAGCTTTCAATGCTCTTAAACAACTGTGTGCCCAGACCTTTGCTGTGGAGATTCTTGTCAACAGCAATGTATTCGAGAAATAAGACAGGCGCAGTGTCTAGCAGTAGGAGGAAGGCGAATGCTGCAACACTAGCAGTAGTAGCTTCCGCTTGTGTTTCAACAGCAACAAAGGCGTAATATTTACCAGCCTGAATGCCTTTGGCAATCAGCTCGAAAGGTTTGCGCTCCTCGGGAGGAAAGTTATCTTCGTAAATTTTCTGGAGATTGGCTAATTCTTGGTCAGAAGGAGATGTAAGTTTCTTAATATCGTAGCCGTTATACATCCAACGCACCTTAGTTTTTGTCAAATGCCTAATCAGTATACACTGAACAGCTTACGCCTACCGCCTAAATTCCAATATTTGTATTATTTGCTGAAACAAAAATGTCGCCAGTCCTATCACAGAACTGACGACATCAGTGATAACTGTGGCATCGATTGCCAGCAGTACAGTATTTAGTTCAGGCGTGCCAGCAAGGTGTGATACATTTGCAGCGCTGGGAGATGCGCCTTATCCGATTCTTGCCACGCAGCTTTATACTCTTTCAACGCAGCGATCAGATCGCCGCGTGAGGTGTAAACACGCGCCAAATTCATATGTGGCGCGGCTCGTTGGCTATCATCTGGCGTTTGCAGCGCTCGCTGCAACCACACCACCGCCTCATCGAAACGACCTAGTTCAAGCAGATAAGCGCCGATGTCGTTATAGGGACTGCCGAATGTCTCATCCAGCGCAATGGCGTGTAAGCATTCGCTGATCGCTTCTTCGTAACGACGTTGAATGCTGAACGCACTGCCTAGAAAGGTGTGGGCTTCCGGCGTCGGATGGATGTCGATTGACTGCTGATAAAGATCGATTGCTTCCTCGATCTCGCCATTCATATGCTGCTCGTACGCTCGTTCAAATAGTTGCCGCGCGTAGTCCCGTTCCGAAGGATTGTTTCGATTGAACATAGCTTGTGTTTCCGCTTTCCCGTTTCCTGATCCGATCCACCTACTCTAGTGTTATCGCTTCTCACCACGCATCACTAATACCGCTGGCAAATCCCGTCCGCTCAGCAGTGTACGCGGTTCTTCTAGACCAGTGACGATCATAGTGGAAGCGTTGAGTGTTGCAAAAAACTCTGATGCAAAATATATGAAGTGTTCTACCGCGAATTTCTTACCATCGGAAGCGATGAATTCCCGCCGACCTCCCTGTAAGTAAAGGTAAGGGTGAAAATCGCTGAAAATGAAGACGCCGCCGGGACGTAGAATCCGCGACACTTCCTCAACGCTTTGTTTCATTGCCTCGCGTGGTAAATGCCCTACCGCCATACCACAAATCACCACATCAACTGACTCGTTGGCAACCGGTAAACGCGACATCGCCGCGCAGATCGCGGGTCGAAACGATCCAGCGCGGAGCATGTCGGCGCTGTTATCAATGCCGATCACGGACCGAGCGCCACGTTCCCGCGCGATCAAGCTATAGCGTCCTGTTCCGCACGCCAGATCAAGGACATCACGCCCGCGCAGATCAGGCAGCAGCTTGAGCATTGCCGCCTGCTCGATCTCCATCAGAGCGTTATGCGGATAGGGTGGATAGTTCTGCGCCCATAGTTTGTAGGCGTCAAGTGAGGAGAGAGTCGGCGATAAACGGCGGCTGAACAAACCGATCAGTTTACTCAGCACGGACATTCTGCAAATCTCCATCTAGTTGCAACAGCGCCGACTTCCACGCCGATTCGGGGACACTGACTGTCCATGCATAACGGACATAATGAATGTGCACCTGTGGTATCTGTCCTAGTTTGTTTTCAAGCGCGGCGGCGTAAATGCCTACCTGCTGATAGTAACGCTGCGCGTGGTCTTCCAAAGCAACCCGCCGCGACTCACCCTGCGGCGTCGATCCGACCCACGCCGTTTTGTAGTCGAGTACGTGCCACTGCTGGTCCTCGAAAAAGGCGACATCAATCACGCCGTTGATCGTGTGCTGGCTGGATGCCGTTTTGTAGGTGTAAGTGAATGGCAGTTCCCGATATACCTGCGAGGCACGACGCAATTTATCCATGATCCACGACCGTTCGATGTGGGCGAGCAGTTCGCGACAGCGTACCGCTGTTTGCTGCTGCATTTCTGGATCGATGATGCCCTGCTCCCACGCATAGATGGATAGTAGTTTGTCGAGTTCCCGGGTAGTTGTGTTTTCTGGCAAGCGGTTGTAACGCAGCGCACGATGGACGATCTCGCCAATTTGCCGCCCGGTGATTTTAGCTGTGCCATTGGCATCGGTGGCAGGGCTGATCTCCGCGGGGGCATCATTGAATAGGAAACCGCGAAAACGCCCTAGATCGAGCTTAAACTCACCGAGCACCGCGAGTTCGCGCGCGTGTAGTTCGCGCATGGCGGTATTGCTATCGGGATGGATCGGCGGCACCAGAATCGGACCGGCGGTGGTCGTCATCCCACTCTGCTGATCGACAGGAGGGATCAAGATCGCATCTGATAAGCCATCCCAAGCTGTTTCCGCTTCTGTTTCGGCAGCGAATATGCCTTCATCCGGCTGCACGTTGGGGACGCGAATCAGGATGTTTCCCCACTCCAAGTTTTTGATCCCCGTATCTTTTGGCAGCGGTTCGGAAAGCAGCGCCGCAATCAGTTGATTCAGCCAGTGATCACCATTATCTTTGCGTCCGCTGACGATGACGTAATCCTGAGCGCGGGTGAGCGCCACGTAAAGCAGCCTTTTCTGCTCAGCGGTTTCTCGCTTACGTGCTTGCTGCACCGCGCGGCGATAGGCAAATGGCTGCTGCTTTTCGCCATCTACATTCACAACAACACAAGCCGCACCAAGTTCAGGATCGGCGTTGAGCATCAAGGTAGGATAATTGGATCGGCGCTCCCATGAGCAATCAAACAATGCCACGACGGGGAATTCCAAGCCTTTGCTGGAATGGATGGTCATCAAACGCACCAAATCTTGCGATTCGACCAGCGCCTCGCCTTCGCGGGTCTCTCGATCTGAAAGATCTTGCAGGTAGGCAACGAACTCACCCAAACTGATGCGACCACTACTGCGCGCAATCTCCAGCAGTTTTTGAACATTAGCAACCTTGCGCGTGCCATCGGACAAGCCTGCCAGCACCGCGAGATAACCCGTCTCGTTAAGTATGCGCAAGATCAACTCGCTGATCGGTATGCGCCCTGCCACGCCGTAGAGCCGATGCAGTGCCTCACGTACGAAGGCGATGCGATCGCCTTCAATGTTGTCGCTGATCGCGCTCCACAAACTGCCGCTGTGGTCGATGCGCAATTGCAACAGCACATCATCGCTGAGATTAAACAGAGGGGAGCGCAGCGCAGAAGCAAGCGACAAATTATCAGAGGGGTTGTACAACGCCTTCAGCAGATTTAGTACGTCCCAGACCTCAGGGCGATCATAGAATCCGCGTCCAGCAATGGTCAGATATGGGATACCTGCCGCTTTGAAGGCGTCTTCTACAAACGGCATGCTAAGGGTGGAACGGAACAGCACTGCTGCGTCACCGTACTGCATCGGGCGGTAGCGCTCGATGGATTTATCCCAAATGGGCTGCATGTGTTCGATCAACTCTCGCAGTCGATTTGCTAGTTCCCATGCTTCCCAGCGACGCAAATCATCAGCATGTTTGCGATCATCGTCGGCGTTGCCTTTGTCGATTGCGATGATTTCTAGCGTTGGAGCGTTCTGATCTTCGGTCTGGCGATGCGCTTCCATTGGCTCATCGAAGGCAACTTCGAACCTGTCTTGAACGGCTGCACCCAATACCTGCCCAAAAATAGAATTGAAGCCTTGCACGAGCATAGTATGAGTGCGAAAAGAAACATTTAGGTTGACTTGTTGACCGCGCCATTCCAGAATCTCACTGCGCACGCGGTTGAATACGCTGACATCGGCGCCGCGAAACTGGTAAATACTCTGCTTCGGATCACCGACCACGAACAGCGAACCGGGGCGCTGCGGATCAGCGAGCGCATAGATGATATCCCGCTGGGCACTGTTGGTATCTTGAAATTCATCAACGAGGATGTGCTTGAACTCGGCATCCTGATAGCGGGCGCGGACTTGTGGGAAATCAAGCAGTAAGTGACGCGTCATCTGTTCCAGATCAGTGAAATCGAGAGCGCGGCGTTCTAGTTTGAGCGCAGTGTATGTCTCTTTGACTAGCACGATAGCGCTGCGCCACAACGGTAACAACTCGGCAGCACGTTCATCGATCTCGCTAATCGGATCGCCAATGGACTCTAGAAGTTGATCTGATTTTTCGCGGAGCAGTTTGAGGCAGCGTTTGGCTTCATCCAGCGTCTCTTTGCCACCCCACAGCTTAGACGAACCACCAGTCAGATTGATCTTTGCCCACATCGCGGCGACTTGCAGCACCATTTCCGCAGAGGGATGGCGGCTGATTCTGTCCCGACCATCCCAAACGATCTGCCACTGATCCAGTATGCGATCATCACTATCGGGCAACTGTGCTGGCTGCCAATCTCGCGCTGCGGTCAACTCCGCGTCATTCAGCCAATTACTGATATGGCTGGTCGCCACGCGATCATAGTCCGCACGCCATCGATCTAACGGGGAGACCGCTGCTGGCAATTGATCGTCATCGCAAAACAGGTTAGCGCGGAGTTCGCGGCGCACGACATCAGGATCGTATTGCAGTAGGAGTTGAGCGGCAGGGTTATCCTGCTCAATCATCTGCGCCAGTGCTTCTTCTACAGCCTCATCAGCCAAGATGGCTGACTCAACCTCATCCAATACTGCGAAGGCAGGATCGATGCCCATTTCGGCGGCGTTCGCTCTGAGGATGGCGGTACACAAACTATGGATGGTGCCGATGCGTGCCGAACTCAGCGCTGCCTGCCGTTCCCGCCAGACACGTAATAGATCAGCATTGCGTGGATCGGTGTAGTTGATACGCTGCTCTATCTCGTGCCGTACGCGATCCCGCATCTCACGTGCTGCTTTTTGGGTGAAAGTGATAGCTACAAGGGAAGATAATGCCCAATCGGGGTGTACATCCAGCAGGGCAAGGTAACGCTCGACCAAGACGCGGGTTTTGCCACTGCCCGCGCCAGCGACAACGATCAAATTACGGTCATGCGTATAGATCGCTTCACGTTGGCGCGGATGCAGTGTGTTCATCGAAAATCGACTCCGTATGCTTGATAGGAGCCTGATTCTACACGATTCTAGTCGCCGTGCGATCCGTTGCCGTGACCGCTGCTAGCGACGCTCAACAACTTGATCGGCGCTCCGCTATGTTCATGTTCAACAGCGGCATTAATGAAGCCCTCGAACAGCGGATTCGGCTTGTTGGGACGGCTGGTAAATTCGGGGTGGAATTGACTGCCTACCATGAAAGGATGATCGTCCACCTCAGCGATCTCCACCAATCGTTTGTCAGGGCTGAGTCCGCTAAATTGCATTCCTGCTTCGATGAACTTTTGGCGGTATGTGTTGTTGAACTCAAAGCGATGACGATGGCGTTCCAAGACACGCGAAGTCTGATAACTTTCCGCTGCCTTGGTGTGCTCATCCAGCGCACATGGATAGACGCCCAAGCGCATCGTGCCGCCGAGATCACGTATCTGGCGCTGATCAGGCATCAGATCGATGACATAGTGTTCGCTCGGTGTCTCAAACTCCGAACTATTAGCGTCTTCCAGAGTCAGCACATTGCGGGCGAATTCGATACACATCACTTGCATCCCCAAGCACAAGCCAAGATAGGGGATTTTGTTCTCGCGGGCATAGCGTGCCGCCATAATCTTGCCTTCGATACCGCGATAACCAAATCCGCCGGGTACCACGATGCCATGTACGCCAGCCAGCTTATCCCAATCTTTGCCTGCCTCCAGATCGCCGGAGTAAATCCATTCGATATCGATGTCGCGTCCAGCGGCAACGGCAGCACTGTAGAGTGCCTCTTTAACGCTCATGTAAGCATCTTTAAGGGCGACATACTTACCCACGATGGCGATGCGAATAGGCGCTTTGACGCGCTTCATGCGATCCACCATTTTGCGCCAATCGTTGAGATCCGGCTTTTTGGCTTCTTTGAGGCGCAACCGCTTAACAATGTAATCGCCGAGTCCAGCATCCTCCAACATCAGCGGCACTTCGTAGAGGTACTTAGTAGTCTCCAGCCCGATCACTGCTTGTTTATCAACATCGCAAAATAGGGCGATCTTATCCAGTAGATCGCGCTCGACGGGCATGTCGCTGCGGGCGACGATAACGTGTGGACGAATACCAGTACCGCGCAATTCTGCAACGCTGTGCTGAGTTGGCTTGGTCTTAAGTTCGCCAGTCGCACCGATCTGTGGCAACCACGTGACGTGTACGTACATGGCATGGCGGCGACCAACGTCCATACGCAATTGACGCAGCGCCTCTATGAAAGGCAATCCTTCAATATCGCCAACCGTGCCGCCGACTTCCACGATCACGACATCTGCTTTGCTTTCCTCGCCCACGCGGACAATGCGGCTTTTGATCTCGTTGGTGACGTGAGGAATAACCTGAATCGTCGCACCGAGGAAGTCGCCACGCCGTTCCTTTGCAATGATCTCAGCGTAAATCTGACCAGCGGTGACGTTACAATCACGCGTCAGACTTTCGTCAATGAACCGTTCGTAGTGACCGAGATCGAGATCGGTTTCCGCGCCGTCATCAGTAACGAAGACTTCACCATGCTGGAAGGGATTCATGGTGCCCGGATCGACGTTGAGATAGGGATCGAGCTTCATTATCGCTACCTTCAAGCCGCGCGCCTTGAGGATGCGACCAATGGACGCTGCAACCACGCCCTTACCGACGGAACTGACCACGCCGCCTGTGCAAAATATGTATCTTGTCATATGTGTGCTGCTCCCGTTAGCACTAACAAACGAAACACCCCCTGTGGTGGGGTGCTGATGAGTGGTGGTTTGTCTGGTTGTGTGGATACCCTGACAGGCGCAAAAACCTGTCTGGCTAACGGGATTAAGATTGTAGCGGCAACATATTGTTAAGTCAATGTGAAGTGGAAACTTAGTTTGCTGTTTATAACCGAAGTGATACTAGGGCGATAGTCCACGCTTGACGCTACCCCCTCGCTCCGCTACAATGTCAGCACTTTCAGGGCGCTTAGACGCCCATTTGTTATGTCTGATGTCTGATAGATAAGCAGAGAAATCACAATGGCACAACAGTACACACTTGAGGCGCAACCGCGCACAATTATTGGCAAGAAGGTCCGCTTTCTGCGCCGTCAGGATTTGATCCCCGCCGTCATTTATGGCGTCGGTGGCGAACCCGTTCATATCTCCTGCCCGCGTCGTCCGTTGGAGATTGTCCTCGGTCACGCTGGTGGTACGCACATCATCAACGTTTCGGTTGATGGTGCATCGCACGCCACTATCGTGCGCGAAGTGCAGCGCGATGTGATCCGTCGCAGTGACATCATGCATGTCGATTTCCTGCGCGTCGATCTGACCAAAACAATGCGTACAGAGGTGCCCATTGTATTGGTCGGCGCACCTAAATTGGCAAATGAGCTTCAGCTTCAACAGAATATCACTTCGATCGAAGTGGAATGCTTGCCAACCAGCATCCCCGAACACATCGAAGTTAATATCGCCAATCTGACCACCGCAGGCGCGCATATTACCGTGAGCGATTTGCCCGCGCTGGATGGCGTGCAACTACTGGCTGATCCGACCGAAGTTATCGTGCGTATCGCCACCCTCGCCGCCCAGACCGAGGAAGAGGAGACGACGGAAGCAGTCGTTGCCGAGCCGGAAGTCGTGGAGCGCGGCAAGAAGGAAGAAGAAGAGTTCTAAACACGGTTGCAGCACGATCCGCTTAAGCGCCGCGTGATAACTCTATGATTCCAGACATTCGCCGTCGCTATAACGCCGCTTTCAGCGTAGAACGTTATCAGCGATTCCTGCACAGCGTGAATTCTTCGCTGCGCTATCCGGCAGATTTCAAAGTATCCGAGACGCCGCTGTTCATCCCAGCGGCGTTTGCATCTCAGTTACTAGCGGCGTGTGATCAAATCATCGCCGCGTTGCAAACCCCAACGTATCGGCAGCGGAGCGCCAGCGCGCTATCTGCTGGTTACGCTGTTCCTCATGAAGATGAGCACACTCTATTCCTGCAAATTGACTTTGCCATCTGCCGCGAGGGAGATCGCTATGTCCCGCGCCTGATCGAATTGCAGGGCTTCCCCTCGTTGTTCGGATTTCAAGCATTTCTCGATCTTCAGTTCCGCCAGCATTTTGATATTCCTGCGGGATTCAACTTTTATTTCAGCGGCTTAGATTACGGCAGTTACGTCAACGTGCTGCGCCGTGCTATCGTCGCGGATCATGATCCTGAGAAGGTGATCCTGCTGGAAGTGATGCCGGACGCGCAAGGGACGCGCATCGACTTCGCGGCGACGGAGCAAATGCTGGGAATCCGCACGGTGGCACTGGATCAACTCAAGCGCAAGGGATCGCGTTTATTCTATGAAGTCGATGGACGCCGCATCCCGATTGAGCGCATCTATAACCGCGTGATCCGTGATGATCCAAAGTTGAAGGACAGTGCGGAAATCGCGTGGTTGGCGGACGATCTAAAGGTAAGTTGGGCGGGACATCCGAACTGGTACTATCGAATCAGCAAGTATTCACTGCCAATTCTGCACGAATTGGTGGCAGCAGAGATCGTACCGCCGTGCTATTTCGTAGATCAACTCCGTGGCAGCTATCCCGCTGATCTGAATCAGTACGTGCTGAAACCGTTGTTTCTATTTAGCGGTGCAGGGGTGCAGCTTGAGGTGACGGGGGAACTACTCGACTCGCTAGCAGATCCGCAGAATTACATTTTGCAGCGCAAAGTGCAGTACGCCGCTTGTGTGGAAACACCGGATGATGCGGCTTTTGCTGAAGTTAGAATGCTATATGTATGGCAACGAGGCGAGGCACATCCGCTACCCGTTAGTAATCTGGTGCGCTTGAGCAAAGGCAAGATGATGGGCGTGCGCTACAACCGCGATAAGACGTGGGTTGGCTCTACGCTGGCGTACATCGAACAGTAAGGTGATTAATCCTCGTCCAGAATGTTCGCCCAAATATCCGTCGCCGCGTGATCTAGCTCTAGCACCGAGTTCACGTAACGCTCGGTGGTGGCGATGCTGGAATGTCCGAGCGATTGGCGGATCAACTCGAAGGATACGCCCGCTTCATAAGCACCGCGTGCAAACGAACGTCGCAAATCGTGTGGCGAGATACGTGGCAATCCCGCTGCAACCGCTGCTTTAGAAATCACGATCCAGACCGCCTTATCGGTGATCGAATCGGTGGTGACTTTGCCGTTCTTCCAGACGCGCGAGAATAATGATCGGTTGCCATCAGGTAAAGGGTGTTGTTCACGCCAACGCTCCAGCGCCGCGATGGTCATATCTGGCAGTTTGACCACGCGCATCTTTTCACCCTTACCGTGTACTTTCAAAACACTATTACGCCCTTGCCGACCTAAATCAGACCATTTCGCTTCTGCCACTTCGTCGCGCCGCAATCCACAAGTGACCATCAAGGTAACGATAGCAGTATTGCGGGCTACCATCGCCGCGTTTCTGCCGTCGGAGAGACGCACGCCGCGCAGCAATTGGCGGATTTCATCTTGCGTAAGCCATGTCCCCGCACGCTGACCAGTTTCCGCCCGTGGCGCTTTGACTCGGCTAAGACCTGCTGGAACTTCATAATCGAAGCGTCCGAGATCAGCCATCAACTGCGCCATCCAGACTATCGACGCTTTCGCCTGCATGATCGACTGCTTGCCCAACTTCTGCGCTTTCAGCTTGCCTAGCCACGCCTTTAACTGCGCTGTGCCCAGACTGCCCAACGCCATCTCTATGTTTAGCGCCGTCAGATCGATCTTGAAGCGCTCCGGCAAGTTGTAGATTTCTTCAAGATACGTTTTGATCCAGCGGCAGTAGGCACGCTGCGTATGCACGGATAAACCTGCCATCGCCACTTTGGCGTTGACGGTTTCATACTCGGGTTCATCCGCTGTTGGCGGCTGAAATGGAATAAGATCACTAGGCTCAGTGGTCATGGGATTTTCCGCAGCACTAATTCAAAACTGCACAGATGTTCCAATGATACTACGGGTTGTAGAGCGAGATCAACGGTTCATTGTGGATTGTAGGGAAGCTGCTTCTCATTGCGCTGCGACAAAGATGTTTTCTCGCGCCACTTCAACAGCATTGAAGCCCACATACGCACGCGTAATCAAAACCGTATAGGTACCGGGGGACCATTCTGTTGATGTGGGCGTGGGCGCTGGAGTACCCGTAGCCGAAGTGTCTGCGATCACGCCGTAGAGTAGCCTGAATGTGATCGTACCAGCACAGGAAAGCGTATCCCGTCCGCAGTCGATCACATGTTGATCAGACGCAACAACTTGATTCTGTGAATCTAGAGCGCTAGCATGAACGATTGTTACCGGAAAGCGCGGACCAATCGCGTAATTCCACGTTACTTCAGCGATCACTATACCATCAGCGCCCATAGTCAGCGCGGAAAGCTGCGGATCGGGTGTGCCTTCTTGCGTTGGTGCGCCCGTCGGCGTCGGGGTAGGAGTTGGAAGGTCGCTCTCAACGCTGATAGAAGCAGTGATGATGCGCTTTCGCAGCAGCGTTAGTGTTCCTTCGATGCCGATCACTAGTAACACCCCTACCACACCGATGATGGCAAGTGTGCGAGGAGTCAGATTGAACTTCAAGGTTACATCCTGTAGAACAGTAATCAATTCTTGTTCATCACAACAACTGTAACAATAGTTAACAAAAGTAGTTCATAACTTCGATTCTGCGAATTGTCTAAGACTCTAGCTTTCTGTAAAGAGAAATGCCACTCATTGCAAAGACGGATTGCTGGTGACAACTTGCTACGATATGGTAAGTTTACCAATAGTGCTGCCACGAATTATTCTGTATAATATCTGATGTAAACCCCGTCGTAGTCTTACATTTCTACGCAATTAATGCCTTATTGAGAGTCCTAATTTATGGCAGATGCCAACACTTCAATCAAAGTATTCCTCTCATCACCCGGAGATGTTCAAGACGAGCGCAATGAAGCCGAAAAAGTCATTAAGGGGCTGGCTTCTCATCCAGTTTTGAGCAGACGAATTTCTATTAGCCGTTGTATAGCATGGGATCGCGGCGGTGGTGTGCCTATGTACGCCGACTTATCCCCTCAAGAATCAATTGACCTTGGCATGGAAAAGCCATCACAATGCGACATTGTTGTGGTTATCCTGTGGTCGAGGTTCGGCTCTAAATTGGATAAGCTGAAACCAGACGGCAATCCATATCTCTCAGGTACGGAATGGGAATACTTGAATGCGCGAAACGCGGGCATACTGGCGGGTAGATCGTACAAGCCCTATATCCTGATCTACCGCTGTATCCGCGATGTCTCCATCTCACCTAATGATGAAAAACTGGAAGACCGCTTGAACCAACTATTGCTGGTACAGAATTTCTTCAAGGCTTTCCGTAACGAGCAAGGCACCTTTCAAGGATTTTATACGGAGTACAAAACGCTGGAGGAATTCAAGAAAAGACTTGAGCTTGACCTGCGAAAAACAATACTCGAACGTATCTTGTCCGCTTAGTTCGGAGTAAAAGTAGTCGATATGCCAGCCGAGCAAATCTTCAATTTATTCGTCGCCATCCCCGACGACTTGCCAGCGGAGGATCGCAGCGCGGTGCTCGACGCTATCTTCGACGGCGATAGCTATCGTGGCGAAAACGGGGAAGTGATCAGCTTCAAAGCACATTCTTGGGACATTTTGCCGAACGTATCCGATGTAAAGCGACATCCAGATGATACGCAAGTGAAAAGTGGCAGGATCAAAAAGCCATCCGAGTGTGACGCCTTTATCATGGTGGCTTGGACAAAGCTGGAGGGAAAATTTCCAGACGAGTCAGTGGAGTATCCGTACCGCATCCATGAAGTAGACAAGACTTACACCTGCAAATATTCATCTGAGTGGCAGTTTCAGGATGCGCGTGCCGGAAAAAAAGGCAATAAGCCTTATGAATTGTACTTTTATCAGTGCAAACGCAATTTTGAGCCGGATCGCAATCGCCGTAAGGAACAACGAGCCGCTGAAGATTTCATGGATTGGGTAGAAGACCTCGATATTGAACTTTCTTATCTACACAAAACTCCGTACTCAAAAGCGTCGGAATTAGAAGAATTAATCAGACGACATCTGGCAGAAGTCGCGATGGAACTAAGTCGTTGGAAGGTTGCAGAAGAGACTCGCATCTCCGACGCCTCAATCAAAGTGCAACCAATCGACAAAGATAAAAATCCTTTTCCGGGTCTAGCTGCACTGTCGCAAGAGTCCAGCGATTTGTTCATCGGGCGCGATCAAGAAGTCAATGAACTTGCATCACGGTTTACCAAGCAGGATCGCCATCGTGCCCTAGTTTTTGGCAAGTCAGGCTCCGGTAAATCGTCACTGGTTGGCGCAGGCGTGTTGCCGCGCCTGAAAGATGAGGGGTGGGCTATCGTGCCGCAGTTTCGCCCCAGCGATGCAGGTGGTCCGATCAAGGCACTGGTGAGCAGCTTGCTCAAAGAAGGAAGCGTGAAACAGAAGTTTGGCAGAATCCAGACTTCTAACCTTGATGAACTGGTCGAGGAGGTGGAAGCCAAAAGATCTGGTGTGCTAGAACGGCTAGTAACAACCGCCTTCGAGTCTTCGCCCAAAGAACGATTGATCCTGTACATTGACCAATTTGAAGAACTGTTCACCTTGTACTCGGACAAAATCGGCAAAAAAGATCGGCAGAGCTTTTTGGACTTGCTGGCACAAATCGCCAATATCACCAGCCCTAAGAAGCAAAACAAACCCGACATCATCGCCACTGTACGCGCCGATCAGGTTGATGAGGCAATGGCGTCCTCAATTGGCGTCTTATTCAAAGATGACATTGTGTATATCGCCAGCCCAACCTCATTGGAACTTCAGGAAATGATGAATGGATTGGTGAGAAAAGTCGGTATTCGCTGGGAAGACGAAACCGCGCTGCCCAATAAGATCATGGATGATGTAAAAGAGCAGCCGAATAAGATGTCGTCTATCGGCTACATGCTCCAACTGCTTTATGAGAAATGCAAGGATACTGGCGTATTCACCTTAGCTGCCTACAATGAGTTGGGCGGCGTGGCACAGATTTTCAACGAGCGCGCGAACAAGACGCTCAAAGAAATCGCTGAACACAATAATCAGACCATCGACAGCCTATCCACTGAGCTATATCCGTTGTTTGATGAACTCGCCATCATCACTGACGAAGCAAGATTGGTCAAACGCGGTGCGGATTTACAGGCACTTCGCCAACGCGGTGCACTAACACAGGAATTGATAAACGCCCTGCGCGAAATCGGACTGCTCACCATCATCCAGAAAGATGATCGACACAATGTAGTCGAATGGGCGCATGAGAACCTCTTTGAAAGCTGGAATCTACTAGAAAAGTGGGCAAGACAGTTTCGACCTGCCTATATGCTAAAACGACAGCTCGATGTGATGGCGGAAGGGTGGCAAGATGCTATCTTCAGCTTGATCGAACGGAAGCTTGAGTCTGACGAAGCCAAGAAAGCATTGGAAGATGTTTTTGATTCTGAAGATTGGTTTGGGGTGCGGGAAAAGTACGTCGCTGAGGGGTTGATCTCTCGCGATGAACTTGAGGAGATTGATCGCCAGCACTACTGGCAAAATGAACGCTTGCAAGCCGCACTTGACGCTTATCGTAAGCTAGGGCAGGAGATCAAGGAACCGGTTAAAAGTTTTGCCAGAGCGGAAGAAGAATGGCTGTTGGAATGGATTGCCAATCCATCTACCATTCATACCGAGCGTGAGACCTATGGCACACGGCTAGTCAAATTAGAGCAGCTTCGCCAGAAAATGGACGGGAAACGCTCACCTTATTATCGCGAAGGAACAGGAGTCGCGGATAACGGTCTGCCTAATCTATTATGGTGCGGCGTTGATGGTGGCACTATCAACATCAGCGCACCAGAAGCGGGTTGGTCAGAGCCTTATCAGGAGCAGGTCAACGGCTTCTATATTACGCGTTATCCTGTGACCTATGCGCAGTATAAGGTGTTCTTAGACGCGGAAGATGGTTACCAGAACAGAGCATGGTGGGAAGGTCTTGGGGCTCACGAACCTAACCCCGGGAGGCAATCACCACCTAACGACGCTTCCGGCTTATACATCTATCGACCTGCAGACAATGTCTCGTGGACGGATGCGCTAGCGTTTTGTCGCTGGTTGAGATCGCGTTTTGAAGATGGGGATGAGTACGAATATCGCTTGCCAACACTAGGTGAGTGGCTAATTGCTGCCAAGCTGCAAGACACCCCTGCCCGAGGCTTCCCGTGGATTAATGGTGCTTGGAACAACGCCTATGCCAACACCAAAGAGAGTGGTCTGGGGCACAGTATTTCTGTAGGGATGTATCCCTTTACGGATGTATTCCACACACAGGGGCACGTCTCCGACATCATTGGGAACGTCTATGAGTGGTGCATGAACGAAAAGAGCGATTTTGGCGTAGGGCAGCCTACCAATTATTATCATCCTGAGCGAGAAGATTGGCGCCTGATCGTCGGAAATTGCTGGGAATGCGACCTTAGGAAAATTCAACGTAAGCGTTTCGATTTCAACCCATCTAAACAGCGTGAGGAATTCACTGGATTCCGGGTGGTCGCGGCTCACAAAAGCTGAGTCAGAGAAACAGGAGAGGACAAGAGTTGGTACCCTTTGAACGGTTTGCTGCCTTTCACGAGACTTTCAATGGCGAAGGCAGTGGAATCTGGAACATCTGCGCTCAATGTGGCGGGCGCTGCGAAATCTACAAAATCGGCACCTTGCTGCCCGGCGAAAAAGAATACATGGCGGCAGGGTTAAACTTGCCTATCGAGGTCTTGGAGGCGCATTATCTTGATCGCTTAGTAACGCCGCGCGGTACAGTGGATGTGCTTAAGCTCAAACCCGGTTGTCCGTTTCTCGATGCCAATTATCACTGCACGTTGGCGGAGCGCAAAGTGAAACCGGTACTGTGCGAGATTTATCCGGTGATGTTCTCTGTAGAACAGATCGGTGGCACTGCCAGCGAACCGCAGCTTAAAGTCAATTTCGAAATCGACGAACTCGACTGCCCATTAGTGCATCGGCACTCTGAATGGGGTGGTCGCAAGATCGACAATCCGAATTTCGAGACCTATCGTCAGTACTTCCAAGAACATGGTATCCCATTGCTGCAACAACTGGATGTCGCGCCAGAATTCTATTGGATCGTGGCGCAGTACGATGAAGGTAACTTCGACTACCGCGCCCTTGCCCAACGCCGTCATGTCCCCGTAAACCAGTACGACACCTTTACCCTAGATGAGGTACTTGCGTGCGATCTGGGTCATGACTTATAAATAGCAGCAGCGATGCGCTGCGCCAGAAAAGCCTAAACCGAATTCTGTGCAGCGCATCGATAATGTCTCAACGCATTACGCGCAACATAGTCCAGATCGTTGAGTTTGCCGTCCACAGCAATGCCAAAGGACAAACGATGAGTAACGCACCAGCAGCACCCAAGAACGCTGACTTAGCGGAAATCCTCAAGTACCTAAATCCTCCGCAGCAAGATTACGCCGCACTGAACACCGAAATTAAGAATGTGGATGTCTTTGAAACTCCACTTGAAAGAGCAATCGCCGCGTTTTATCGCATGTTCGCGGGTGGCTACAAATACTGGCAGGATCAGTACGACTACCCGCGCATTCATGAGTATTTTTATGGCGGTTTTCTGGCGGCGGAAGACATCGTTGCGCGCACGATCAGCAGGAGTGAGCGCATTTTAGCGGCGGACTTGCTCTCCTTTTTCACCAATCATGTGCGGACATTCATCTTCAATACGGGCTGCGAGAACGCGCTGATCTGTAGTTCAGCCAAGATGCTGCTGGATAGTGCCGAGGGAGCATTGCGCTACTGCGAACGCACCCGCAAGATATGGGATAGCAACTCTATTGTGAACGAACTCCTCAGCATTGAGGAAAAACAGGGGAAAGATGTCCGCGCTGAAAGTTACAAGGGAATTCATGCTCGAATCAAGGACTATCTAGACCTGAATTACGATTATTTTCAAGGTGTGGTTGCGTGTGCCAAGTTATCGCTGCTGCCTTACAAACTGCCTTCTGAATGGCAAGATGCGCAGATTCAGCAATATCGCAAGGCAGTTGACGAGGCAATGGTTAAAGTGCACCCACGCTCGCGTGAATTGCTTTCGGAACTGCGAGCATATTATGCTGCTGCTAACTACGCCGTTGAGCAATATAAAAAAAATGGCTACACCTCGCTGCGCGTTCAGCAAGCGGATATTCTGCTGCGTGGCGTTGGCTACGTCGGCAAACAGTTGATCGATCCGCTGTTTGAAGTCTTCGAGAAAGAACGGGGCGATAGCGACATCAAGAGCAGCGCCCTCGAAAAGACCGGATTAACCATTGAGCAATTGAGCAGTGGTGGATTCCTCAACGATGCTTTCGAGACGGAAGCAGGAACAGAATTGTTGGAAAGTCTGGTCATGCGTCTACCGCTTGAAGAAAATACACTGACCATTGATGCTCCTGATGGATCCGCTGTCCTCACCCATTCGATAGACTCTCTAGAGGTCACGATCTCTAAATTCGGCACGATCTCAGTCGAGTTTGCCTTGTCTGCAGGAGATTCGGATGAAGTGCGCAGCAAGGGCGTTTCCGCTTCGCACACACGCCTGATTGAATCGCTTCTTGGTCCGCATGTTGGGGCGCTGCAAATCAAGTGGATAGGTGCTCCGACATCGCTTGAAGGCGAAGCGAACTTCGTGCAGCCAGAAGTAGAAAACTATGTCTCCTATCTGCTGGAATGTCTGGATTGGTTTCAGAGTGGCAAAGATAAGGGGTATTTCGATCAAAGGCGGGATGAAGTGGCGGTGATGGAAGGTCTACTAGAGGACTGGAAAGACTCCATTCGCAACTTTTCATCGCAACTTTTGTTGCCCTCGAAAGATACATTCGAGAAGCGTTACCGTCAGAATCGCTCCGATCTGCAGAAGAATTTGATGGCGGTCCACAGGGAATTCCTTAGCTGGGAATCATGGTTGAATGAACTACCCAAAACGCTCGCCAATCAAGCGCCGGATGAGGTGCGCAAGTTCATCGCCAATGGGCAGAAAATGTTCCCTAACGGGCGTGCCTATTCCAAACTAGGTGATGTTGCTACTGAGATCATGAATCGCGTTGAGATGCTGCTGCGTCACTACGCGGGCATTAGTGAGAACGAAGATGAGGAAGCATACGTCGATCTGGATAGAGAATTTAGCTTCGACCCGTATTCCGGCTGGCAATCGATCATCATGGTAAATCGCTTGGCTGTACGCAACGAGAAGGGTGAATTACCTGAGTTTCCTACTGAGGAGCAGCGCCTCGCCGCTCTGAATCATTATGAATTCAAAGCCTTCAAAATCCCCGGTCGTGAAGCCCGTGCCGGCATTGATGATTGGCTGATGGCGCTAGTACCCGAAGACCAGAAAAACTTAGCGCATCTGCGCTCCCATTACACTGATGCGATGTACGTGGGACAAAATCGGGTATTCATGTACTTCCCCGACGATCCTATGTTCATCTTGACGCAGTACCGCGATAATTCACGCTTCATCGGTGGTGTGCGGGTGATCTTGTTGGCGCATCGCGTGGCGGCGAAACGACTTGCCCACAAATGCGCGGCAGCCTTGTACGACAAGGAGAAGCCTGTCTCCTCAGAAGTGATCAGTTCGCTGCTCGGCAATATCCAAAAGCTGCGCAGCCAGATCACCAGCGTGTTCGAGTTGATGCAAGACATCACCCTAACTCGTTTCCAAGATCACGCCGAGTTAATGGTCGCTATGCTGGACGAAATTCAGGCTGAACGATTCAAAGAAATGCTCAACGAAAGCATGACTATGCTCGACATGTACGAGAACGATCTGAAGTGGGCAATGATGTCTGGAAACAAGTAAATAGAGGTTTTTGTTATGACGGAAATCGCTAGCAAAGCAGGTCTGATTGCCCGCTTCTGTGCGCACATCAATCGAGGTCCAGAGAAGTTGGAAGAAGCGCTCGCTGCCGTGAGTGACGATTCACTGCGAACAATGTTAGAACAGGCATATCAGGAGGCTTCGCGCCCTACTCGTTTCTTGTCAGATCGCTATACTTCGCCTAGTCCAGCTTTCGAGCAAGGCTATCATCTCCTGAGCAAGATACTGGACGCCGACGTGATCGATCCGATTGAATTCTTTCGCAATCGTCTGCGTGTACCTGATCCAGCAGCGATGACCTTCATTATGATGCGGCGTTATTGGCAGACACAGGGCGCATGCGAATATGACGATGAAGGTCAGCTCACACACTTTGACTACGACCCCGACAACATCACCGAGCATACCGTCAGCGTGATCACTGGCGATTACATCTCCTTCAGCCGGATCGCCCGCTACGGCTACTCGATGGCGGGGATCGGGCAACTGGTCACGCGCACTGGTGAACAGTGGCGCGGACAGGGACATGGTACAGCGCTGGTTCGTGCTTTTGAAGCCGAATGCGAGAAGATGGCACAAGCACGCGGTGAGCAAATGAAAACGTATCTGGTCGAGTCCGAGGGGGATGCGCAGCGCTTCTGGGCAAAGATGGGATATCGTTGGGTAGTGAACAGCCGTTATTACCAGCCGCCTATCGACTGGGACTACGAAACCGGAGAACGCCGCTTCGATGAAGTACCCGAACTGCTGATGATCAAAGTAGTCGGTCAGCCAGATAGCCAGAGCATTGATTCGCAACTACTGCGTGATACCGTGCGCGCGACGTATCTGGACTGGTACATCCCCATCAAAGCGTCTCCCATCGCACGGGAGAAAATCGAGGCATACGTATTTGACAAGTTGTATGCCGATTTTGAAGACTCGATTGAAAACTACGGCGATACTGTACCTCTCAGCTTACCACCTAAATATCAGGGATGAATAACGCATGGAACGGCAAGCCCTCATCGAACTGTTCAGCGATCTTGTCAATCAAGGAATAGCGCAAGGTGAAGATCGCGGTAAGGTGAGTTATGAACAGTTACGTGGTCAGATTCCCGAAGAAAATGTGGCTCTGTTGGAGCATCTTTACGAAAACTACCAACAGGCTTATCAACCAACCGAATTTGTGACACGGCAGGTTGAAGACGTTGATGCGCAGTTCGAGGAGTGGTACGAATTACAGCGCGTCACTTTTGATCCTTCGGTTCTCTCGCCGCGAGAGAATTACGTGCAAGGTGTCCGTCATCGCAGCACAACGGGTACGCCGAGAACGGCGGTGAGGTTGTGCCGCAGCTTTCGCGTATCGGGGGCACATCACTATGACGCAGACGGCAAACTGGTAAAGTTTCAGTTCGATCCGCTGGCTGTTGTTGAAAGCGCTGTGTGCATCATTTCTGGTGGCTATATCGATCTGCGTTCGGTCGGTCGCCCACAGGATGCTAGTGCCGGAATCGGGCACATGGCTACGCGTGTTCATTTCCGCCGCAAGGGGCATGCTCAAGCAGTAACGCGACAGTTTGAGGAAGAGATCGCGGCAATCGCGGAAGCCAACGGACAAACATTAAAAGTCATCCTGCTAGAAGCAGAACCGGGATCACGTCCGTTCTGGGCAAGCTGCGGCTACCGCTATCCAGCCGGCAGCCGATACTATCAGCCGCCGATAGATTTCAACTTGGATACTGGCGAACGTCTCTTTGACGAAGTGCCAGAATTGTTAATGGGCAAAGTATTCGCCACGACATCAGCGGAAAGCATCGATAAGGCGCTGCTGATGGATGCAGTGAAGGCGTTGTATCAGAGGTGGTATGGTGGCGAAGGCAACAATCCCGAAGCCACACAAAAAATACAAGACTATGTTTTTGGCAAGTTGTTCGAGGATTTCGCTAGTTCACTGAGCAGCGAGGATTCGCGTATCCCGTTGGTGATGCCGCCTCTGGTCTAATATTCCATGTCGAGGCTCTTCCTTTTCTGCTGCTAACCAAGATCGAGGTGGCGATTTATGCAGCCGACTCTGTATGGTGAACGTGTGAACTTGCGCGCATTTCGTACAGCCGACGCGGATCGCATCGTTGAGTTATTGCAGAATCCAGAGATAGCGGATAACACCTTGAATATCCCCTATCCTTACGAACGTTGGATGGCATTGGACTGGCTGGATACCCATGCCCTCAACTTCGAGAACGGGATCAGTGTGAATTACGCCATTACCTTGCGCGGTAGCGGCGAACTCTGCGGCAGCATCGGATTGGTCATTAATGAATATCATCAGCACGCGGAAATGGGTTACTGGTTGGGCAAAGCGTACTGGAATAGTGGCTTGATGACGGAAGCAGCAAGATTAGTGATCGATTACGGCTTCCGCGATCTTGGACTGCATCGAATTCACGCCAACCATTTTCCTCGCAATCCAGCATCAGGGCGCGTGATGCAAAAAGCAGGGATGCAGTACGAAGGGTTGCGCCGTGAGTATTATCGCAAAGATGACCATTTTGAGGACGTCGTTCTCTATTTCATCTTGAAGCAGGATTGGCAACCCCGACACTAAGTTGCTAACCACTGCAATTATTTATTGCAAACTTAAGCGGCTTGATATACATTCGACATGTTACCCATTCGCATTTCACAGGAGGCTACAACATGATCGATGAATTTCGCAAATTCATCATGCGCGGTAACGTCCTTGATCTCGCTGTAGGCGTGATCATCGGTGCGGCGTTCGGGACGATTGTAAGCACCTTAGTCGACAACATTATCATGCCACCTATCGGTTTGCTGCTAAGTGGCGTTGATTTCAGTTCTATCAAAATCGTGCTGCAACAGGCGGTGGGCGATAAGCCGGAGGTCGCTCTCGGCATCGGTTTATTCCTTAACGCGCTGATCAAGTTCATCATCGTCGCATTCGTGTTGTTCCTGATCATTCGCTCGGTCAATGCGATGAGTAAGAAAAAGGAAGCCGAACCCGCAGCAGTAGTACCGACAAAAGAAGAAATGCTGCTCACGGAAATCCGCGACTTGCTGGCAAAAGGGCGTTAATTTACCTGTTCGATAACCTTCACTGAGCAGATTGATCCCCCGTATTCGTTGTGGAAGCGGGGGATTTTTGTTGCATTGGTTGTTTGCATAAGGCAAACTTGAGTGTTAGGTTTCAAAGATCGACTTACTTTATTATGCCAGTAGACGAAAGCGCCGCCACTAGAGCTACAATCCAGCGGTTTCATAACGCCTTCAACGAACACGATGTCGAGGAGATTATGGAACTGATGACCGAGGATTGTCTGTTCGAGAATACCTATCCGCCTCCCGATGGTCAACGTTACGAGGGCGCTGATGCTGTGCGTGGGTTCTGGGTTCGGTTATTCGCAGAATCGCCGCACGCTTATTTCGAGGTGGAGGACATAGGCGCAGGGGAAGATCGCGGCTTTCTGTGCTGGTGCTACCGCTGGATCGATGGCGACGGCAAGTCTGGCCATGTGCGCGGAGTCGATATTTTCCGTGTGCGCGATGGTAAGATCGCTGAGAAACTGTCCTACGTTAAAGGCTAGAGTAAGAAAGAATGGCACGACCACACATTGGCATTACCACTAGTTATGAAAAAGGATCGCAGCATCTAGCCCACTACTATGTGCTTGCCATCGAAGCGGCAGGTGGCTTACCGCTACCTGTACCGATGGTTCAAGATGGCGAGACGATGACGAACTTCGCTGCACTGCTAGACGGACTATTGATCACTGGCGGTCCGGCGATCATGGATGGCTTGATCGGGGAACTACCTACCGATCTCGATGCGCCTGATCCGATACGAGATACGGCAGATAAGCTAATTTACGCGGCGATGCAAGATCAACCCGTTCTAGGGATTTGCTACGGGATGCAGTTCATCAATGCACGGCACGGTGGCACGATCTACGCCGATGTAATGGCGCAGCAGCCCGGCACGGCAGCACATAGCAGTAGTCGAGGTGGCACGACACATCCTATAGAAATCGCCTCGGAGTCGCGGCTGCGGGAAGTACTCAATCGCCCAACGCTTAATGTGAATACTTATCACGTTCAAGCTGTTGCTCAGGTGGGAACAGGGTTGCGGGCAGTGGCGCACAGCGACGACGGCATAGTCGAAGCGATAGAATCAATAGACGGACGTGAGATTGGTGTTCAGTTCCATCCTGAAAGAATGCTCGATCAAACGCTCGCCTTTTTCCAAGATTTTGTAGATCGCTGTCGAGGCTAGGGGATCAATGCCGACAATTCAGATCGATCAGCAGCAAATGTTTTATCAGGTGGTAGGTGAGAGCAACACTGGCGATCCACTGCTGCTGCTGCATGGTTGGGTGCAAATAGGCAACGATCTACTGCCGTTGGCACATGAAATAGCTCGACGCGGCTTTCGCGTGATCCTGCCGGATTTGCCCGGCTATGGAAAAAGCGTGCTGCCCTATCGCACCTTTCCGGCTGATTTCTACCAGCGTGATGCCGCGTTGATGTGTGCTTTCGCAGATGCATTAGGTTTAAAAGATGTTCACATCATGGGCTTCAGTGATGGCGGCGAAATCGCTCTACTGATGCCTATCTTGCGTCCCGATCTCTGCCGCACGGTGATCGCATGGGGTGCGATTGGCTCATTCCCTTTGGAACTGTGCGAGAGTCAGCGTCGCGGTTTACCGCACACTTGGATTACCGATCAACATCGCGCCAAACATCCGGGGCAGGATATTGATCAGTGGCCCGCGCAATGGGTAGCGGCTTTCTGTGCTGTTATCGAGCAGCAAAATGGCGATGTGTCGCTCAGTCGCGCCCACACGATCCGCTGCCCGCTGCTGATCATTCTGGGCGATCAGGATGGCTTAAATCCTGCTGATAGAGCCTATCAGTTCGTGGCTCGGATACCGGATCAACGTGGTTCTGTACACGTTTTCCCCGGCGTTGGTCATTACGTTCATACGCAGAATCCATTAGGATTCCTCACCGCCATCGCCGCCTTTTGGGATCGTAGTAAGCAAAGAGAGACATGAACGATTCGATTTTTCATTACCACAACGGCTCACTGTACGCGGAAGATGTCGATCTGATGACGCTTACCGATGAGGTGGGGACGCCCTGTTACGTCTATAGTCAGGGGCGTGCTGTTGGCAACCTCAAGCGTCTGCAGACTGCCTTCCCCGACGCCGAGATTCACTACAGCCTCAAGGCAAACGCCAATCTCGCGCTCGTTCGTGCATTAATTGATGCTGGTGCAGGCTTAGATGCCGTTTCTGGTGGCGAAATTTATAAAGGGGTACAAGCGGGTGCGCTACCCGGCGATATTGTCTTTGCGGGCGTTGGCAAGACCGAGCAGGAACTGCGTTATGCGCTGGATATGGGCGTTGGTTGGTTCAACGTCGAAAGCGGACATGAATTGGCGCGGTTAGCACGCTTGGCGCAGCAGATGCATAAGCGTCCGCGCGTCTGCCTTCGGATTAACCCCGATGTGCAGGCAGATACGCATCAATATATTTCTACAGGACATGCCGCCGCGAAATTTGGCATTCCTCTCGGTGAAGCGCGTGATCTACTAGAAAAGCATGCGGAATCCGATTCGGTGGCGGTGGAAGGCATTCACACTCATATCGGCAGCCAGTTAGGGGCGGTGGATCAGACGGCAGAAGCGATAAAAACTGTACTGCCGTTGTTAGACGAGTACAGCGATCTAAAAACGCTGAATATCGGTGGTGGATTCCCTGTTTCATATACTGGTGAAGTCGTGCCCAGCGTAGAGGAGTTCGCCAGTACCATTCGCAGCGTATTAGCAGGGCGTGACTTGCACCTGATTATTGAGCCGGGGCGTTATGTGGTTGCAGATGCTGGTGCATTGATCGTGGAAGTGCAGTACATAAAACATGCATCCGGCGGCGTCATTGTGGTCACCGACGGCGGCATGACCGAATTGATCCGTCCTGCGCTGTATGGCGCGACTCATGAGGTCATGACTTTGCACGATCCCAGCAGCAGTGAATTCGTCAAATCACTGGTCGTTGGACCCGTCTGTGAGAGTGCCGATATTTTACGCGCTGAAGTCGTTCTACCTGCTCCACAGCCCGGAGATCGCTTGGCAATCATGGATGTTGGCGCATACGGTGCAGTGATGGGATCCAACTACAACGCGCGTCCCCGCCCACCTGAAATCCTCGTCAATACCGATGACTGGCGTGTGACGCGGCGGCGCGAACGTTATGAAGACTTGATCGCACTTGAGGAGTGAGAATCTCGACACAACACCTCAGTTCATCAACGAATGATCACAGTATCCTCAATCCGCAGTGTACGCTCTCCAGATTTGCGTACAATTGCATTACGACTCCGCTATCCACTATCAAAGGTTACAAAAGGAATAGTAATAATGATGAGAAGCAAGCGTTGGATTGCCGTTCTTTTGATCACGGCGCTCATATTGCTGCAAGGAGCTATTACTAGCGTCAACGCGCAGGGTGGTACACAAGGCGCACTGACCAAAGGGCAACCAGTCAGCGCACAGGTCGCCGCCGGGCAGGTACTGCGCTTCGATTATGTGCTGACAGCCACCAGTCAGGTGTCGATCCAGTCTGTCAGCGATACCGCTATCGTCACGCTCTCAGTCGTGCGCGATGGTTCAGTTGTCGCTGCTGAAGCAAATCCGACTAGCCAATTTACGATCATCTTGAACGCAGTACTATCCGCTGGCTCGTATGTAGTGGAAGTCAGCACAGTGAACAATACGGCGGGTGTGATCATCCTGATCGTACAGAATGAAACGCCGGTGACGATTACCCCTTTGGTAGCAGGAGCGCCTGTTAACAGCATGGTGAACCCTGCGACGACTCTTGCTCTCTATAGCTTCACCGGATTGGCAGAACCCGCCTATCTGTACATCGACAGCGCCCTGCCGGATCGAGGCATCAACGCTCAGTTGCTCAACACTACAAGTGGGCAAAAGATTGGGGAAATCACCTCTGCGCTGTTAGGCGCACGCTTCCGCATTCCTACTGGTACAGATGCCTATCAAGTCGAAATCCAGCACAGCGGATCAGGCGACGTCGAACCGTTCACGCTATGTTTAGCGCCAGTCAGTGCGTCAAATTGCGAAGGTGGAGGAAGCGCGGACAACAGCATTCCTACGCTGCAACCATTCGCTACGGTCGGCGGCAATACAGCTACACCTGAAAATGCGCCATGCACGGTAACTCCCACTAATGGCTCGGTGAATATCCGCCAATCCGCCAGCACAGGATCGATCATCTATGGTGTGCTGCGCGCTAACGATGTAGCCGCTGTCACCGGAATATCGCCTGATGGTGCGTTCTACAACATCCTATATAACAGCATCAACGGTTGGGTAGCAGTATCCGTGGTAACCAGCAGCGGGAACTGCGCCAATGTGCCGCAAGTTAGCCCGCCCCCAGTGATCGCTCCATCGCCAACTCCTACGTTCACACCACAGCCATCACCCACTCCAAGTGGACCGTGCTTGATCACGATCATCTCGCCGACCAACGTTTACACCATTCCCACCGCCATCGTGGATAATCTGTTCGATCAGATTCAGGGTGGCGGTCAATTGATCCCGACTGGTCGCTTAGCGGACAATTCGTGGTGGAAAACTAACTATAATGGCTCGTGGATTCAAACCAGCACGTTTGGCGGTTCCGCATCCGTCAGCGGGAATTGCAACAATCTACCCATTGTTTCGCCGTGATCTGACTAATGAATCGCTAGACTAAGGAAGTAAAGAGGGTTGATTGCGTATGAACGCAATCAACCCTCTTTGTTATGCCTATGATGGATGGCGATTAGCGCGTAATGATCTGACTGATAAACTTCTTCGAGCGCGGCTTTTTCGCGTCAGTAAAGATGGCTTCTGGTGTGCCTTCTTCGATAATCTCGCCCTGATCCATGAAGATCACACGGCTGGCAACCTCGCGGGCGAAACCCATCTCATGGGTAACACAGAGCATGGTCAAACCCGATTGCGCCAACTCACGCATTACATCTAGTACTTCCTTGATCATCTCAGGATCGAGGGCACTGGTTGGCTCATCAAAGAGCATGATCTTGGGCTGCATCGCCAGCGCGCGGGCAATGGCAACTCGCTGCTGCTGCCCGCCGGAAAGCTGTCCCGGAAACTTATGAGCCTGCTCAGGAATTTGCACACGCTCTAGCAGTTCCATCGCTGTTTTCTCCGCTTCAAGGCGCGGACGGCGGCGCACCCAGATCGGGGCGAGCGTGATGTTCTGCATCACGGTCAGGTGAGGAAAGAGGTTGAAACTCTGAAAAACCATGCCGATCTCAGAGCGAATCGCGGCGATGTTACGCACATCGTTGTTCAAGGTGATGCCGTCAACGATGATCTCGCCACGCTCATGCTCTTCCAGTCGGTTAATAGTGCGAACGAGGGTTGATTTCCCTGATCCCGAGGGTCCAACGATTACCACCACTTCACCGCGCTGTACTTCCATATTGATACCGCGCAGCGCATGGTAGTCTCCATACCATTTGTGCACATCACGGGCGATGATGATCGGTCCTTGCTCGTTAGTCGCTTTGTTTTGTTCCGTCATGTTATCCCTGCTTCAATAACCTGTTCAGCCGTCCCGATCCCGAACGCTCTAACTGACGTGCAGCGTAGGACATTCCATATGAGAAGATGAAGTAAACGACGAAGACGAAGACGTAAGCCTCACGGCGACGCTCCTGAAACTGTGCCTGCGCGGTGATGCTCTGCGCCGTGCCGAGCAGATCGAGCAGCCCAACGATCACCACGAGCGAAGTATCCTTGAAAATAGTAATGAACTGCCCTACCAGCGCCGGAATAACCAGACGCAGTGCCTGAGGCAAGGTAATAAATAGTGTTGCCAGTGCTGGATTTAAGCCTAACGCCTTCGCCGCTTCCAATTGTCCTGTTGGCAGCGCCTGCAGTCCTCCACGCACGATCTCTGCGATATAAGCGGCTTCGAACAGAGTCATCCCTACCATCGCGCGAATCAATGGATCGACGCTGACGCCAGCAAGTGCCAAGGGCACGATCAAACTGGCAGTGAAGAACACAGTCACCAGCGGTATGCCACGCATAAATTCAATAAAAACTACGCAGAACAGCTTGATGATGGGATAGTTGCCCTGCGCTGCCCACCACTGACCGATCACCTTGAACCAGTTCAGCGGATTGAGAAACCACCAACGCGGCAGTTTGATCCGTCGTGGCGTGCCACCCCCGGACACACGCCCTAACGCTAAGAGAATGCCTAGCGGAAAAGAGAACACGATGGTGACGAATGCCAGCATAAAGGTGAGCAGCAAGCCACCCCACTGATTAGTGGGTACGAGCGGCAGCAGTGTGGACTCGCGGCTGACGCCAGAAACAAGGATGAACACAAGGGGTATCAACAGAAACCACAGAATCATCACTATTCGGGTCGTCAGCTTGCGGTTAGCCGATTTCGCGCCACGTCCCAGCACATAGCCCATGATCAGCACTGCAATCAGCGCCGCAACAGGCACTTTCACAATATCCAGCAGAGGGATTAAATTATCACCGAGATAGCGCCCGAATGTTGATCCTTCTGCGATCATCACCCGATCGAGCTGCGGCAGGAAGAACAGCAGTAGTAGCGCTACGCCGAAGGCGATGATGTTACTGAGGAACAAACGTCCCCATAGACCCCAACTGACACCCGCTAACAAAGTAATGCAGCCAACACTAGCGATCAACCGCCACCCCTGATCGACGGGATATAACCCGCGCATCAAGAGCTGAATGTTTTGCGTGACTACTGCCCACTGCGCCTGTGAGGTAACCCATGTGAAGAACTGAACACCTAGCGATACAGCCACATAGCCGACGAACAATGTCAGCAAAGTGTCCAGCCACGTGCGAAAGAGATTCTTCCGTAGCCACGCCAACATCCCCTTATCAGTAGGAGGGCGCTGCACCGCAGCGGCGGCTATGGGTTGTTCTTGTGGCTGTGGCGAGGTTGTAGTGGTGGACATAGTTGTAGTACCTTGCCTCAGCGAACTTTGAACTGAGCACGTTGGTTAATTAGGTTCATCAGGAAAGCGGTGAACAGATCAAGGGTCAAATACAGCACGATCACGATCACGACGACAGGGACAGTTTGACCGGACTCGAAGCCGATCTTCCCGACGCCAAAAATGTCTGCGTAACCGACCACAGCGCCGAGGCTTGAATTCTTGATCAGGTTCAGATACTGGTTCGTGAGTGGCGGAATAGCAACGCGGAACGCCTGCGGCAGCACGATCAGACGCAACGTCTGAAAATAACCGAAACCCTGTGACCGTGCTGCTTCCCACTGACCATTGGGCACACTCTGAATGCCGCTGCGGATGATCTCTGCTACGAATGCCGATGTATACAACACCAAGCCGAGGGTGATCGAACTAAAGGCGATACTGACGACAACGCCAACCTGCGGGTTATAACGCGGTCCGAGCAGTTCCGGATAGCTGACAGCATACGGACGCAAGATAATCCAGCTGAGAATGGCAGCGGCTAGCAGGAGTCCAGCGCCTAATTCAAAGGCGTAAGTACGCTTACCCGTCTCGATCTGAATACGCCGCCGCGTGCGCCAGATAATGAAGCCAATGACACCGGCGACGAGAACGAGAATTGTCCACACTGCGGTGCTATCAGTGGGCCACAACCCCGGCATGGCAAAGCCGCGCACACTGATATAACTCGGTCCGGGCAGCACAATGGATTCTTGCGCGCGGGGCAGCGAGAGGAAGATAGCGTAGATAAAGACAAGCTGCACCAGCAGAGGCGTATTCTGCATAATCTCGATGTAGATCGTCGCCAACGTGCGGATAAGCCAATTAGTAGAAAGTCGCGCGATGCCGACGAGCACGCCGAAAATCGTGGTCAAGATCAAGCCGATGACGACCACGCGCAGGGTGTTGATGACGCCGATAAGGAAGGCATGAGCGAAGGAATCTTGCGCTACATGCGGATTATTCACTAACCCTTCGCTGATCTGCATATTAGAAGGATTGTCGAGGAAGTCGAAACTAGGGGTCAATCCGATCCGCTGCAACCCAATCCGCCCGTTATTGATCAACACGGCAAAGAGCAGAGTCATACCGATTAGAAAGACAAGTTGAATGAGCGTGCGGATGACCCGAATGTCGGTAATGGAAAGCTTGGGCGAGGCTGGCGAGGATGTAGGTGCAGTCATAAAGTAGCTTCTTGAAAATCGGACTGTTTGCAGTAGATAAAGCAACCCCCCCTGGATGAGATTCAACCAGAGGGGGCAACTTGTTGAGGTTGATGATTTAACGGTAAGGTGGCGCGTACAGTAGACCACCATTGGTCCACAGCGCGTTGATGCCACGCTCCAGACCGAGCGGCGTGCTAGGACCGAGGTTGCGATCAAAGATTTCGGCGTAGTTGCCGACATTCTTGACGATGTTGTATGCCCAGTCTGCGCTCAAGCCGAACTGCTTGTACAGTTCACCGTCAACGCCCAGCAGACGCTTCAGTTCGGGGTCGGCAGTTGTCGCCTTAATGTCATCGACATTTGCGGAAGTAACGCCCTTTTCCTCGAAGATGAAGGTGGCGTAAACAACCCAGCGCACTACATCCAACCACTTGCTGTCGCCAGCCTTGACGGCAGGACCCAGCGGTTCCTTGGTCAAGTTGAAGGGCAGGATCGTCCAGTTTGCGCCATCGGCAGCGATGGAACGACGACCCGCTAGCTGCGAACGGTCAGAGGTAACAGCGTCGCAAGCACCACTTTCAAACGATGAGTACACCTGATCAGCAGCATCGAAGGTGGTTAGAGTGAAGGTGGTGTTGACAGCAGCTAATGCCTCGCTGATCGCGGTAGCGTTGGTTGTGCCCGTGATCGCACAGATGGTCAGACCGGCGAAATCTTCCAGTTTGGTCAGATTGTCCGCCGTGCGCACCATGATCGTCGAAGCGTCAAAGTAGGTAGTAGGGGCGAAATCCGCGCCCTCCTGAGTATCACGACCAGCCGTGAAGGTGGTATTGCGGATCAGCACATCAATCTCACCAGCGACCAGCTTGGGGAAGCGGTCAGCAGCGGCTGCGATGGGGATAAACTCCACTTTCGTGGGATCGCCAAACAGTGCGGCTGCCAATGCGCGGCAGAAATCGGGATCAAAGCCCTTGAAGGTATCGCCATCAAGGAAACCGAAACCAGGAACGCTAGGATTGACGCCGCATTTCACGGACCCGTTCGCCAGCACGGTATCCAGCAGGCTTCCTTGCGCCTTGGCTGTATTCGGCGCAAATGCAGCACCGAGCAGCACAACGACCATCAACAAAGCGAACACTTTTCCAAAGCGTGCAGACATGAAGCTCTCCTTATTGCTTATGTAGATGGGGCTGGTGTTTTGTTGGTGTGGGTGTCAATTGGCAGCCCGCATCAGCAGAGGTAGACGAAGGGAGTTTAACATTAGGGTACAGAGGTGTCAAAAGCAGGGAAGCGCGGACACCGCTCCGCTGCTAGAATTCCGTGTTGTTGAGCGTAGTTCTGGCAACATATAGGTCAAGGTGACGAAAATAATCTCGTTGCCCCTTTTTGTTAACAGAACCCTCCCCCTGACTCCGAAACTCTTGTACAATGCAGTTCCCCGCAGTTTCAGGAGGCATGATGGCGCTTCGATTACAGAGTCCCGCTGATGCTCCAGCGCGTAGTCAAATAAGAGATCGTTCACTACTCCTTTTACTTTTACGCTTTTTGTCTCCCTACAAGTGGCACTTTGCCATTGTGTTCGTGCTGCTCTTATGTGTGACGGGGCTTTCGCTGCTGCCTCCACTGCTGATTAAGTTCGCGGTTGACGGTCCCATCCAACAGGCGTATAGCAATCAGCTGACCAATGAACAGGCGCTGCGCGAACTTCTGCCTTATGGTCTTGGCTATTTTGGCGTGATTATGGTGACGTTCATCTTGCGCCTGTCTTTCACTTACGTCTTGCAATGGGCTGGTCAAAGCGCATTGGTAGATTTACGCCAGACGCTCTTTCAGCACATCCTTAAGCAGGATATGCGCTTCTTCAACAACACACCTGTCGGTCAGATCGTCTCGCGTCTGTCTAACGACATTGAGGCGCTGACCGAATTGCTCTCCACCAGCATTGTGATGGTATTGACCAATAGCGTCACCTTAATCGGCATTATCGGCGTTATGCTGGCGCTCAACTGGCGTTTGGCGCTGCTCAGTCTGGTGATCATGCCTATCGTCCTAGCAATCACGGTAGTCATTCGTAAGCGCATTCGCGATGCAGCAAACACCTATCACAAACTTGTGGCGGAGCTGCTGGCGTACATCAACGAGCAGTTTAACGGCATGTTGATCGTGCAGCTATTTGGTCGCCAACGCGTCAGCCGGGAGGAGTTTGCCGAACTGAATGAGCGTTATCGGCATACACATCTACAAATTCGCGACTTGTACACCTATTATGCAGCGGCGCTGCAATTACTCACGTCGATTGGACTGGGTATTCTGCTCTATGGCGGTGGCAACGGTGTACTGGCAGGATGGGCAACACTCGGCGTTCTGATCTCGTTCATCCAGTATATCCAGCGCATTTGGGACCCGATCCTCAATCTCGCAGAGCAAATCTCACAGATTCAAACGGCGCTCGGCGCAGGTGAGCGTATTGCGCGGATGCTGGAAGTGAAGCCGGAGATCATCGAATCCCCTGATCCAAAGACGATCATTGAGTTTCGCGGCAGGATCGACATCGAGCATGTTACCTTCAGTTATGATGCGGGCACGCCTGTGCTGCGTGATGTCGATATTCATATTCCAGCCGGACAATCGGTTGCGGTCGTCGGACCGACGGGCGCTGGCAAGACCTCGCTGGTGGGCTTGCTTTCGCGCTTTTATGATGTGCAGCAAGGACGCATTCTGATCGATGGTGTCAATATCCGCGATTTAAGAGTCAAAGATTTGCGACGTTACGTCACAGTTGTGCCGCAGACGCCGTATTGCTTTGACGGCACGATTGCGGATAACCTACGACTGTTCGATCCCACGATCACGCGGGAAAAGATGATCGAAGCGGCGGAGATGGCTTGCGCTGCACCATTCATTGAACGCTTGCCTGATTCTTATGACTACATGCTGCTGCCCGGCGGTGCGAATCTCTCGCATGGGCAGAGACAGCTATTAGCGTTGGCACGGGCGCTGCTGCACAATCCCGATGGTATTCTAGTGCTGGATGAAGCCACTAGCAACATTGATACAGAAACCGAGGCGTTGATCCAGCTTGGCTTGCAGCGCGTGCTCAAAAACCGCACCAGCGTGGTGATCGCCCATCGTCTCAGCACGATCCGTGAAGTAGATCGCATTTTGGTACTACAGCGTGGGCGGGTGGTTGAAGATGGCAATCATGAGCAGTTGTTAGCGCTTGGTGGTGTCTATGCTCGGCTACATCGTCAGCAGTACTTGCACGGCGGCGAAAGTGGTCAGGAATCAATAGCGGCGAGGTAATGCCTCGCCGCTGTAAAGTTGTTTCAAGATAGACTGCCGACCACTTTTAAGCCGTTGGGGTCAGTTCCTGTTGTTCCGGCTCCCGTTTCGTGTCTTCTGCGTCATCTTCCTCATGCGTGTGAATCCGATAGGGAACAGTAGTAAACACGACGTTTTCCATGCGGCTGAAGATCAGGTTCAGGATCAGCGAACTGTTGGAATGCAGAGCCTGCTCCCAGAAGGTATCCATTGCTAGATGACCGACAATGATATGGACAAAGCAGCTTGGCTCTTGCTTTTGGATGTCCTCAATGTAGTCAGCAATAGGCTCTGCTAGCAAGCGGTAAGGCGATTGTAGGATGAGAAGCTCGCCCTCACCGATACGTTCATTCCATTTCTGCTCCACTTTCAGCGCCTTTTCAGGGTTAACCGCCACATGGATTGCCTTCCACGGGTGGCGCAAAGACTTAGCCACATTAACAAGTCGCGCAGTTTCACGGTGGACATCATCGATCAAGATGATTGTCTGTACGGTACGCGGCTTGGTATCAGGGCGACTGCCAGCCAGACTCAATTCATGCGCCACTGACTTATAGTGATGATGAATCTTGAAGAACACCAGCACCAGTAAAGGAATCAAGATGACGATGAACCAGGCACCATGCGTAAACTTGGTGATAGCAAAAATCACCATGACCACGAAGGTACAGATCGCGCCGATGAGGCTGATTATCTGCTTTCTGTGCCAGTGAGGATCATACTTCATGACCGTCTCTAACCCTTGAATTTCCTCACCGGGTTTCAGCTTGCCTACCCGCCCCATATGGATGTACATACCGTACTGCGACATAGTGAAGCTGAGGAACACGCCAATGGCATACAAGGGTATCAAGGTCGTCGTACTTGCATTACCAATGATCACAAGCAGCGCAGCCGCTAGTGACAGGAACAAGATGCCCCACGAGAACACTAAGCGCCCACCGCGATTGGTCAACTGGCGCGGTAGGAAGCCATCCGCCGCAATTAATGCCGCCAGACGCGGGAAGTCCGCATAGCTGGTGTTCGCTGCCATCAACAGGATCAGCGCCGTGCCACCCAGCAGCAGGAAGTGCATCATTGAGTTCGCGCCGAACACACTGCGTCCCAACTGCGAAATCACCGTTTCGTGTTCGCTGGGAATGGCGTGGATGTTCACCGCTAGTACCGTGATACCGATGAACAGCACGATCAGTACGCTGCTCATGACCACTAGAGTCTTGGCTGCGTTCTTACTGCGTGGTTCATGGAATGCCTGAATGCCGTTGGAAATTGCTTCGATTCCTGTTAGCGCTGTACAACCACTGGAGAACGCACGGAGGATCAGGAAAATGAACGCTCCTGCAGCTTCCGGCGTTACTAGCGATTCACCTAGGTGCGGCACAATTTCAACACTGTCAGGCGGGATTACACCTAGGGAACCACCTAACAAGCGCACAAATCCAGCAGCTAAGGTCAGCAGCATCACACCGAGGAAGAAGTAAGTTGGAATAGCGAAGATCGTTCCACTTTCCTTCACGCCTCGCAGATTTACCAGCGTCATCAAGCCAATCACAGCGACAGCGATGTGAACGCGCAACGGCGCCAATTCTGGAAAGAATGAGGTGATTTGCGCTACACCAGCAGAAATACTTACCGCTACTGTCAGGATGTAGTCGGTCAGCAGCGCTGCACCAGCGACCTGAGCTGGGGTCTCGCCCAAGTTATCGCGTGCCACAATATATGCACCACCACCGTTCGGGTAGGCGAAAATCGTCTGCCGGTAGGAGATGGTCACGATTGCCAACAGAATGCTAATAGCAATAGCTATTGGAATGGCTATTGCTAGGATATTTCCTTGAGTTTGCCAGATCGCCGTCGAGCCAATGGCAGCGATTGACAGGATTACCAGAATTTCTTGTGTAGCGTAAGCAGTGGACGAAAGCGCATCTGATGCGAATACCGCCAAGCCGACTCTCTTGGAGATTGCTTGATGCGGAAGGTCTTTCGTTGCCAGTGGCTTACCCAGTAGCAAGTGCCCGAGATTCATAATCTTCCTCTGTGTCTGGCGCTTTGAGTTGAGAGAACATAGCCAGACGGACTCATAGTTTGGGGCACGCACCCATCTGTGGATACGTGCCCGAATTTCACCTATATCAGTCTACGGTGGGATCAAGAAAGTATCAAGATGGAAGCATTAGTATTAAGTCACAATTCGCCCACTTTTAGGGAAACCTCCCAAAAAATGGGGGCTTGTATTTATCATTGTGAACAAATTGAGGGATCAAGAAATGATCAAGACGGTTAGGTCAATACTCCGCAAGTACCGTCCTGATCATGATGTATCAGGTGGTGGCAACGGACTGGGACTGAGGTTGGGGACGGAGTTGCGGTGTCTGCATTGTCTGGAATACCGCAAGGAGCTGGTCCGCAATCTTTGACCAGCTATAGTGCTTGGCGGTAGCTAACGCACCCGATGCTAACATTGCGCGTTTGGCTGGATCACTGAGGATCACCGTGATTTTGTCTGCTAGCGCCTGTGGATCGCGTACCGGGACGTGATAGCCGTTACGGTCATCCTGTACCAGAAAAGCCAATCCACCAACTTCAGACGCTATCACTGGAGTGCCACTTGCCATTGCCTCTAACGCTACCATGCCAAAACTTTCATAGTCGGAGGGCATGATCAAGGCTTCGGCAGCAGCATAATAGTAATTCAGGGTATCCTGATCTTTCGCGCCTAAGAACAGCACCAGATCACTGAGTCCAAGCTCATAACAGCGGCGTTTCAAGCGCGCCATCTCTGCATCTTCGCTAGCCAGATCACCGCCAATGATGCACAAGTGCAGGTGTTGCAACAGCGCCGGACTATCACGCTTGATTAGCGTCAAAGACTCAAAAATGGTATCGATACCTTTGAGCCGTTCGATGCGCCCCACGAACAACAGCATTCGATCTGTTTTTGGAATACCAAGTACGCGCTTGGCATCTTCCTGCGGCAGCGGCGAGAAGCGCTGAAGATCGACGCCGGGTGATACAATCTCGATTTTGCGGCGCGGGGCGCGGTACAACCACAGCATCTGTTCCCGTTCCGCAGGTGTCGCCGCTATCAGCCGATCTGCCCACGTCATGATGTCCGCTTCCGCAAATGAACGTTGATCCACAGGTTGCATGGCGGGCTTGTTGGCGATCCGATCTTTCATCAGTCCCAGCGTGTGAAACATCTGCGCAACGGGAATATTCCACTCCGCACGCAGTGCATGAGCAACCCACCCACTCAGCCAATAATGGCTGTAAATAACATCGTAGGTAACGTCACAGCGGCGGGCGAACTGTAGAACGTTCGCAACGAATTCCGGTAAGTAGTTGAACACTTCATCGGGATCGAGCGTGGTATCGGGACCTGCTGGAATGTGTATTACGCGCACATGATCACCGAGTGAGGTGTCAATATGCGAGACGCCCTCCCGATGACTGCGTGTGAAAATATCGACGTAAATCCCTCGCCGACCAAATTCACGCGCTAGTTCGCGCACATATACGTTCATGCCGCCCGTCTTTTTGCCGCCCAATACCGCCAGCGGACAAGTATGTACACTGAGCATAGCGATACGACGGATTAGCGTTATTTGGGGCGGATTCATCACGGACATCTAGTTAACCTTCGCTTCTAAGTTCATTACGGGGTGATCCACTGCACCCATGCGATATTTGTATTCCTCGTTGCCGCGCAAGAAATCGAACTCAGTTCGTCCCTTCTTGATGGCATCCTCGATCAGGAATAGCAGCAGCACGATGCCGGGGCTGAGGTAGGAAAAACGCTCAGGGATCAGACCGGAGTTATAGACCAGAATGTTGTTGTTGTAATCGAAATTGAGATAGGTGGCTGCACGCTCTCCGTTAACTGTTAGAAATGCTAATTGCAGCCAACCACAGGCGAACATTTGCGGCATCATCGTGCGGAAGAATTCGATGTGCTGCGGATTTTTCAGGAACTCAGCTTTTTCGGGATGGCTGGCAGCCATGATCTGCAGGAACGCATCGATTTCAGCGTTGAGATCGTGCTGCTCGCCCACAACGTACCAACCTACATTTTCGCCATCTTCAGTGGCGCGGCGCATTTTGCGGCGGCATTCGTGGCGCTGTTTCTTGTCTAATCCGTTAAGATAGCTTTCAAAATCGGCTGGCAGATCGATGATCGGGCAGACTTCTTGCTGCTTTACAAGCACAGAAAAGCCCCGTTCGGTCAGGAAGCGGGGCAAATAATCGAGGGTTGGAGAGTGATCAGGGATATTACACAAGTCCAAACACCCGAACTGCGCCCGTGCTTCAACTAGATAGTCTGCAACAGCAGCGAGGAATGCCTCGCGTTCTTCAGTCAGTGCGATCACATCGAGATAATCAGTCACATCAACACAACCGATAGAGCGGATAGTCTGTGTTTCCGCTTCGATGAACCACGGCGCGACACCGATCAACTCGCCGATCTCATTTCGCCCTACCAAAACGAACAATTCGCCGGGGTGGTAAGCATCCCACCATAGGCGCTGCCATTCGTGTGTCAGGAATATTTGATTGGTAGCATTGTGGGGAAGCAGTCGATTCCAGTCAGCATGCAATGACGCAAACTGCTCTGATGTTGTCATCAGGTCGAGTTTCAAATTGATTTCCTTCACGTTCGTATAAGGTGGGTTATTCATAAGGGAATTATAGAGTTGCGCACTTAGTTAACCAAATGGATGTGACTGCTCACCCAATTCTTACGCAAAACTAAATATGAGAAAACTTAGAACTAATGTTCTGGCTGACGCAGGTATTAGTGAGTGAGCACTGTAAAGCGGCAATTAGCTGGAAATTTCGGCTTCAAGTGCTCTTTTGCGCAGCAATCCGCGATTTGGCGCGAATAGGAAGGCAGCAAGGAATATTACACTGAGGGTGACCACAATAGTGGCGCTCGGCGGAACGCTCAGATGCCACGCCAGCAGCACGCCAATCACGCTACCGAAGCCGCCAATTACTGCTGCCGCGATCATCATCGATTGCAAGCGGCGGGTCAATTGATAGGCAGCCGCAGCAGGCGTTACCAACAGTGCGGCGATCAAGGTGACGCCGATCACTTGCAGCGCAATAACAATGGTCATCGTCAGCATCAGAAGCAACATGTAGCGCAGCGCCTCACTTGGCAGTCGCAATGTACGAGCCAAGCCCGGATCGAAGTTATTGAGCACCAACTCTTTGTAAAAGAGAAACACCAATAGCAGGATCACTGTGCCAGCAATCAGAATAGTCAGCAAATCGCTGGGATTAACCGCCAGAATGTTACCAACCAGAATGTGATTCAAGTCGTTAGGGTCGCGGCGTATCGAGATGATCCCAATTCCTAACGCCAGCATCGTAGTGAACACAATACCAATGGCGGTATCTTCTTTTAGCTTGCCGTCGCGCGTGAGAAAGCCAATCGCTAGTGCGCTGATCCCGCCCATCACAAACGCACCGAGCGCCAGTGGTCCGCTTAATCCACCGATGATGTACGCTACCGCCACACCCGGCAAGACGGCGTGCGCTAAGGCGTCTGTTAGAAAAGCCATGCCCTTGATCACAATGAAACTGCCGATCACGCCCGCCACGACGCCGATCATCACGGCAGCTAGAACGGCGCGCTGCATGAAGCCGTAAGTTAGTGGTTCGATGAATAGGTGATAGAGAATTTGATCAAATGGCATGGAGTTATTCACAATCGATCAGGCTCAGGGGCAACAGTGATCAGCAACCATCATAATTTCGCCATCTTTCCAGAACGCCATCTGACCACCGAATGCAGTGGCTAAAGCTTCTGGCTGGAACACCTCGGCAGGCGTGCCAAAAGCGATCATGCGCTTGTTCAGTAAGATCAGCTTATCAAAGCGGCTTTGCGCCGTGCCCAGATCGTGCGTTGCCAGTAAGATGGTTACGCCGCTTTGGGAAAGAGTATCGAGCACAGTGTTAATCGACTCTTGCGCTCTGGCATCAACGCCCGCGAAGGGTTCATCCAACAGCAGAATATCGGCTTCCTGTGCCAATGCGCGGGCGATGAATACGCGGCGTTTCTGACCACCGGAAAGGTCACCGATCTGGCGATTACCAAACGCACTCATACCAACGCGCGCTAATGCTTCACGCACAAGTTGATCGTGGATGCTGCCATGACGCGCCCGTCTTAACCAGCCAATGTGGCGCGTGCGCCCCATCATCACTACATCGTAGACTGAGACCGGAAACTTCCAGTCGATCTCCTCAAACTGCGGCACGTACGCGACGCGCATCGATTCTTGGGTGGCTGATCTTCCATGGATCAGGATCTCGCCAGAATGTATTGGCAGGATACCCATGATTGCCTTGAACAGCGTTGATTTACCTGCGCCATTAGGACCGAGAATGCCCACACGTTCGCCGCGTCGAATGTCGAAACTGGTAGCTTGCAGCGTTAATTGATCAGCGTAGCCAGTACTTAAGTTGCGCACCGAGAGCACAACATCAGCCTGCACAAAATTAGCCGAGTGTGTCGGCATTGCCTGATGCTCATGATTGTGAATGTCAACTGGAGCGATAACGGCGCTGCTCATAGGTCAGTATCCCAAGTTGAGACATAATCTCAGAATCGTAATCGAGCACTTGCACGCCGTCAATAGACAACTAGGATTTACGATTTGTGAAACTTGTGCAAATAACACTGGCGATCTTAATTCTTATACGATTGTAATGAATGTAAAGATGCCTTTACTTATAATGAAGGTTAGACCTAAACCTGAATCAAACCTCCCGCTAACGTTAAGTGTCTGGGGCAGCGCATTATGAGCAAAATATTCATCTCCTACCGTCGCGGGGAAACCATCGACATTACTGGGCGCATTTATGACTGGCTGATCAAATATTTCGGTAAAGCCGCTATTTTCCGCGATCTTAATGCAATTCCTTACGGGGCGAATTTCCGCAGATACATTAGTCAATCGCTGCATACGTGCAACGTAATGTTGTTGATCATCGGCAAAGAGTGGGTAGACATGAAGGGTGAGGATGGTCAACGACGCTTGGATGATGCGGGTGATGCAGTGCGCTTGGAGATCGAAGAAGCGATAGCAAACAAACTCACCATTATTCCGGTGTTGGTGCAGGGTGCCAAGATGCCGAAAGCCACACAACTGCCTCCCACCATCCGCGAGGTTACGAATCTGAATGCTATTGAGGTTGCCTCTGGCGCTGATTTTCCCCAGCACATCATTCGCCTAGTGACTACGCTGCAACTATTCGTCAAGATGCCTAATAAAGGTGGTAAGGCTTCGCGCAAAGCCGGAGACGGAGCTAATAATACAAACGGCAGCAACCGCAAACCCAAACCGAGCGCCAATAAGCCGGTATCAATCTCCGAAGTAACGCCGGAAAAGTCAGAAAAACTAGATAAACCAGAAAAGAAGGCTACCCCTAAGGCAGTTGATCCTAACCCAAAAGCAGCAGATGCCATTGCTACAGAAAAGTTAGAGAATGCCGCACCGCCAAAGCCATCGGCGACCAAAGAACGCCCGTCGCGCTCGGAACGCGAGACTGATCCGGCAATTGCACAGACGAAATCACTGCAAATCAGCACTCAAAGAGCCAAAGTGCCTGCCGCTATGATCGGTCATGAGAGTGAAACCATATCGCTGCCGCTACCCGGTGCACCGCTTAAAGATCGCCTGCTGAACAGCGACACTGTTATCGTGCGTATTCCGGCGCACATTTCGCGGGCGGCTGTCGATGCCCGCAAACTGATAGAGTTGATGGATTGGTGCGATATTCCGGCAGGCAAAATAGCAATCCCGATGCAGACCCTAAGCGCACAGTCCGGATTGCAGATTCATGATCGCGTTTATACGCTCGATGCCTACAGCATTGGCAAATTCGTGATCACTAGTTCGCAGTTCAATGTTTTCACCGCCGCCAACGACGGCTATAACGATCTGCGCTGGTGGCAGTTCTCGTCGGGTGCGCTGGATTGGCGTGTCAAACATCCAGTTGCGGCGTTATCAGCACCCGGACGCGACGACTTACCTCGCGTTAATGTCAACTGGTATGAAGCGATGGCGTTCTGCTTCTGGCTCTCGTACAAAGTAGGAATAAAGATCTTACTGCCAACTGAACAGCAGTGGCAGCGTGCCGCACAGGGTAATGATCAGCGTGAATATCCGTGGGGTAATGTGTTCGATGCAGGACGCTCCAATACGCTGGAAAGTGGCGCGGGAGGACTAACTCTCGGCATCGACTATCCCAAAGGACGCAGCCCCTTCAATGTGTATGATGTAGCGGGCAACGTGCAGCAATGGACGCTGAATGAGTTTGCAACAGGCAGCAGCACAAATCTCAGCAGCGGGGAGGGGCGGGTCATTCGCGGAAGCTCGTGGAAGTTCAAGGCAAATCGCCTCACACAGCGCTTCAGAATGCTGCCCTATCAGCAAACCGATTACGTCGGTTTCCGCATCGTCATCAACGGCAAGTAACTAATAAAACGAGGAGAGTTGAAAATCGACTCCCCTCGTTATTTGTACGTACAAAGTAGCAATCAGATCATTCATCGCGTAGGCGATCCAATTTACGCAGCCGTTCTGCCATGATTCGCATCACGGTGATGGCAAAAAATGGCGTATTCTGGACCATGTAAATAAATCGCTTCTGATTCACAGCGATCAACTTGCAGTCGGTCTTTGCTGTCGCCACAGCGGAGCGCATCGTATCATCGATCAGCGCCATTTCGCCGAAGATGCCGCCCTCTTTTACCACATCCAAGACTGTGCCGTGATAGCTGATCTCGACTTCGCCTTCCTTCACTGAGTACATTTCATCGCCGCTGTCCCCAATTGCGAAGATGGTTTGACCTGCAGAATAGCTGACGTAATCGGTTTCAGGCGCGAAGATGGGAACCTGATTTGTCATGATGATCCTCGATTTTCGTATAATGGTGTGCTGCGGCTATGAGCATCAAAGTATAGGTCAGGCTCAATTAAGCGCCTGTTAAGATACGTAGGTAGAATTCTTCATCTTCCAGAAACAATCGAGGATTAAGGCGACTATGCCCGTAAAAGCGGACTCCATCAGCGAGCACTTTCGCATCCAGCCAACGACAATTGTCGACGTGCCCACGATCTTGAGTTTCATCCGCAAGCTGGCGGACTATGAGAAACTAGCCCACGAAATGGTGGCGACTGAGGACGATCTACGGGTGACCTTGTTTGGCGAGAGACCAAGCGCCGAGGTCGTGATCGGCTACTGGGATGATCAGCCAGTGGCGTTCGCGCTGTTCTTTCACAACTACTCGACTTTTCTCGGCAAGCCGGGACTCTATCTCGAAGATTTGTACGTGGATCAGGAGATGCGCGGTAAAGGATTGGGCAAGGAACTACTGCGCTATCTCGCTCGCTTGGCGAAGCAGCGCAATTGTGGTCGCTTCGAGTGGTGGGTGTTAGATTGGAACGAACCATCGATTCAGTTCTATAAGTCACTCGGTGCGATCCCGATGGACGAGTGGACAGTCTTTCGCGTTACTGGCGAGGCGTTGGATCGGCTGGCTGAAAGCGGCACAACGACTACGCCTTGATCAGTTAGCAACTTTAGTTTCTTCTTGGAGACTTTCAACCAACTTATATGGCTGTACAACATTTGCGTACAACCGATATTGCCAGCGCAGTTGGTGTTCATGTGAATACCATTCGGCTGTATGAGACGTGGGGCTTTCTCTCCAAGGTTCCGCGTGGCAAGAACGGTTATCGCCAATACTCGTCACAACATTTAGAGCAAGCCAAACTCGCGCGCTTAACGTTGCATTGGCCCTACGTCGGTGATAAATCGCTGCTCCTAGATCTGGTAAAGACGGCAGCCAGCGGTGATCTCGGTATGGCAATGGAACTGGCGTATCAGTATCTGGCGCAAGTACGGAAGGAGCGAACCATCGCTGAATCCGCTATCGAGTTCCTCGAACGTTGGGCTGCTGGTCATCTAATCGATTCGGCGCGACAGAAGATGAATATCGGTCAGGCAGCGCAGTACTTGAATGTTAGCACCGATATGCTGCGAAACTGGGAACGCAGCGGTTTGATCGACGTGCCACGCGATCCCGCTAATCAGTATCGCCTCTATGGAACAGCCGAGTTTGGTCGCTTACGCGTGATCCGCACGCTAGTGAAATCGGGCTATAGCCTGATGGCAATCTTGCGGATGCTACGACAATTTGATGCTGGCAAGACCGATAATCTACGCGCTGCGCTGGAATTGCCACCTGAGGACAGCGCCAACGATCAAATTGAAGTGATCGCAGATCGCTGGCTATCGAGCTTACTAGAGTTGGAAGGACGCGCGCAGGCGATCATCAGGCAGATCGGTTACATGATCGAGATGACGCACGCCAAGTAGCGCACGCCAATAAGGACGGATCCACGCCACCCGTCCATCGTGTACAGGCGCTCTTGACTCGCACTGGCATTGCGATTGCTCTAGAAGATCAGCAGCTTGCTAGTAAGCTGTTGACTGAAGTTCGAGGAATATCACTCAGCGAGAAAGATCGCGTGATCTTAGCTGCCGAGCTAGAACGCGCTGATGAGATTGCTCAGACAATCCACTAATAAATTGAGCCGGAATACCAATCAAGCTGTATTCCGGCTCAAACAAATCCCGTTACTAAGCGATTACGCCTGCTGCTTTTCGCGGTTGTTTTCTTCTACCAGATCAACGAACTCATCGAATAGTGTCAGTGCATCGTGCGGACCGGGCGCGGCTTCGGGGTGATACTGCACGCTGAATGCCCTGAGTTTTTGCGAACGTAAGCCCTCGATGCAGTTGTCGTTGAGGTTGATCCGCGTCACTTCGACATCTTCCGGCAGCGTCCCCGGTGTGACGGCAAACCCGTGATTGTGTACCGTGATCGTCACCGCCGCACTGTCGGGATCGATCACGGGCTGGTTGCCGCCGCGATGACCGAACAGCAGCTTATGTGTCTTACCACCGATCGCCAAGCCGATCAACTGATGTCCTAGGCAGATGCCGAACATCGGCACGGTGCCGATCAAATCGTGGATCGTGTCAATGGCATAAGTCACCGCCGCCGGATCGCCCGGACCGTTGGACAGAAACACGCCATCGGGATGCATCGCCCGCACCTGCTCCGCCGTTGTTGTGGCAGGAACAATAGTCACGCGGAAACCGCGAGAAGTCAGCAAGCGCAGGATGTTGTGCTTGATACCAAAGTCGAAAGCCACAATATGACCACGCGGCTGCGCTGACCCGTTGTGATTGTGACCTTCGGGGCTGTGTTCATACCATTCGGCGCTGGTCGATTCTTCCCATATATACGGCTTGTCGGTGGTCACTTCGCGCACCAGATCGAGACCGTCCATGCCCGACCATTCCTGCGCCATCTTGACCAATGCATCGGTATCTTCTGCCGCTGCACCGGTGGCGATCACGCCGCGCATCACGCCACGCACCCTCAGATGACGCACCAGAGCGCGAGTCTCGACATCTGCAACGCCAATGATGCCTTGCTTCCTCAGGTAATCATCTAGCGTTTCCGTGCTGCGCCAATTGCTGACCAATGGACTGAGCGAACGCACCACGAATCCCGCCACCCAGACGCGTTCAGATTCGGGGTCTTCGGTGTTGATGCCAACGTTACCGACATGGGAAACAGTGGAGACGACGATCTGACGATGATAAGACGGATCGGTGAGCAGTTCCTGATAGCCCGTCATCGAGGTATTGAATACAACTTCACCCACCTGTACCCCTTCCGCGCCAAAGCCGACGCCGGGGTAAAGGCTGCCATCTTCCAGAGCGATAATCCCGCGCACTTCGTGAACTCCACCTTAAACCTGACAAACTGATGTTGTGATTGTAGCGGAAGATAGGGCTGATGAGTATTGTGAACTGTGCCTCTCTTGTTATAGCAGTAGCGGATTAGAGATAACAGTAAAATCGGTTGTAAAAAGGTTAGAATTTGGTTTATAGATAAAGAGTCATAAAAATCCATGTTGAGCAGAAAACAGCCCTTTTTAGAACAGGCTTTCTATGGTAAAATTTCTAACCCACTCAAGCATAAAAAGGGTTGATCCTGATGCTGAGATCAAGCGACGATGTGCGGCTGGACTCGAAAGTATTTCTAGAAGGTCCAGCGGGTACTGGCAAGACCACCTACTCCATTGGCTATTTACTGAAACTCCTCGAACAGGGAGTATCTCCAGATCGCATTTTAGTGTTAGTGCCGCAAATCACTTTGGGGCGTCCCTATCAACTGGCGGTACATGAGTCGGAAGCACGCGGCGGCAGTCTGACCATCCAGACCATCGCGGGCATCGCGCGGAAGATGGTCGAACTGTACTGGCCCGTGATCGCCGCGCCGATGGGCTTCAGCAATCCCAACAGCGAACCGACATTCCTCAATATCGAAACGGCACAATATTACATGGCGCGGATGGCGCTGCCTGCCATCGAATCAGGCGTGTTCGCGGATATTTCGCTGCCGCCGCCACGCATCATGTCGCAAGTGCTGGATAACCTCAACCGTGCGGCGCTGTTGCGCTTCCCATTGGATGAAGTGATGCAGCGGTTGACGCTGGCTTGGGGTGATGAACGGCAGTCCACCCGTCCGCAGATTTACGAAGCGGCGGGCGAATTGGCAACACAATTTCGCAGCTACTGTCTGGAGCACAACCTACTGGACTTCTCGCTGATGATCGAGTGCCTCAACCATTTCATCACTGATCATCCGCGCTATGCGACGCAGTTCGTGCGTCACTACGATTTCCTGATCGCGGACAACCTTGAGGAGATGAACCAGACGGCATTGGATTTCGTTCAGTGGGCGCTGCCGCAACTGCGCGGTGGTCTGCTGATCTTCGATCATGAGGCGGGCTATCGTCTGTTCTTGGGTGCGACTGGTGACAATGCCTACGATTTATCGCGCTTGTGTGAGCAAACGAAAGTATTCTCGCAATCGCTGGTCAACGCGCCGGAACTCAAGGAATTGAGCGACGCTTTCCGGCGGCGTTTGGGTCCAATCTTCGAGCCGCAGCCAGCCAACGACGGATCGACTCCCGAACCGAGTCAGGCGTTCAGCTTTGAATTCAACCGCTACTACCCGCAAATGCTGCATTGGGTGGCGGATCAGATCATTGATCTGGTCAACAACAAAGGCGTACCACCGCGCGAGATCGCCGTGCTTGCGCCCTATCTGAACGATTCCCTGCGTTTCACTTTGAGCTATGAACTGGAACGTGCAGGTATTCCCACGATCTCGCACCGTCCCTCACGGTCACTACGCGACGAACCCGCCACGCGGACGCTGATCACGTTGGCGCTGCTGGCGCATCCTGATTGGGAAATGCTGCCCGCGCCTATCGACGTTGCTGATGCGTTGTCGCAGAGCATTTCCGGACTTGATCCGGTGCGGGCGCGGCTGCTGACCAGCATTGTGTATCGTCAGAATAGCGGCGAGTTAGGCGCGTTTGCGGGGATCAACGAGGAGATGCGAGCGCGGCTGACCTATCTGCTGGGCGAACGCTACGAAGTGCTGCGATCATGGTTGATGGCTTACCGCGCACAGACTGAGGTGCAAGGCGCTGAACCGCTGGATCACTTTTTGAGCCGCTTGTTCGGTGAAGTGCTGTCGCAGCCCGGATTCGGCTTCCACTCTAATATGGAGGCGGGCAGGATCGCCGCACAGTTGATCAACTCGGCGGAAACATTTCGCCGCACATTGTATCCAAACGAGGAAGCAGATTGGTTGGATGCAGGTAAAGAGTATATGACCATCTTGCAGCAGCGGTTAGTCTCGGCACTGTTCGTACAGAACTGGCATGAGGAAAACAGCGATGCGGTGTTCCTCGCACCTGCCTTTACCTTCCTGATGCGTAACCGTGTGGTCGATTACCAATTCTGGCTAGATGTCGGCAGCAGTTCATGGTCGGAACGGTTGGAGCAGCCGCTGACGCAGCCTTACGTGCTGCAACCCGATTATCCCCGCGAGATGGTCTGGACGGACGAAATGGAAACTGATGCCGAGCGCGATCTGACGTACCGCGTCGTAATGGGGCTGACACGGCGCTGTCGCAAGCATCTGTATCTGGGCATCTCCGACTTGGGTGAAAGCGGATTTGAGGCACGCGGATTACTGCTGCGTACCTTTCAGGGCATCCTACAGGGATCGCAAGCTGGTGCTGACACTTCCGGTACACAAGTTGAATCTGAGGCGTAAGGAAATCTGATGGCTAAAGCGAACAGATCAGGCAAGACGAGAAATGCCCGCTTCCGTCAGAATCAGCAGAAGATTCTGAAGTACGAAAAGGGCAAGATGGCGGTATCCGCTGTACCGGGCGCGGGCAAGACCTTCACACTGGCGCATCTGGCAGCGAAACTGGCGGCAAAAGTGACGGCGGTGCAAGAACGCGACGAACAGGAAGTGCTAGTTGTCACCTTCTCCAACTCCGCAGTAAACACACTAAAGGCGCGCATCGCTGACATTTTGCAGCAAGAGCGCGGCTTGCTGCCTTACGTCGGCTATCGCGTCCGCACGCTGCACGGCTTGGCGCACGACATTGTGCGCGAACGTCCGGCGCTGGTGGGACTGGCGGAAGATTTCAGGATCGTCGATGAGCGCGTGGCGGAGGCGATGCTGCGCGATGTAGTAGCAGCGTGGTTGCGTGCATCTGGCGACGATCTGCTGATGCCCTACATCGATCCCGAAACCGAGTCGCAAGACAACATCATGCAGCGGATCAGACGCGAAGAATTGCCGGAACTGGCGTTCTCCATCGCCGCCGCGTTCATCCGACAGGCGAAGGATCGTGAATTGACGCCGCAAGTGCTGCGTGAACAGTTCGCCGCCGCCCGCAAACGGATTCGCGGACTCGATCTCCCGTTGGTAGCCTTCGGCATTGATGTTTATGAGGCATACGCGCGTAGTTTGTCTTATCGCGGCGCGGTGGACTTCGACGATCTGGTACGCTTGGCGCTGCTGGCGTTGAACACTGATAAGGATTATCTGGCTCGGTTGCAGAATCGCTGGCAGTACATCCTCGAAGATGAGGCGCAGGACAGCAGCAAATTGCAAGAGAAGATGCTGCGCTTGCTCTCGGCAGGTAAGAACTGGGTGCGCGTCGGTGATCCGAATCAGGCGATCAATACCACCTTTACGACGGCAAATCCACAGTTTCTGCGCGATTTTCTGGAAGAAGACGGCGTGAAATCATACACGTTGGCGGAAGCGGGACGATCCGCCGAACCGATTATCGATCTGGCGAATCGGCTGTTGCATTGGGCGGTGAGGAAGCATCCAGTAGACGAATTACGCAACGCCTTTTACGCGCAGGATATCGTGCCAACCGCCGCCGATGACGCGCAGGCAAACCCATCCGGGGACGAGTCACGCGTTCACATCACCTATGAACCGGGCAAGGAGATCACGCCGGAGCAAGAGCTGAAGATCGTCGCGAACTCGCTGGAAAAGTGGCTGCATGATGAAAGCAACGCGACGCGGACGTGTGCGGTACTCGTCCCTGATAACAGTCGCGGGTTCAAATTGGCGGAGGCGCTGCGCGAACGAGGCTTGCTGTATGAGGAGCTGCTGCGTAGTACCACTTCAACGCGCGATGCGGCAGAAGCTTTATATGCGGTACTGACTTACCTCGCCTCGCCAACGGATTATGGTAAACTGGCGGCGCTGTACCGCGATCTGTGGTGGGTTCGCAATCTGGCTGAGAATGGCGGCACAACCGATATGCTGGATGCAGCAATGTCAGCACTGTCAAAGAATCGCACTGTCGAATCATTTTTGTTTCCCGCAGATATCGATTCACCGTTCGACGCTCTGGACTTGATCACAGAATCAGGTGAACTGCTTGATGACCTGGAAAACTTCCGGCAGCGCGTGCGACGCTGGCTGACGGCAATCAGCCTGCCTATTGATCAACTGGTGCTGACGATTGGTCAGGATATTTTCAATCTGCCAACCGACATCGCGCTGACCTACAAGATCGCCCAACTGCTGCGCGGCATGGCGAACAGTAATCCTGATTGGCGGCTGTCGCAGTTCGCAGAGGAGTTGAAGCTGATCAGCCAGAATCAGCGCCGCTTCATCGGCTTTGATGACGCCGATCAGGGCTACCGACCAGCGACGGGGCGGGTGACTATCGCCACCATGCACGCGGCGAAGGGCTTGGAGTGGGATCGCGTATACCTGATGGCGGTCAACAACTACAGCTTCCCCTCAGCACAGGAATATGATCGCTATATCAGCGAGAGGTGGTATCTGCGCCGGAGCTTGAATCTGGAAGTTGAGGTATTGGCGCAGTTGGAAGCGATCTCAGAGGATAAGCCGTACTTTGAAGGGCAGGCGAGCATTCAAGCGCGCATCGACTATTCGGCGGAACGCTTGAGGCTGCTCTACGTCGGCATCACGAGGGCGATGCGCGAGCTGGTGATCACATGGAATACGGGCAGAGGACGCCAGAAAAGCAGTCCGGCATTGCCATTGGTGGTCCTAGCAGAGACTGTAAGGGTTGTTCCCTAGCTTCATTCCTATTGATCAATCTTGCCACCCTAGATGCTAATCTAGGGTGGCAAGAAAATACCCATGCTTACTTGGGCAACGTACCGTTGTACAGCGTGATCTTGTCAATGCTGAGTTGTATGCGCGAGGAATTATCATTCTCGCCGCGCCCAACAGCGAATCCTATCGTGCCGTGCCAGTCGGTTGGCTGCTCGCAAGTAGCTATTGACTGCTTATCGATGGATAATTCAATCGACTCTTCTTTTACATCCAGCCGAAGTTGGTGTCGTTTGCCATCAAAGACGTTGACGAGCGTGAACGTTCGATTGGCACAGTTTGGTGTGATCGAAGACTTGGTGCTTCTACCGTACTGAACCATCCAACGTTGATTGAAGGGACTGTAAAAGAATGTGTAGTGTGCTGCGAATTGCGACTGAACTCCCCACATCGCGCCGACATAACATTCACCCAGACCGCCTGAGCATGAGCCATTGTTCACGTCTAGGAGCAAGGTAAACGGCGCAGTTGGCTGTGGGGCTTTCGACCAATCGGTAAAGCCGGGAGCAAAGATCCACCACAGTGGTTGACCTCGCAGGTCGCCCGCATCTACTAAATCAATTGCATAAGCGCCGTTCTGCACTCCCGCTGTGTTCGGCGGTTCATTGATCGCGCCCCATGCCCCTTGGACAGCACTATCAAGATTATCCTCGTAGATCAATACAGGCTCAGCAGTTGAATCGGAAGTACTGCCGCTGTCATTATCATTGTCTTTGTTGGAATTATCATTAGTTCCGCCGAGCGTGTTGTCTTTCTTATCACCAGAATCCTTTTTGTCGTCGCCGTCGTTGTCCTGCTTATCCGTTGACTTGCCTCCCGCAGATTTAGCAACCCAACTGATCGCACGCACACCCATAGCGCTGCGTGCCCGCCCTTCTCTGATTTCAGGGATCGCGAATGAAATCGGCTTTGCAAGTTGATAATCTTCTTTGCCATCCAGACTAACTGCATAAGCAACCGACTCAGGGCGTTCTTGTGAAATGTACGCGATCCACTGTCCATCCGGCGACCACGTCTCTACACAGCTATCTACCGAGTTATCCACCAGACGGCGCACCTTAGAACCATCTGCCTGCATCACATAGACCTGACTGAAGTAGGAGCCGTCGCTGAATTTCCCTACTCGATCTCGATCCGAGCAGAAGGCGATGTACTTACCATCGGGCGAAAAGACCGCGCGGAAGTTTCCGCCCGCTCCATCAGTTAACTGCTCAAGGTCGCTGCCATCAATGTTCATGCTGAAAATCTGGTAGTCACCACCAGCCCGATCAGAGTGAAAAACAATCCGCTTGCCATCTGGTGAGAACGAGGGGAAGCGATTTCTGCCGCCTTCAGTAGTCAATTGTTTTTGCTTTTTAGTGGTTAAATCCATCAGCATAATCTCGTATGCTCTGCCCAATCCGCGATTAGTGTGGAATACCACCAACTTTCCATCCGGTGAAAAGGAAGCACCAGCATATTCTTCGTTTTGCTGCACTTCTTCTTGTTTGGAGAGATAGAAATTAAGGTTAGCCGCAGTTCCTTGAGCGTTAGGCAATAGGTCGTAGAGTGCTAACCATGAGCGCAAGCCAAAGTCGGTGCTTCCAAAGTTAGCGGCTTCCACCGTCAGCAATTGTTTCCCATCGGGGGTCAAGACAGGCGAAAAGCGATCTCCGATTAACGTTCGGTTGAAGGTGACGTAACTCAGTTCCCAAGTATCGCCATCCAGTAGGTAAGTGCTATTTAATTCATTGCCAATACCCAGTTGCAAAGCTAGCGTTGTGCCTTGCAAAGCTGCTAGCAAATTCGGATTGACACCCGACATCACATTGCGGGTAGGTCCTTTGTACCCGGTAGGCACATACCAGATGCGGAAATATTGGATACTAGTGCTATCAAAGAGCATCAATTTGCGACGCGCAGTGACTGTCAGTGTATAGTCTCCTGCTTCCAGTTCGTAAGTCGCATATACGGAATCACCTGCTGGAAATCCGGGGCTAGTTTCTGTTGGAGTGAAGAAGCGACGGTTATCTCCCGTAGGCTTAAGCTCAAAAAGACATCTTGACGAACAGTTCATTAATTCCGTGTGGATGGTGATCTCCATCGCCGCATCCAAGGTGATTTGGAATTGGTTCTCCAGCGCATCGTCAAGCTTAGGAATTTCAAATATGAGGGTCGGATAGAGTTGTCTTGCGCTCTGAGCTGTTGAGACGGGTATGGTCGGGGTGGCGAATAAACCTAGTGTCAGTGCTAATGCACAGATAAGAATCAACAGAATTCGACTAAAGTTCCGCAAGCGAAATGCTCCTTGAATGTATCTGGGAAATGTCGGGCGAGAGGTAGTTCTGATACTATACAAAAGTAGGTAGGCAGAAAATATGGGTCACATAACAAAATCGGCGTACCGCAGAATGGAACACACGGAATGACCCTCTATTCAACGGGGTTTAGCTAGTAATAATGCCTGAAATACGGATAATTCATGACTGATCAGCAGAGTTGCCAATCTGATTAAAAGAAACTGCTGGAATCAGCATTATTTTCGGTGTGCGTTCACAGAAATTGCGATTGAGTATCTATTACCGTGTCCAATACGAAGTTTCCTCCAGCTTTTCAATTTAGCCAGTCGAGCATCCAAGATTTCGTGGAGTGTCAGCGCCGCTTCCAGCTTCGTTATCTGCTACAACAAGCGTGGCCCGCGCCGATTGCCGAACCACTGAATGATTACGAAGCAGCCGAACGGCTTGGCGCCCAGTTTCATTTGCTCGCGCAGCGCTACTATCTTGGTGTGCCAGTACAGCGCGTTGAACCATCTATGCTGCTGTGGTGGGATGCCTTTTTGCAGCACCAGCCGACGCTACCCGGAGTAGAACGCCTTCCAGAAGTTCTCACCTCCGCCGTGATGGCTGGACAGCGCATTACGGCAGCATTCGATCTACTGACATATGCATCAAACGGCGAGGTGGTGATCGTGGATTGGAAAACGTCGCGCCACCGCCCCAAGCGCGAGTGGCTAGATCGACGCTGGCAGACGATCCTGTATCCGCTTCTGCTAGTAGAAACGGCAGAGCAGTTGATTGGCTTGGAAGTGCAGCCGGAACAAGTAAAGATGCTGTACTGGTTCGCTAACTTCCCGACAGAGCCAAAGATATTTGACTACTCGACGGAGCGGTATCAGCAAGATAAAGCCAAGCTAGAAGAAATCTTAGCGCAGATCGGCAGCATTGATCAGGAAATATGGACGCTGACGGAAGATCGGCGGAAGTGCAGGCTGTGCCAGTACCGCTCACTGTGTGATCGGGGCAGAGAAGCAGGCGGAGTCGAGGAACTTGAGTTAGATCCTAATGTGGAGTTAAATGAAAGCGACGAGACTTTCGTACTCTAATTGAAATTAGTAGCAAAGTGAAGCTTCGCAGAAAAACTATTGTCAGGATATTCGCAGTTAGCAGTGCTGCATTACTCTGTGTAGGAGTTTGCTATATTGCATTCCTCTTGGTGGTTGCTCATGCGATGGGCAATCTATTTAAGGATAACTGTGCGACGGAGACACCTAGTTTTACAGAAACTGTCGCCCGATTTAAATATCCGGCAACCGCTAATATTTTAGAGAAGCGATGTTGGGGAATGCAAGGATGGTACGCCTACACTAAATTTGAAATGGCACCAAGCGATCTGCAATCGTTTCTTGACAGGTCGTTGGTACGACCACCGTTGAGTGGAACTGGTGTACCTTATGATACTGTTCTGCTCGAAGTTTCCAAAACGCTCAAATCATACTTATATGGCAAGCATGAAGAGGTAGAATTTCAGCAAGATATATTGATTGATACATCTAATCCTGAAAAATACGTTGTTTATCTCAATGTGTTGGGTGGATAACTGCTAAGAAATGGATGTGCTTATGACCACGCCGAAAATTGCTGACATCTTCGAGTCGATGGAATATGGACCTGCACCGGAAGCGAACAATCCGGCGCTGGAGTGGATCAAGACGCGCGGACCACAGATGAAGATTTATGTCGGCGGCAAATGGATTGCACCAACGGGTGGCAGCTACTTCGACAGCATCAATCCAGCAACTGGCAAGCCACTGGCACAGATCGCGCAGGCGGGACAGGCTGATGTCGAAGCGGCGGTCAGCGCGGCACGCAGCGCCTTCGATTCGTGGAGCAAGCAGCCGGGACACGTCCGTGCGCGGTATTTGTATGCGCTGGCGCGACAGATTCAGAAACATTCCCGTTTGTTCGCCGTGCTGGAGACGATGGATAACGGCAAGCCGATCCGTGAGACACGCGATATAGATATTCCATTGGTGGCGCGGCATTTCTACCATCATGCGGGTTGGGCGCAGCTCATGGAAACTGAGTTCCCTCACTATGAGCCTCTCGGCGTGGTCGGGCAGATCATTCCGTGGAACTTTCCGCTGCTGATGCTCTCGTGGAAGATCGCGCCCGCGCTGGCGATGGGCAACACGGTGGTGCTGAAACCTGCTGAGTTCACCTCGCTGACTGCACTGCTGTTCGCGGAGATTTGCGAGAACATTGGCTTGCCAGCAGGTGTGGTCAATGTTGTAACGGGCGACGGCAAAGTAGGCGAGATGATCGTCAACCACAGCGGGATAGATAAGATCGCCTTTACAGGTTCTACCGATGTCGGGCGGATCATCCGCGAGGCGACAGCGGGCAGTGGCAAGCGTTTATCGCTGGAACTGGGTGGCAAGTCGCCGTTCATTGTGTTCGAGGATTCCGATCTGGATAGCGTAGTTGAAGGCGTGGTCGATGCTATTTGGTTCAATCAGGGGCAAGTGTGCTGCGCGGGATCACGGTTGTTGGCGCAGGAGAGCATCGCGGATCGGCTGACGGATAAGCTGCGAGCACGCTTGGAAACCCTGCGGATGGGCGAGCCGCTGGATAAAGCAATCGACATCGGCGCGATTGTGGCATCGGTGCAGTTGCAGAAGATCACGCAATTGGTGGAACAAGGTGTGCAAGAAGGCGCACAGATGTGGCAGCCGAGCTGGGCGTGTCCAACTGATGGCTACTTCTATCCGCCGACGCTGTTCACTAATGTCGCGCCAGCAGCTACCATCGCACAAGTAGAGATTTTCGGTCCGGTGCTGGTGTCGATGACTTTCCGCACGCCAGCGGAAGCGGTGACGCTGGCGAACAACACCCGCTACGGATTAGCTGCCAGTGTCTGGTCAGATAACCTCAATCTGTCGCTGGATGTAGCGCGCAAGGTGAAAGCTGGCACGGTCTGGATCAACAGTACGAATCTGTTCGATGCCTCGTCGGGATTTGGTGGCTACCGTGAAAGCGGCTACGGACGTGAGGGCGGCAAAGAAGGACTCTATGAATATATGCGTCCTAAGTGGGAGAAGTTGCTGCCGCTGAGTAAGCCAATCGAACCAGCGAACGGCGCTGCCGAACGCGCAGACCCAGTAGATGCGATTGATCGCACTCCCAAGATGTACATCGGCGGTAAGCAGGCTCGTCCCGATTCCGGCTACAGCTTGATCATCCGTGATACTGCTGGTAACAGGATCGGGGAAGTGGGTGAGGGCAACCGCAAGGATATTCGTAACGCGGTGGAAGCTGCTCATGCTGCTGCCAATTGGGAATTCACTCACGGACATTTGAAGGCGCAAATTTTGTACTATGCGGCGGAGAATTTAGCCGCGCGAAGTGATGAGTTCGCCGGACGTTTGGCACTGATCAAGAGCCGTGATGAGGCACATAAAGAAGTCGGGGCGGCGATTCAGCGCCTGTTCACTTACGCGGCGTGGGCAGATAAGTTCGATGGTCAGGTTCACAGTACGCCGTTGCGCGGTGTGGTGATGGCGATCCCCGAACCGATTGGCGTGATCGGCGTTGCCTGCCCTGATGAGCAGCCATTGTTGGGCTTTGTGTCGTTGGTTGCTCCGGCGGTGGCGATGGGCAATACAGTGGTGGTCGTGCCATCGGAACAGTTCCCCTTGAGCGCGACGGATTTGTATCAGGTGTTTGATACCTCGGATGTGCCTGCGGGTGTGATCAACATCGTCACGGGCAAGCGCGATGCGCTGATCAAGGTGCTGGCGGAGCATGATGATGTTGATGCGGTGTGGTACTTCGGTGGTTCCGAAGGCAGCAAAATGGTCGAAGCGGCATCTAGCAGCAACATGAAGCGGACGTGGGTCAATTACGGTCACGCCCGCGATTGGACGATCCGTGAACAGGGTGAAGGCGAAGAATTCCTGCGCGAAGCGACTCAGGTGAAGAATATCTGGACACCGTATGGCGAGTGATCTAACGCCGGAGCGATTAGCTGCTATCCTCAGTCCGCGAAAGTTCAAATTCTACGAGGAGATCGGCAGCACCAACGATGTAGCGCGAGAATGGGCGGATCAGGGTGCGCCAGCGGGATCGGTAGTGTTGGCGGAATTGCAGACACAAGGGCGCGGACGCTTTAAAAGACAGTGGTCTGCACCCGTAGGATCAGCACTACTGACTAGTACCGTCTTGCGTCCAGCGATCGACCCAACGCAGCTTGCCCGCGTGACCATGCTCGGCGCGGTGGCGGTGGCGGAAACGGTGGAGTCGTTTACGCCACATCAGGTGGCGATCAAGTGGCCCAATGATGTGCAACTGGCAGGCAAAAAGGTCGCGGGAATTTTGCCGGAAGCTGAGTGGCGTGGGGATCGCTGTGTGTTCGTCATCCTAGGAATCGGGTTGAATGTGCGGATCGATTTCACAGACACACTGTTGGAAGATAGCGCGATTAGTATTGAGACGGTGACAAAACAGCCAGTAGATCGAGCGTTACTCCTGAATCAACTGTTGCAGCGGATCGATCACTGGTCGCGGCGGCTGACTTCGGAGGATTTGTGGAGGGCGTGGCGCGAACGGTTAAGCACACTCGGTCAGCACGTTCAGGCAACCGCAGTCACGGCTCAAACAGGTGGGCAAATCAGCGGGCAAGCGGTGGACGTAGATGGATTAGGCAGACTTCTCATCCGCGACGAGAACGATACAATACATCATGTGGTCGCTGGCGAAGTGACTTTATCGTTGTAAATGTAGAGGCGTAATAGGTTCGCGTTGGGTATTCGGTTAGATTGGCAAGTGGAAGCGGAGCGCGTTTACGAGCACTCCGGTGAAGACCCCGATTCACGCCGCCGCCGCCGTATGCGACGGTTACAGGTTATCCTCCTCTCATTCGGCATGATCATCGGTCTGATAACGGTGGTTGGACTGGCTGTGTGGCGGCTCAATACCGTTGATAACGCCTTGCGACAATCTCTTATTGATACTGTGCAGGCAGAAATTGCTACCTTGCGCGTGTCGGACTATGCCAGCTTTATAGCTCTGCAGCGCAGCGACAGCGTTGAATGGGTACGCCAGCAAAATACCCGGTTCGACATCTATCAGCAGATGAAGAATGACGGGCGGATTGAGCTGCTCGGCAATGTGATCGATGCTACCGTAGACGGGCAGCGTGGAAGGGCGTTAGTCGAAGAACGGCGTGACGGTAAACGCTATCTGGTGCTGTGGTTCTACTGGCGCTACCCCGATGGCTGGCGGCACGTTCCCTTCGATTACACCTTTTGGAATGATACAGGCGACGACTTCAATGAAATTCGTCGCGAGCATGTGACAATCCAGTTCAAGAGGCTCGATTCGCAGTTGGCGGAGGTATTGTCGGATCGTGTTGAACAATGGTGGGTGCAAGGCTGTGATATTTTAGGCTGCCGCAATGTTCCTCACCTAACTCTGGAAATTAATCCTACGCCGGATGGAACGATCTATTGGGATCCGGTTACCGATGCCACCCAGTTGAAAGTGACGATCCCTTCTCCGCTGGCAAATGAGAATGGCATGGTGGCGGAAGCGATATTGCCGCAAACGCTGGAGGATGCTTTAGCGGTCAAAATTGCCGAGCGTCAATTTGCGTTAGCTGCGAACGATATGACACCAATACCAACGGCGGATGCTGCGTGGCTGCGTCAATCAGCAGTAGAGTGGCTAGGGGCAACGTTCACTGGACGGGTCGATCCCGTGTATTTCAGCTTTATGCAAAGCCTGAGCGATACCTATGGCGTGACGACTATTGGACAGATGGTCAGAACGCTGACTCCGACCTCCGACATCAATATCCTGTCGATGATTCTTAACCAGCAGTTATCAGGCTTAGCAATAGATTGGCGTCCATTCTTCCAATGGCGGCTCAATCTGGAAAAAACGCTGCTAACCGCTGGACGCATTGACGAATTCCGCGCGATCTGGGATGTGGGCAACCCGCTGGCGCAAACACCGCTGCAACAACGCCTGCAAGACCCAACACAACAAACACCGCAAGTGCAATCTGCTGCTATCGTCAATGGTCCTGATGGCGTTCCAACGGCTACGATTCAGGCGACGCTGGCAGGGCAACCTGTATATGTGACATTCCGCTTGGTGGATAACACGTGGAAGCGATCCGCATAAATTTGGTATAAATCTCTATTGTGCAGCCTGTTGCAGTTCTGCCGAGTCAGACTACAATCTGCGTGAAGCAACCTAGCAAGACATAGCACACGCGAAGTCAAGCCAACATCTGGAGCGAGAGCGAGGTAATGTATGTCTGATCAAGATGATCTGCGTAGTACGCTGCTAATTGAGGAATTCGAGCGCGATTTCGGCGTACGTGAGAAGCAAGCAAGCGAAGTAGATACTGGCAAGATCTTCGGGCTGGCGGCTGGTGAGCGCATGATCCTGTCGATTATCCTGTTCCTTGCCGTGACCGTGCTAAGCGTCGCTTTGCTGCTTGCCACCAACACAATCCAATTGCCATAACCGTATTGAGACCACATCGTCGCAACTAATTCCTATGAATGCTAGATTTTCCGAGCGCGGCTGGCGATTGGACAGGCTTGATAGTGCTGTCTTGATCGTCATCGTTGTACTGTTGTTAGCGCTGGGACTCACTGTAGCGCGTGGAAGCCAGATCGGATTGATGATCACGGCATATGCCCCACGCGATTCCGGCTCAATCCACCCCCATATTCAGATCAGCTTTGATGATCCGGTTGATTTGACATCCGTGCAAGCTGCTCTCAGCATCGATCCGCCTGTGCTAGGCTCGTTCACTGCTAGCGGTGATAGCCGCACAGTTAGCTTTATTCCATCGGAGACATTAACAGTCGGGCAGAGCTATACCGTTCACTTGAAAGCGGGTGTTGTTTCCACGCAGACGGAACGCAGTCTGAAAGACGATCAAGTTTGGTCGTTTCGCATCCGTCAGCCGCGTGTCACGTATCTGGGCACTGATCCTAATAATCAGTTGGTGCAGAACATATTCCTGGCTGATCCTGACGCACCCGATTCGGCGCAGCAGCTCACCTTCAGTACCACAGGCGTGATCGAATACGATCCTTCACCAGACGGCTCGAAAATCGCCTACTCTGAATTTCAACAAACAGGCAATAATAATCTTTTTGTCTGGGATGCTTCGACGGGTAAAAGCACACTGCTTTTCGACTGCACCAATGCGGTTTGTAATAATCCTGTGTGGAGTCCCGATGGCAAACAAATCGCGTTCGAGCGTTCAGAGATTAGCGCCAATGGCACGGGATTAGGCGTCTCGCGCGTATGGCTGCTCGAGGTGGGCAGTGGAAATGTGCGTCCCTTGCTGCAGGACAGCCAACAAATCGGCTATGCGCCGGAGTGGTCGCCAGATGGCAGCAAAGTAGCTCTGTTCAGTGTCAGCGCGGGCGGTATTGTGGTTCACGACATGGCGACGGACACAGACAGAGTGATCAACTCCGCTTATGGTGAGGTGGGTGTCTTTTCCCCTGATGGCAAGTGGCTGGCATTCCCGCAGATGGTTGAAGTGCAGGAGAAAGCGTACGCTGCCCATTTCGTCCTAGTCGATATGAACAGCGACTTTCTCACTCAAAGCGACATCATCCCTACCGACGACCCCTCCAATGATGTGGAAGGCACTTGGCTCAATGCCCGTACACTAATCGTAGCACGGCAAGCGCCCTTTCAATCCTCAACTGGCGGCATCCGTCCCGGTCCGCAGTTGTATCGGCTGGACGTGGATACAGGGCAAGCCACACCGCTATTCGATGAGCCTAACTATACGAATGGCAATATCGCAGTCAGTCCGCTGCAAGATAAAGTGGCATTTCAGAGATTTGAACTCGGACGGCAGGGCGCACGCACCGAAATCTGGACACTGGATCTAGCGACAGGCAAGTTGATTCAATTGGCGAATAACGCGCTACTGCCGAAATGGATACCTTGATCTTAGACACCGATGGTACGTAGCGTCTTGGGAAAACTTGTTAGCACCTCGCAGCCGGTTTCGGTGATTAAAATATTGTCCTCAATGCGAACGCCACCCTTGCCCGGCAAGTAGATACCCGGTTCGATGGTAAAGATCATGCCGGGTTCCAGCACTTGCGTATTGCCTTCCAGAATATCGGGCGCTTCGTGTACATCCAATCCCAAGCCGTGCCCTGTGCGGTGGACGAAATAATCACCATAGCCTGCGTCTGCGATCACTTTGCGCGTTGCCCGATCCACGTCTTGTGCCGTAACACCGGGTTTGGCAGCGGCAATACCAGCCTCGTTTGCTGCTTTGACCAAGCGATAGATTTTTTCTAGTTCGGGATCGAGCTTACCAACAGCAAATACGCGCGTAATATCCGCTGGATATGCACTTACTTTGGCTCCGTAGTCAAACAGCAGCAGATCCCCTTCGCGGATCACCGAGTCTCCGGGACCACCATGCGGCAGCGCACTGTTTGCTCCGGTAAGGATGGCGCTTTCGAACGCTAGCCCTTGACCACCGCGTTGTGTCATCTCACTATGGAGAATGTGCGCGACTCGCTGCTCAGTCATGCCGACTTCGATTTGTCCGATGGTCGCCTCCAGCGCAGCTTCACTTATGGCAATGGCGTTACGCATCAGCGCGATCTCGGACGCCTGCTTGTGCAGCCGAATCCGGCTGATTACTTTATCAGCACTGATAATCTGGCTGTTGGGCGCATATTGCTGGATAGTTTGTCCTTCCAGCACGCGCATTTGAAGACCCTCGACGGCGACACGTTTGCCGGCTAGTGAGAGTGTCTTGCTGGCGGCGTCAAAGGCAACGCCGTACCCCTGTCTATCGGAATAAACGAAGGGTTGGATTGGAAACGGCTGTTTCTCGATGACATGCTGCTCCTCCAGCGCGGGCAGGATCATACCAACTTCGCCATCAGCGGGCACAAACAAAATGATGGGACGCTCGCTGAGATGAAAGTGGATGCCCGTTAGATAGTAGAGCGTTGCGCCGGGAATTAGCGCCGCAACATCAAAGCCAGCCTCTTTGATCAAAACACGTAGTTTGCTCAAACGTAATTGTGCATCGGTGGAGGAGATTGCCGTCATCGAGATTATGCCCTTTGGTTATCCTAGTTAAACCTGTTGTTCAAAGAACCAGCGCAAAAATAGATAGACGCCGCCGATGAATCCACCAATCACACCCCATGGACGAGCGCGATCCCAACGGGTCATACCCGCGGTGATAAGTGGGAATACAAACATAGGCACACGCAGAAAGAATGCTTCGATATCCCGATTGTAGATTGGTCCACCGGGAGAGACCACCACCTTATCCATTAACGCCAGCAAAATCACCGCCGAAAGCATCAGTGTGATGCGCGTATCCGGTTTCTTTTGCATGAAAAGGTTGAGCAAGGCAAAAGCACAGATCAGATACACACCAATGCCGATTTCAAGATTAGGATAATTGGGACCGAGGCGACGCAGCACCTCTTGTAAATCAATGCTGTTCATGCGGGCTTCCTTCGTGAATGCAGGACATGAGCACCCTGTCAATTGTAGCCGTTATCAAGCTTAACGATCTGACTTCATTTAAAGTTCAAACGACTTTGTGAAATGCAGTCGAGTACGGATCACGTTCATTCCTAAGCCGCGATAAAGATTGACAGCCGCTGTATTTTCGGCATCGACACTGAGACTGCCCGTATCAAAGCCAAAATCGCGCAGTTTATTTAGGCTGGCAGCCAGCAATGCACGCCCTAACCCTTTGCCTCGATAATCACGGCGGACACCCACGATCGAAACCCAACCATCATTCGGATCGCCCTGATTGCTGGCATGGCAGAGGCACTCGCCGACGATGTTATCATCCGCCCATGCGAGCGTCCACAAGTGCGGATCGTGGGGACGTGTTTCGATCATCTCGTGACGCCATGTGGATAGATTACGCTCCCGCGATCCCCAATGATCAGCAAAGATTGCGTTATCGGCTTCGACCAATGGTTCAAGATCGCCAGCGCGGAATGTTTTGAAGGTTATGCCGTCGAGGATTTCGGCTGTCCACGTCCGATTTTGTAGTGGTACACGCATAATGTAGAACTGACGGCTAAGTTGATAGCCGTTGTTCCGAAATAATTGTTCAGCACCGGGAACATCGGCTAGCACACGCGCGAAAATTGTGGTCTTTCCGCGCAAACGCGTATGCACATAATCATCAACCGCCCTCAGCAGCGCCGTGCCGACACCGCTCCGACGTGATTCAGGATGAACCCAGCCCTCCACTTGTAGGCGATAGTTCGATGATGTACCCGCAACCGTCCACCATGCAAACCCCTGCAAAGCTCCTGTTTCATTGGCGACAAGAGCCGCTTCGTCGTAACTGATCGGCTGCGTAGGATCGCTGTAAGCTGCCCATGTTCCCACAAAGGCAGTGTAGTTAAGGCGTCGTGTACGATCTGCCTTTGCCGCCTGATCGATCAGGGCTAGCACTGCGGCGGCATCATCTGGGTGATAACGGCGGGTGATCACGCTTCTTGTTTTACCGGGAGAATTCCCCGCTGCTCCAGTTCATTCCGTAATTTGGCGGGTGACTCAAAGACAATGCAGGGCAAGCCAATTGATTCGGCAACGCTGGTATTGCGCACCAGATCATCAATGAACAGAGCCTCGTGTGGTTGCAGTCCGAGTCGAGCCAGTGTCAGGCGGTAAATCTCAGCATCGGGTTTCGCCATGCCAACTTGTGCGGAGCTAACAACTAGATCAAAGATGCCTGCTAACCCCCGTTCTTCGATCAGCCAGCGTTCCATATCGTAGATATGCGTATTGCTGAGGATTGCCAACTTATAATGTGGATGGAGTTCCCGCAGCAGTGCCAGCATCTCTGGATGAACGCGTTCCCTCCCGGTGAAGAAACGGGTGACAAAACGCTTTTGCGCATGCACATCCTGATAGTTCAAGGGGGTAAGTACAGCATCCCAATATTCCTGTTCGCTGATCTTACCGCGCTTGACCTGCTGCCAAGCATCACTAGTGAACAGCGCTTCCCATAAGGCTCTACCTGTCAAGCCGTGTTCGGCTGCCAACGTGTCGCGTTCTGCCAGCCAGTGATTCCAATCGTCAGGAATGTCTAACACATTGCCATAGTCGAAGATCAGGGCGAGAGGTCGATTCATGCGGATTTGCAGCTCCCTTAGAGGCTAAATGATACACCGTCGTTGAGCACAGCACTTAGTTCAGCGCGTAAATCTAGTCCACGGCGGTACCAGATTGCGGACATACCAAGATAGTGGGCAGCAGCGACATTGTTGAGATTATCGTCGATGAACACGGCATGAATTGGTTTGACGTTGAGCAAGCTGAGGATTGCATAGTAAGCACCCTCATCCGGTTTCATCACGCCCAGCTTTGCCGAGATCAACACGGCGTCGAATTCGTCGTAGATATTGAGATCGAAGCGTAAGGTCTTTTCCAACATGATTGTATCGTTGCTTAGCAAGCCGACCACGTAGCCGTCGTTGCGTAGTTCGCGGATCAAGGCGATTAGACTCTGATCTAGATGATCATCGCGAAAATAATCCGTGCGTAGACGCTGCACATCGGGCACCGCAAGTCTCAATTTGCTAGCAACGCCGTTCCAATAATCCTCGTAACTGATCTCCCCGCGCTGCGCTTTAGTCCACAACTCGCTTCTGTGGACGATGCGTTCCAATTCACCTTCCGCCAAGCCCAATCGCGCTTCCCACTCTTGTCGTCCGAGGGCAGGGATGGCGGTGCGCATCAAGACGCCACCGTAGTCGAAAATAATCGCCTTGATGGGTGGTCTTGTCGTTGCTGGCGGAGCAGAATCGGCATCTGGGTCAGTCATCGTCGTCATCCTGCGGAATAGTAGCTGCGCTCAATTCCATGGCTTGTGCGTTGCGGCAGTCACTGCATAGCCCATAAAGTTCCAGCAAATGTCCATCCACACGCACACCATATTTGTCTTGCATTGCACGGATTAGCGGTTCAAGGCGGCAATCCTCGAACTCAATCAACTTGTGACAGTTGGTGCAAATGATGTGGTGGTGGTGACCACCCGGCATCAGCATGTAATGCACCGTCGAACCACCTTGCACCGTCGTCCAAATAATGCCTAGCTTGATCATCAGGTCTAGCGTACGGAAAACACTAGCGCGTCCAATAGTGGTATCGCGCTCCTCAACTAACTTCAGTAGTTCACTAGAGGTGAGGTGTCCGCCGTGCTTTTCCAAAATTTCAAGGATCGTCAAGCGGGGAGTAGTTAGCTTATAACCCGCGTTACGCAACGCGCGAGTGCTAGGTGAGTCGAAGTCTATCATTACAATTCCACCGTTACAATTTATATGATTGTACCATTACTGTTCAAGGTAGGCGGCTCTCCCTGCTCCTGCCTGCTTGAACTCCAAAACTCCGGGAAACTGTGCTACATATTCGGCAACTTTCGAGGCTGCTCCCGGTGCGCAGATGCAGTGGATATTAGGTCCAGCGTCAATAGTGTAACACACCGCGATCCCTTGCCGGCGCAAATCCCGTACCGCTTCCATTAATGCTAACGTAGTTGATTGCCAATAGAATAGCGATGGATTTCCCGTCATCATAACAGAATGCATTACATTGGAGTCTAGTTCGACCACATCAGCGAATGTCTCAAAGTCACGGTTGAGGATAGCTTGCTTACAGCGTGCTAACCGTTCTGGAGCGGTGGCAACGCGCGCGGATTGTAAGGGGCTAGTTGCTGCGATACTATGTCCTTCGGTTGAACCAGTGCTCTTGTGTGCCTTACTGACAATGGCGACAATGTCAGTTAATTCCCAATAATCGACGGGTGCAAAGGTTTCGGCAAAACTCGCTTCATGAGTCTGGGCGGGGTACCACTCAACGAATCCGCCGGGGACACTGCGAGAGGCAGATCCCGATCCAAGCCGTGCATAGGCACTAAGCTGGGGTTCAGAAAGTTGTAATTTCAAGGCAGCGGCAGCAGCCAGAGACAGTGCAGCGAATGCCGATGCCGAGGAAGCGATCCCTGCGCCCGTGGGGAAATTGGAGTCGGAATTCACGCTAGCACGCATTGTCGTTCCGGCAAGCTGGCGCGCGTAATCCAGATGGCGAGTGATGCGATCCAGCGCTGCGCCAGCATCGAGCTGTTTGCCACCAAGCAGCGCTGTATCGCTTGCCTGATCATCCCGAAATTCGACTGTAGTACGAGTCAGTAAACCGTCCAAATTCATTGAAATCGAGCCGCTAACGGGCAAGCGCAACTGATCATCGGTGTTGCCCCAATATTTAATGAAAGCGATGTTGGGATGAGCGCAGGCGGTTGCCTTCCAGATCGTCATTGTGCGTAGTTTGCCCTTCTATATAGCTTGTAAAGCGGCAAGATTACCGCGTCGCTGTGGTAACTCCAAAAGTGCTCTAGTTAACTCAAATCACAAATGGCGTTAGCGGAATAGAGCTTGAAGCTGAGGATTTGAAGCACGCAGAACTTGATTGAGTTATTCTGAGGATTCGCTTTCCATATAACTATGTTCAACGTCATCGACGTGGTGAGACATCAACATACGAGCGGCTTCTGGATTACGTTCCTTGATGGCGATGGCGATCAACTTGTGGTAATGGGCAGCTTTTTCGATGGCGTCAGGAATATTTTTGGTCAAGCGGCGGCTGTCTACCAAACGTTCGCGGATCGCGGATAGGAACTGTGCGATCACAGGATTATGTGCCGCCAAAAAGACGATTTCGTGGAAGCGGACATCAGGATCAATGTAGTCCTCGCCATAACGGTCAACTCGTTCCAGCTCTTCCGCTGCCGCCATGATCGCTTTGATTTCCTCTGGTGTGGCACGTTGTGCAGCTAATGCGGCGACCGCCGGTTCCAGTAAGCGCCTTGCTTCCTGCAAATGCCCGATGGACTGGCGCTCGGCAAAATGTAGATTCACTAAAAGATCGTTGGGTGCGGTCACGGTATCAGCAACAAACGTGCCCTTGCCACGCCCTAAGGTTAGTACGCCGAGCGTCTGCAGTACTCGGTACGCCTCCCGCACGGATGCCTGATTGACGGACAACTGCTCAGCAAGCGCGATCACCGTCGGCAGACGATCACCGGGTTTGAGTTGACCATCAGCAATCTGACGCTTCAAATACTCAATTACTGTCTCGTAGATCAAGAATTGTTTTTTGGCTCTGGCAGACATAACTTCGTGGGGATACTCACTTATGACCATACAATCAATGGAATTAGCGCAGACGTCGTAGCTAGTTATCTCAAGCTTTGCGGCGCGATGATTGTATCAACCCAATTTTGCCTGTCAAACCTTCAGAGCCATCCCCCATTCCATATTGTCTATCACGCGAGCAGCAAAACTTCTCAGTATGACGAAATCTGTCTTAAGGTAGATCGACTATCATATTAACACAATCAACTTAAAAGTTAATCTAATCATTTGGAGGTTGTGCTTCAACTACTAATGCTCATAGTTCCCTATGAATCTAATTAATAGAGCTGGTGCGATCTCGCAAGCGAGACAAAGTCACAATAGTTCGTACAATCGAGTCCGAAATTACAAAGGCAAAACAATACGATAGTTACGTGAAAAGCAAAGACTGAAGAAGAACTGCGTTCACCAGGTTTGTCGCAATTCAACCCCTATATGATCAGAGAGATAAGCCGTTCGACCATCGGACAGCGTATATTTCTGTTCAAAGCATAGGTCGCTCTGCACAGATAATTCCAACCCGGATGGCGCACGATACAGATTAAAGTCAATAGCGGCAAGATAACGCGAAGGCATTCCGGGCATTAGTCGGAAAGTTGGTCTTTGGTCGCCCGCAAGAGGGTCGATCAGCCCGCTACGTTCCAAAAACTGATCCGAGAGCCAACTTCCGCGCGGAATATTGAAATCACCCATCACCAGCACCAAGGTATCGGCGGATTGTGTGCTGACTAAATCCGCTAATTGCTGCAACTGTTCCCATTCGTGTAGGGCGAAACGATTCCGGGGCGACCAATCGCCGCTGTAATTAGCAGTGAGATGTGTATTTAAGATGGTAACTGGAAATGCACCATACTGTAGGTGGGTGAAAAGCACGCCTTTATGTAGAATCCAATCTGCAAGAGCAGGAGTGTACCATAAGCCGCGCTCCCTATAGAGGACGAAGCGCGATTCGCTGATGGGATGCCTACTGAGTGTTAATAATCCGCCTTTAGGTGCATGTAGAAACGGTGCAAAGGCGTGATGTGGATATTGCTCGGCACAAAGGCGAACTAACAGCCTGCGGTAGGGATGCGCCTGCACTTCCTGCAAACAAATCACATCAGCATCTAGCCGACACAACGTATCTCCTAACGCCCGTAAACGGCGGTAGGTGGAGGGCATCGGAACGCCGAAGCAATTTAGTGTTAGTGAGGTGAAAGTTGGCATTTGTTGTGTTTAGCACAATTGGGGAATTTAGGCGAATGATGAGGAGTAAGCTGTTTTGAAGTCGTCTGATTTACTACGTTATGGATTGTGGTTGGCTGTAGCAGAAACAGCATGGGAAAATCGTCGTGAGTATCGTATGATAACGACTTGGCTGCCGCATTTAGTCGCCAACACGGCATCATTATTACTGCCTGATGCCTTACGGCGGCTATTCCCTGCTAAACAATCTAGCAATACGGCTCCACCTGCGCACTCAGAATTGGAAATCATCGAACGAACTACACAAGCGTCTATAAGCGAAAATCCACACTACGCTGGCTATGTGACACCGTTAGCACTCGGCTACATTTTGTCTCATCCACGATTCAATATCTATAAGGGTGAATGGGCAGAGAAGCGATTCGCTGGCTTGGGACTAGATGCGCTGCCGCATGGCGCTACTGCCTTCGGACTAGTTTCGCTCGTTTGCGAGACCGCTGAGAATGCTGCCGAGATTTTCCCTCGTAGCAATCCGCTGTTTCCGCTGGTACGATGGGCATCGCAGCATTCGACAGTGTTCTCAGGTCTAATCCTCGCTGTCGCCACATTGATCTGGGAAAGTGGTGAGTATCGCATCCATCAACAAGAACTCAGACTGCGCGATGGCGATATTACCAAGATCAATATGCAGTGGAGTCTGGATGATACAGTACGCGACTGCATCGCCAACTTCCTAGGCTGGGCAGCCGCATGCACTTTTCGTGCTTTGACCAAAAACGAAAAGTAGGGTTTCAGCGTTATACAACAACTTAGGAAACGACTATGGATCACTCTGGCTTTGATGTTCTGATAGTGGGCGCAGGAATTTTCGGTACATCAGCGGCGCTTGAACTGAGGCAGCGCGGGTTCAAGATCGGTGTCATCGATCCCGGTCCGTTGCCACATCCGCTAGCGGAATCGACAGATATAAACAAAGTGATCCGCTTGGAATACGGCTCTGATGAGCAGTACATGGCAATGGCAGAAGCATCGCTCACAGGCTGGCGACAGTGGAATGCGGCATGGGATGAACCGCTGTTCCATGAAGATGGCGTCACGATGGTCACGCATCAACCAATGACTCCCGGTGGATTCGAGTATGAGAGTTACCAGTTGGCGCTCAAGCGCGGACATCAACTGGAACGGCTAAACGCGGATGAACTATCGCGGCGTTTTCCGGCATGGAAAGCTGGTACTTACGTTGATGGTTTCTATGATCGGGAAGGCGGCTACGCGGAAAGTGGGCGCACGGTGGAGAAATTGATTGCGCTGGGTAAGCAGCAGAACATCAACTATCACGAGCATCAGACAGCCGCGAAGTTTATTGAGGAGAGTCGGCGTGTCGTTGGTGTAGAGACGCGCGAAGGAGATCGCTTCTATGCTGATGTGGTGCTGCTCTGCACGGGAACCTGGGCAACGATCCTTTTGCCCGAACTGAGCGCCGTTATGAAATCCACAGGTCAACCTGTGTTTCATCTGCGACCTGCACAACCAGAGCTATTTCAGCCGCCGCAGTTTAGCACTTTCACCGCTGATGTCTCGGCTACTGGCTGGTACGGATTTCCGCTGCATCCGCATGCCGGGGTTTTCAAGATCGCTAATCACGGAATCGGGCAGCGTCTACATCCGGAGAAAGATGAGCGTATTGTCAAACCAGAAGATGAACAGAAACTACGGGCGATGCTTGCCGACACTTTTCCCTCATTAGTCGATGCACCGATTGTGTACACTCGTGTGTGTGTTTACGGCGATACGCTGGATGAACATTTCTGGATCGATCATCATCCTGAACGCAGCGGATTAGTCGTGGCGACGGGTGGCAGTGGTCATGCATTCAAGTTCGCGCCAGTGTTGGGATCATTGATTGCAGATGCAGTTGAGGGTAAAGCGAATGAATGGCTGGCGAAATTCCGCTGGCGTACGCTGGGGGTTAGCGCTGCTGGTGAGGAAGCCTCGCGGCATCACGGCTGATCTAAGGCAAAATGCACTCTACAAAGCGTCACAAACAAGCTCAAACGATTGTGGAAAAGGTTGACGCCATCATATAGCCCACGAGGTTGGTATTTTGATCACCCAAAGCGTGTCGGTATACAGGGAAGGGTTCTCTATCTCCTACGCCGGCGGGTTTCTCACCACAAAATGCTGTTAATGAATGGCTCGTAAGTGACATGCTACAGCACCTAACTTCAGAACCTGAGGGCTGTACCCGTTAGGCACAACCCCTTTCTTCAGCAGTTTGTTTGCCTCACTTATGGTAGATCAATATTGATCGAGCCATCCTTTATCCCATCGCTTGCCATCTGAATCTGAGCTTTGAGATCGGTAGGGATTCTGCTGTCCCAATCATGGAAGGATGCTAAGCCGACGCCGCCATTTTGGAGAGTGGCAGTGTTGATGCCGGCTTGGATCGAAGCATCAGCAACGGTCTTCAGGTAATTATAGACAGCGACATCTATCTTTTTCTGCGTGGAGGAGAGTAGTACATCCTTCATTTCGGGATAGGTATTGTACTGGTCAACATCGTAGCCGATTGCCATGACGTTGCTTTGCTTAGCAGCCAGCAGCACACCGTCGGCGGCAACTCCGAAGACTACATCACAGCCTTCTCCGATCAGGTGCAGTGCAGTTTCCATTCCCTCGGTGGAGTCAGTGAAGGTAGGAATGTTGGTATCTGTAGTCTGAATATTGATGTAGTTGTTCATACCCTTGATATTTTCGCCAGCTTCCCAGACAGCTCCCGCACGAAAGTTCTGAATGTAACGATCACTTCGAGGGGTCTTCAAACTGGAAACAGAGCAGACGAATCCCGATTTCGACATGCCGCCCGCCAATACGCCTGCTAAGAAACCAAGTTGTTCTTCCGCAAACATCAAACTGGTGACGTTAGCCAGACCGCCATCGGCGTAACAATCGTTGACAGTAGCGTCACAAGATGGGGATCCGTTGGTAGGGACATACTCCTTGTCGATGATGGCAAATTTGATATTGGGATATTGTTTAGCTTTTAACGCTGTTGCATCACCCATCGAGGAACCGACGGTAATGATCACGTTGTAGTTGTCGCTTGCCAACGCGTCAATATTCGTCTCATAGTCGGTGGACTGATTGGATTCGATGAATTTCGCCTCGAAACCAATTTCCGCGGAAGCTCTCTGTATACCTTCCCAGGCTAACTGGTTGAACGCCTGATCATTCACGCCACCAATATCGGTGACCAGACCGACCTTCATCCACGAGTCGATCTGAGCAGGGGCAATTGTTGGTAGAATCGCTGCATTGATTGGTGCTGCGGCTACAGTTGTTGGCGTAGCGGCAGGTCCGCAGGCGGCGAGCAGCATAGTGGCAGTTAATACAATGTACAGTACAAAACAACGCTTCTTTGACATTCTGATTCCCTCTTTCAACTTACGGTAAAACACTGAGTAGGAGACTACAAATTCTGCTCTTTGATCGTGTCCACGATGTTGTCGTTGCGTATCATCGCGCCAGAGACCATCATGGTGACGAAGACGATGGCGAGGATGCCAGCGACGCAGATCAAGATCGCCGCCCACGGCAGACTGAAAGCAAAGGTACTCACCGTATCGAACTGGAAGTAGATAAACACACTCAGGGCGATCCCTATGGGCAGACCATAGAGCAGGGCGGTCAGCCCGTAGAATAGGCTCTCGTAGCGCAGCATACGCCGGAAGCCGCCCGGCGTTAGCCCAACTGACTTGAGCATGGCGAACTCGCGTCGGCGCAGCTTGATGCTGGTATCCAGCGTGTTGATGATGTTGGTTACCCCGATCAGAGTGATTAACGTTAAGAAGCCGTAGAAGAACAGGTTGGTCAGCAAGGTTGTCAGATTGCTGTTCTTATTGAAGTCTGCCATTGAATAGTACGAAAAATTGCCGCCTACTGTAGCTTTATAGAGCCGTTGGATGGCAGCCAATGCCGCTTCCGGGTCATTGCTCTTGACGGTCATGTTCCCGGAAGCAATTGGTCCTAGCTGCAGCATCCGCTCGCTCAAACCGTCAAAGACAGCGTCCGAGACGATCATTTCGGGGACGAGCGTTACTCCCATAAAGCCGAGAGGTGTCTCCTGCGTGACCGCTCCTACTGTCCACATTAAGCTGGCTGTTGCTTCGTCCCCAGTTCCAGCTTGGGGAGATGACCATCCATCCATCTTAGAGGCAGTCATCGTATCGCCCGACTTCAGGTTGAACAGGTCAAAATCGTAAATCTTTCCGTTCTGGCGCAGGCTGGCGTGATTGAGCAGAATTCCAATCGGTACTGATGGATCAGAATACTGCTGCAAGTCCAGTCCGAGCTGCGCGGCGTAGCGGGCGAACTCGGATGTACCTACCGCACACACCTTCAACACAAATTGGTATGAACCGTCCTCTACAGGACGGGGCAAATTATCGAGTTTAAGGTTGTTCAGTTCTTGAATGGCTTGGTAAGCCGCATCGGTTATTCCCGCTCGCGGGGGGATGTACTCCTCATGAGCACAGCGTACGAAGGCAACTCGCTGCACTTCCGGCAGTTGGCTGACCAGTTCGGCGAAGTCGTTGGCGTGACTTTGACGATAGTCCAAGTCGATTTGCAGGTCGTAATTCATTGCTCTGACCGCCGCGTTTTGGGTGGTGTTGGTGTACAGCGTCAGGGAATTGAACGCTACAAATAAGATGATACTGATCATGAGCGATAGTAACGTGGTGAGGTATCGCTTACGGTCTCGCCGGAGCGATTTGAGTGCAAGCTCGCCCTCGAACCCGAACACACTCCGGATCAGCGGGTTGGTGCGCAAATTGAGGGGCGTGCCCTCTTCGATGTCGCCAATCTGGCGGATGGCATCAATGGGCGAAACCCTTGATGCACGTCGGGCAGGGAGCCAAGCCGAGAGCAAGATGGTTACCGCAGAAAACAGAACGGATAAGCCGATGATAGTAGGCGAGACTACCAACTGCATCCCCTGCTCCGCTTCAAGGATTAACTGGGCGACGATCCCTTGGGTAAGCTTCAGCAGGATCGCCACCCCGACAATGGCGCCCAAGATACCCAACGGGATGCCAATCGCCGCGATCACTCCGGCTTCCAGCAGCACGGTCCGGTGGATCTGCGCCGAGGTGGCACCGACGCTGGCAAACATGCCGAACTGCTTCTTACGCTCACCAATCGAGATGGCGAAAGCATTGTAAATCACGAAGGCAGAGCCACATACAATTAGGGCAGTCAGGGTGGCGAGGATCATCGGGAAGAACCGGGCATAGTTAGAACGTCCACTGCCGCCCATCCAGCCCAACAGGTCCTGATTGTAGACGATATTTTCGGGCTGTCCGTCAGGTCCTTTGACCATTTCCAACCCGGCACGTTTTGCCATCTCCGGTACGCTGGTATCAACACTTTGCGGATCGCGGGCGAGGATCGAGATATCCACTTTGTCTGTTGCTGCCAATTGCGCCGGGTCGAGGTAGGTCAGAGCTGGAAAATCGGCAGGCATGCTGGTTTCATTGGACAGCGGCGCGATAACGCCGACTACAGTGTAGGTTTTGGAATTGGACGGAGTAAAGGTTTCCCCTTCTTGCAGAGAGACGAATTCTTCGCCACCCCAAGCCCTGACCATTTCATCGTGGTTGGGGATATTTCGCTGACCAAAAGTTACCTCTAATGTAGATCCGGGTTTCAGACTTAGACCAGAGTCCGCTATCATCACCGACGAAACTACTAGCTCATCCCCGTTTTGAGGAAGTCGTCCAGAAATCAGGGTGACGGGTCGGTTTTGGAAGGAAAGTGTGTCATAGGCAGTGATGTACAAGTAGGGTCTAACTATATTATTGCTGCCGTAAGTGGCGTTTCCGAGCCACTCACTGAACATGGCGGTCTGGACGGCGCTGTTTTCGGTGATATATTTCGCCTGTGCATAGGGCACGGCGAGGAACTGGGCATGCCAATTGCCTGACATGAAGATCTCGTGGTCGATCATCAGCTTCTGAAAACTGACTCCCAGCAGAAATACCCCGCAGATCAGCGCCGACGACAGGATCACACCCAATATGGTCACCGCCGTACGCTTCTTATTGAGCCGTAGGTACTTCAGGGTATAGGTCGTTAGAATGTTCATGCCCGCACCGCCTCATCACGCACAATGTGCCCGTCGCCGAAGGTGATGATGCGGTCAGCCTGAAGGGCAATGTCGCGGTCGTGAGTCACTAAGATCAGAGTCTGACGGTAGCGCTGGTTGGAGAGCTTAAGCAGTGCGATGATCTCCTTGGCATTAACGCTATCGAGGTTGCCAGTCGGCTCGTCAGCCAGCATTAGCGCGGGATTATTGATCAGTGCACGACCAATGGAAACACGCTGTTGTTGCCCGCCTGATAGCTGGTTGGGCAGGTGCTTGATCCGATCGGTCAACCCTAGCGTCGCTACAATCTCATTAAGGCGCGTCTCGTCTAGTTTGCGTCCGTCCAGCAACAACGGCAATGTAATGTTCTCTTCCATGTTGAGAATGGGGATCAGGTTGTAGAACTGGTAGATCAGTCCGATCTGCCGCCTGCGGAAGATCGCCATTTGAGTCTGGTCAAGACTGAAGATGTCAGTGCCATCTACCAGCACCTGTCCGGAGGTGGGCTTATCCACCCCACCCAGGATGTGCAGCAGGGTCGATTTGCCCGAGCCAGAAGCTCCAACGATGGCGACGAACTCACCCTTTGCTACGCTGAAGCTGACGTCATCTATCGCCTTGATCTGCGTATCGCCTTTTCCATATATCTTCGAAAGGTGACTCACCTTGAGAATTTCCACTACATTCCTCCATGATTTTTACAGTACCGATAGTTACAGCATAGCGATCACATGTGACCCTGCGGTGACTGCAATTGTGACAATTTATTCATTTGACATGACATAACGAGGTAACGGTGGATCAGATTGGAATTCTGGGAGAGATAGGAATTAGAGTAGACGTGCCAAGCCAAGTCACTTGAGGATCAACCCGACACTGTATCGCTAACAATAATGACCGCGTCCTAAACCACCCCGCGAAAAAAGCGTATCTCGAAGCTCGTCCCGATGCCGTGCTGGCTGCGGACGGCTATATCTCCGCCCTGAGCGTTGAAGATAGCTTTGGCTAGCGCCAAGCCGATGCCGACACTGTTCTGACCCGCATTTTTGCCGCGGTAAAAGCGATTGAAGATGTAAGGCAGATCCGCGCTGGGGATACCTTCGCCGTCATCGCTGACGATGATTTCCGCATATAGGGCGTTGGCGGTGTAGGTAATCTCGATCTTTCCACCTTCGGAAGTGTGATCCACACAGTTTTTGATCACATTGGTCAAGGCTTCGGCGCTCCAGTTGAGGTCGCCAGTAAAGCTCGCTTCACCCTCCCCGCAGATTTCGAGACGCTGCTTTTTTATCTCTAGCGGGATCTCCAGCGGCTCCAGCGCGCGTCGCAGCAGATCTCGGAGTGCCACTGGTTCGCTCTTGAAAGCCGCTGTGCCAGCATCCAGCCGAGCAAGCTTCAGCAACGCTGCTACCAACCATTGGATGCGCCCAATTTGCGCTCTCAATCGCTCGACAAAGGCGCGCTGATCTGCTTCGGGTGGATCTTCGGTCAGCAGATCGGCAAGGACGCCCAGCGAGGTAAGGGGCGTCTTGATCTGATGGGAGATATCAGTAATCAGGTTGGAGAGGGCAGTCTTATCCTTGTGCAGCAGTTCAGCCTGCTCGCGCAGGCGCACAGTGACCTTGTATAGGTCATTCTTTAGCAGGCTGAAGCTGCCCTCGCCATTGTCGCGCACATCTAGGGCATAATCGCCAGCTTCGAGCCGGCGCAGGTAAGTCGAAAGCCCGGCTAATTGCGCGGAAATAGAGTGCCTATACCACGCCAGCAATACAGTGAATCCTGCGCAGGTTAGCCCGCTGAGCACCAACCCGGTTGGTAGCAGGCGCGCCATCAGATCGCCTCCGATGCCGCTCTGTGCTGCGCCCAGATTCTGCAGCCCATACCGCGTCAACACTTGGTGCCCAAGACTTACAGAATGATCATTCGGTTCGCTGAGTTCCCGCACCACCTGCGCTTCGACTTGAGGGTAGTTTTGTGTCACTGTGCCCACAATGGCAGCGTAGGTATCGATGAGCGCGCGGTTCATGTAGAAAGTCATTGCCAGACTGAGGACGACGGTCAGGAGGATCACAGACAGTGACAGTGCCATCACGCTAAAGAACAAACGTCGGGAGTCAGTGTGAGTGAGAAGACTCATGTTAGTCGCCTGCCTTATAACCCATACCGCGCACAGTCCTGATCAGTAGGGGATTCTGAGGGTCGTCCTCAATCTTCTCGCGTAGGCGCTTGACATAGACCGTAAGCGTATTGTCGTTGACGAAATCTTCATCTACATCCCAAATCTGGGAAAGGATCTGTGCGCGAGTGAGCAGCCGCCCTTGGTTGGCTGCCAGCGCAAGCAGCAAGCGGTATTCCAGCGCGGTCAGTAGTACCTCGTGCCCGTTCTTATATACCTTTGCCTGCTGGGTAACGACTGTTACGTCACCGAAGGTAAGGATGCGGTCAGATGTCTCGACTGACCCACGGCGGCGCAGCACAGCATTCATGCGCGAAATCAGCTCACGCAGGCGGAATGGTTTGGTAAGGTAGTCATCTGCACCCAAGTCGAGACCGAGGACGATGCTGGCTTCTTCGTCGCGGGCAGAGAGAATGATAATAGGTGTATCCCTGATAGCGCGGATTTCTTTACATAGATCATAGCCAATGCCATCCGGAAGACCGAGATCGAGCAGCACCAGATCAAAGGAACTGTGCTTGAGCAGATCGCGGGCTTCCTCCAAGCGGTAAGCCAAGCTGACCTGGAAACCGTCTTGCTTGAGTGAGTATTCCACCCCCATGGCAATAGTGGCATCATCTTCAATGAAAAGGATAGTAGGCATGGAAAGCTTCCTAGAATTCGAGTCTACGTACTCGGTAACTATAACAATAGACCTATAGCACTCGGTTATACTACTTATTCCACGCTAGAAGCCTACCATTGCTAGATGAGAAGTTCATAACGCCGTTCGTGCATCAAGGGATGAACTATCAACGTTGTGCCGAGATCGTCATTCGTAACGTTCGGCTCCTAATTGGATCCAGTGCGAAGTATGTGGAACCAGCAAAATCTGCAGAAAACAAAAAAACGGCGTGGAAACGATACTTCCACCCGTTAGTGTTTTGATTGTGGGCCCAGCAGGATTCGAACCTGCAACCATGCGGTTATGAGCCGCGTGCTCTAACCGTTGAGCTATAGGCCCTTTTCAAAAGCGGCTGACGGGATTCGAACCCGTGACGTTCACTTTGGAAGAGTGACATTCTACCACTGAATTACAGCCGCATTTTAGTGCCAGCGTAAGACACAACTTACCACTGTGTCGGGGATGCCGGATTCGAACCGGCGACCTCACGGTCCCAAACCGTGCGCGCTACCAACTGCGCTAATCCCCGTAATTCTAGTAAGTATACTCACGAAATTTGGTTATCTCAAGGGTCTGGATCAGGCTCTTTACTTTCGGTGTTGTCGAAAGTCGTGCAGTTTTCTTATAACGCTTGAATTCGTAGCCCAATAATTCAACGCCGCGAAGAAATGCCCGCATGATGTTCTCATTAAACGCAGTAAAATGACAATGCCAGCCTGTTGCCTCGCCGCGATTAATGACATAAATTCCACCGTCGGTTTCAATTAGCCCTCGTAGAAATGGTTTCACAAACTCAACAGTTTGGAATATCCACTCTGGCACTTGAAATTCATTCTTTGCTTTTGAACCCGTCGGCAAGTTGAGGAGCACAGGCAAATCAGGGTTAATGAGACGGATGACTGTATAATTCCCCTGATTGGAATGCTGAATACGAACATTGCCAGTAATCATCATTCGTAGCAAAGCCTCATATTTGATGATTAGTTCGGGATACCTATCATCACAAGTAATGATTAGTTCGACAGTCGTTGCAAACTGATAGAGACACCCATCGCCTGAGATAATTCCTATCAGATACGCCAAATTCTCGGATGGCGGCAGCGGATCAGGGATTGCTCGTGTTTTACCTTCGTCGCTAAGTACTTTGGTGTTGTGTTGTCCCCAAGGCGAACAGATCAAGCAGTATCTTCGCTTGTTCAAAATACGCCGCTTGCCATCAATCCAAATGGCAGTTGGAAATGATGCGCCGCACTTTTCACAAACCATCATACATAAAGTCTCACGCCAACTGGTAGAATTAGAGTTATGTCAATTATATCTGTACTCAACTTCACTCCAACGTCCGACGAGCAGGGCGAACGGCTAGATAAAGCAATCACAGCGCGGTTGGAAGCTGCTTCGCGCGTAAAAGTACAGCAGCTAATCAAGGAAGGTTACGCGGCGGTCAATGGCAAAGTGGCGAAGGCATCTTACCGCTTGGAAGACGGTGACGCAGTATCCGTGCAACTGATCGACGCCATTATCGCACCTGATGTCAGTGGTGAAGCCAAGCCTGAATCGCTGCCATTGGATGTACTCTACGACGATGACGACGTAGCGGTGATCAACAAGCCGGCGGGGATGGTAGTGCATCCAGCAGCGGGACACAGTGGTGGCACGCTGGTAAACGCCATTCTCGCACGCTGGTCTCAGATCGCCTTTGTCGGTGGCGAGGGACGCGCTGGAATCGTACATCGATTGGATCGGGATACATCAGGCGTGATCGTCGTGGCAAAGACAGAGGCGGCTCGCTTAGCGCTGATGACACAATTCGCACAACGAACGGTACAGAAGCGTTACATCGCGCTGGTCGAAGGTATCCCGAACACGCTCACTGGTGAGATCAACGCCCCGATTGCCCGCGATCCGCAACACCGTAAAAAGATGTCCGTAATTAAGGGCGGGCGCGAAGCGATAACTCACTTTCGCGTACTGCAAACCTACCAGAATCACAGCCTGCTAGAATGCTTGCCCAAGACCGGACGCACACATCAGATCAGGGTGCATCTCGCGTTTATTGACCATCCCATTGTTGGCGATCCGGTGTATGGACGGCGGAAGCAGACGATCAAGCTAGGGCGGCATTTCCTGCATGCGGAATCGATTACCTTCAAGCAACCTACCACGCATCAAGAAGTGACCGTCTCCGCGCCGTTACCGAGCGAACTAGCTGAGGTGCTGGAACGTTTATGACTTCTACTAGCCCGTAGCGTCGATTTGTGGTATCATTTCTGCGCTATCGAACTGGTGTTCTATTGAATTGCAAGCCTTTCTGAGCAAAAACAATCTCTGAGGAGTCTCGATGCGTGAAATAACAGTAGCAACTGTACAGATGAAACCTGACCTCGGTAATCCAGAAAACAATCTGGTCAAGATGTCAGACTATATTTCTACAATTGCATCTCAGCAGAAGGTCGATCTCATCGTTTTTCCTGAACTGATCACCAGCGGATACGAGTTAGGCGTGCAGTTCACTGAGCTTGCCCAGCGCGTCCCCGGTCCTGCCGTAAATCTGATGGCTCAACGAGCAGCAGATGTCGGTGTCTATATCGCTTTCGGGATGCCTACCAAGGAACGCGTTGAGAGTATCCTCTACAACTCAGCATTGTTGGTTGGACCGGAAGGTGAGTTGATCGGGCAGTACCACAAAGTCCACCTGCGCGGTGAGGAACGTATGGCGTTCCGCGAAGGCTACAAGTTGCCAGTCTTTGACACAGGCGAGATCGGTAGAATCGGCTTGATGGTCGGTTGGGACTTAGCGTTCCCCGAAGTAGCGCGGGCGATGACGCTGGATGGTGCGGAGATCATTTGCGTGCTTTCCAACTGGGAAAGCTCCTACATTGATGAGTGGAAGACCTATGTGCGCGCACGCGCTTACGAGAACGCCGTCTTTTTAGCAGCGGCGAATCGCGTGGGCAACGATGTCACCATGTCGTTCGGCGGCGAAAGCATGATCGTCGGTCCGCGCGGCAAACTGCACGCTTACCTCGACTCCGCTGAACCGGAGATCAAGAAGCAGCTTGAGATGGACTTGAAGAAGACGCTGGAATCTGGCGGTGATGTCAAAGCTAAGATCGAGGAAGTGAAGGACAAGCTAGAGGAAGCCAAGCAGAAGGCGGAAGATAAGAAAGACGCCAGCGCCAAGAAAGACGACGACAAGAAGGCTGACGAGAAAGCAGAAGCCAAGAAAGAGGCGGATGCTAAGGCTGAACAGAAGGATAAAGACAAAGAAAAGCCTGAGACAAAGAAGGAAATTGAAGCCAAGCGAGAGGAGTCAAAGGCTATTGCTGTTCAGGCTCCATTGGTGGCTGAAGTGAAGGCAGATTTCAAGAAATTGGCAACCGCGGAAGGGTTTTGCGTCGCCCGCATCGATCTGGATGAAGTGCGCCGTTATCGTGAGGAATTCCAGACGCTGCAAACCCGCCAGCCAACAGTCTACAAGCAAATTGTCAAGCGTTACTAGTCGTCAATCCTAGTGCCCGCTGCAGCCGCGACTCCAATTCAGCAAGGATCGCGGCTGTTGCCCCCCACACTTTGTGCCCCTGAATTGAGTAAAAGAATATCCGCAGCGTCATGTTGACATCGGGTCGGTAGACTTCTTCCTCGCCCTTAATCGAGTCATCCAGCAGAATACTCAGCGGCGTCTCGATAATCTCCGCTACTTCGCTAGGATCAGCATGCCACGCTGGACGATCATCAAGATAGCCAACACTAGGATGCACCTCAAAGTCACTTGGTGGGATATAAAGCGAGTGCAGCGAGCCGATGATGTCAATGGGATCACAGACTCCAAGTTCTTCGCAGGTTTCACGAAGCGCCGTTCGAGTAAGCGATTCCTCGCCTTCCTTCTTGCCACCGGGCAAGCTGATTTGACCGCTATGCACGCCTTCGTATTCAGGACGGCGCATCAAAGCGAAGGTCAACTCGTCATTCAGCGGATAGAGTAATACTAGTACACCTGCTAGGCGTGGCTGTCCGGAGCGATCAGGACGACGGATTGGGCGCGGACGCGGAGCCATCCGTAATTGTGCTGCTTCCGGATCGAAATTCTCCAGCGCCAAAGCACGATGCACATCCTCCAGCGCGATTCTGCTCATCGTTTCGGTGTCAACAGTACCACGCACGACGTTTACGTAGCGAAACACCGGGATCATCGTCTTCCTCACGCTGCGGACGGACGCGTCCCCGCGAGTCTAGATTCAGCGTGCCGAGTTTTTGCAGACGAGCAAACTCCTCCGGCGTAATATCCGGTGCTGGTTCTCCAGCGAGGCGATCAATGCGTTCGTCAATACCGGAGTCAGTCGGGGGCGTCGCAGCATTCGTGTTATCGGGATTTTGCGTATTATCAGTCATTAGTTTCCTCTTAGGTTATCGTTGTGTATTCGTCAGCGTGTCATCTAGCTGTTCTTGTTCGTCATCGGTGGCTGCATCACCCATCAGTTCATTCAGTGATAGTGCTTCGGTAGCGCGGTTAGCGTCACCGCAGACCATGCAGTGCGGATCGCGGGGGACATTGACCCACTGGGCGCTGTACGGTGGAATCACTAGCCCTTCCATCACTTCCAGTGGCACATTCGCAAGGATCACTGTGTTCGCCGGATTATCGCGGTAGACCGCGGTGCCCCGCAGCATCTCGTTCAATGCCATATCGCCTTGTACTGAAGCTACGCGGACGACATGCAGCCATAAGCCCGGTTCCGCCGCAATCGTACCATCAGGTCCGATCATGCCATAATCCAACTCTATTTGACCGTCTGGCGTATCGTGAATATCATCGCGCAATTGATCAGCCCAACAAGCATAGCAAGGACCCTTGCCTGTGGGATATACAATGACCACATCTCCGCCCTCGCCGCGCTCGTAAACACCAGCGTAAATCGCAGTCAAGTTATGGTCGCGGCAAACACCGTTGATGGCATACTTGGATTGCTCGCCGTCCACACCAACGATGACCAAATCTACGCCGTGCAGCGCTTCGGTCTGATCTTCAATGCGACCCATTACGGTTTCTACCTTCGCATTCGGATTGCGTAGATGAATCAGTTCGGCAAGGGCAGCAACTTTTGACTTGCCCACGTAACGCAGATCAGCAACATGACGGACGACATTTGGTGCTTCTAAGTCGTCATTATCGATCAGCACGAAGCGTCCCACACCACTCATTGCTAAACTAAGCGCCACAAAGCCGCCACCAGAGCCAAGCCCAACTACCGCTACAGATTTAGAGGCAAGCTGTGTAAGGGCATCCTGTCCCATGTAACGCGCAACACGATCCCATTGATTCTGGTCGTGGTTATCCGTCATACTGTTTCGCCCTTCTTTGCTGATACTGCCGCTACCGCTCCCGGAGTTAGTTTCGCTTCAACTGCTTTGACTAATTCACTCAAGTGATGTTCAGGACTCCACTGCCAATCAGGATAGCACGTATCCGGCACAGGCTGAGATTTATTCCACACGGGCAAAAACGGTTTGCCGCCATCAGGGATTTCTTTGATCACGTCGATTGGTGTGTAGCGCAGTTTAGGGCAACTATTGGGATAATCAGCAGCCGTGACAATCGTCAATATGTATTTTCCCGTCATACGAAAAACTTGAACGCAAAACTCCAGTGGCGGTACATCGTCAGCATTGTGAGCTTGTGCTCTCAAAATCGAATATCCATCGTCGCTTAAGCGATTCAATTCCTCACCGAACCGCTGATAATCCACGATATGCCAGCCGATGACAGGCATATTGGGCATCAATGAATCTTCAGTGACAATAGGCTTCAATTTGACGAAACGGCGCGTGTGACGACTCATGTACCAGAAGTCGATACGTACTACCTTGCCCCCGCTGATAGGTATCTTCAAGGGGTGTGGCTTCAAGCCATACTTATCAGCTTGCTCACCAACTACTTCATCTGGATCGGCACTCAAGTCGAGTTCAGCCATTGTTCGATCCCACACAGTAGCTAGAACTACGAGGAGTTGTGGTATGCCCTTCTGATCGTCAAAGATGTGCTCGTATGCCGTTTCAAAGTCGCCACTGGAAGGGGTGGTCAATGTACCGGGATGTTTATGCCAATCGCCTAGATTTGCCAACGGCACATCCCATTTCGCGCCGATAGCGCTGCCGTAACTTGCGCGACGGCGTTCACGGAACCGTTCCCAATTATCCGCCCACCAATTGAAGATGTCACCCTGAGTATCATCCCCCTGCTCAAAGTAAGCGCCCTCCCGAACGGTTGTATCCGCTAGCGGGGAAATCGTATCCAGCACATAGATATCGGGTTCACTTCTTGCTGGCACTTTCACCGTCAGTCCAACTAACGCCTCACCAGTTTCCGTCTCGTAGAGCAGCGCGTTGGCGACGATCTTGTCGACAACACGTTGAGCGACGGTCAGATGTGGCAAGTTAGCGCGGGAGAGCGCCAGATTATAGTACTTGTTCATCTTGTGACTCGCTCTTCTTCACCGGGCCATCTGCCTATCGAAAGGTACGTGTAATAGGCATACAACCACTGTACGCCCCACGCCGCCACCGTCACCGCCGTTGAACGTGACGGATTCCAGCCGTATTGTGTGCCATCCTTGGGGTTAAACAAACACAATTGACCATCCTCGAATTGATGCTTGTTACTGTAGATTTTAGGCTTTTCAACGTAAGCCTCCGGCGGACGATGCGGATATTCTTTGGGATAGAGAATTCGCAATACATGTTCGCGCTGTTTCATGTGCGCCGAAAGCATGTTGATCTCTACTGAGCCAAGCCAGTAAATCGGCGCATTGAACTTGGGGACAACCAGTTTGAAGGTGTCCTGAAATGCGGCGCGCATCGCTTCCACTTCTACGCGTAAACGCGGCGAAACTGATTCTTTAGTGCCCCACCATTCAGCCATTTGACATCATTCCTTACTTTTCACCCATTGATACCACAACCAAATGCATTTGATTACTGGACTTTCGACCTAGATGTAACCACTATCGCTTTGACTCGGTGAACATTTCCGCACTGATCTCCTCCTGATCTGCCAGCAGATCATCTAGAGATATTTCCTGAGTAGTCGTTAATTTAGCTGCTTTGGATAACCATTCATCAATTTCACCATCGTTACGCATATAGGTGCGAAATTGGCTGCCCGAATCTGGTGTGATCTTGAAGTCATGGATCGCTAGCGGTTGCTCGCCAACGCTGACACGCAGATACCAGTTACCGCCGGGTTCATCGTCACCCATTGGCTGCCAATTGGATGTTGTAATGAAGTTCTCACCCGGTTGCAGTTTATAGCGATCATTTGATGTGAAACGAATCTGTCCCGTGGCATCTACGAGATCAAATTGGATACGCCCATGCGCACCTTTCAGAATTGCCAGATCGAGGACGATATAGGGGCGCAGGTGCGTCGCCAGCGCAGGGATCGTTTCCGTGCGACTGACTCTAGGCTGTTTCCCACCATCATAAGCAAGAATGCCGATATCCTTTAAGTTAATCCCACCAGCAGCAGAATGACGCCCCACCTTTGCCATCGCGCGTTCAGCAATCTCTCGTGAGGACAGCGGTGGCTTGGTAAGCGCATCAAGCCACGAACTTTGGGACTGATCCTTTTTCTGTGGCTGGCTGGCTCGCATAATCGCCCTGCCGACTACTGCGGCAACCCCAACCAGCAAGATTAAGAGGACTAGATCAGAGATGAAGTGGGGCGCAATCAGCCAGATTGCAAGAAGGGCAAGCAGCCCCCAGCCAAGCAGTTGTCGCCATATTCCTCTGATATCCCTCATCTTGCCCCCACTCTACGCCTTCAAGGGTTGCACAGTTCAGCACTGCAAGCTGCGTACAGCATGAAGCGTGCCGCACGCCTGCAATTACTCTTTGCTGCCAGCACTGCTAGCGCTCTGACGCTCTTGATCCCGCAACAGGTCTTCTAAACTTACAGGTCCATCTTCCTCACTTGGACTAGCGATAGTCATTCGCGCGGGGGCTGCACTGGTCGTGCGCGCAGCGGCGGGGTCAGCCGACAGCCGTTGTCCACGCTGATCAAGCGTTGGTCTGACGTTGAAACCATGGACGGCCGCCAACACCCCATCTACCGTGACGTGCAAATCCCATGTGCCAGCTCGACCAATATCCTCATTGCTGCGCAAGGGGAGCTGCTGTTCACAGGGAATGAAATTGTCACCATCTCGAAGGAAGAATTTTTGTTTGTGTGTAAACTGCACATTGCCGGATTGATCATAGACTGTGTATTCAATGAGTGTGAGCCGTTCTGCGGAACCGGGTGCAGCGTGAACTTTGATGTAGGGTTGCACGGCGGCATCATCCAACGATACGGACTCAGCGATGCGCCGTTCAAGCTGTCCATTACGACGTCGTTCATTGACTACCATTCCAATGTCGAGCAGCGTAGTATCGACGGCAAAATCACCGCGATTCCGCGCCCGCTGCGCTGCGCGCCGTCCGTTGGCGCTAACCCGTCCGGCAACGGTAAGTGTGGGACCGATATTGCGCAACTGATTTACTTGCCTGCCCAATTCCATCGGACGTAAATTCGCCAATGCCATCCAAGCGATCAGCGTATAAGCGACACCTACCGTCACTGCGAGTAACGGAGAAACTGCCACCGGATTAAAGATCGCTCCTAAAACTACGAGCGCTACACCCACGCCAATCAGACCAAGCCATAGGCGCACCCCGCGTCTACCTGAACCCATATGAGTAACTCCCTTGTCTTCCCAAGATCATACGCTTGAAGCCCACTCTTGGTTGCTCCCAATTTTGGGGAGGGTAAAAGCAAATTTGCCCTTATTGTACCGTCCTCATTTGAACTATATGCTGATTGACACGCAATAGCAGCAACCCTATAATCTGCCAATCTTACCTTACGAACTAACGCTTGTTAGTTATATCTATTTAGTTGAATGTAGTTACTATGTCTTCCAACGGCACTAAAACTCGCCGCACGGAGATCGTCGCTGCCGCGGAGCGACTCTTCCGCGACAAGGGTTATCTGGCTACAACGATGCGCGATATTGCTGACGAGATGGGGATGCAGGGCGGCGGCAGCTTGTATGCCCACATCAGTGGCAAAGAGGAGTTATTGTGGCACATTGCTAGCGAAGCAATAGATGCCTTCTTTGCGGCAGTGATTCCCGCGATTGAGCAGGCTGGCAGCAATTCACCAGCCGATAAGCTACAGGCGGCGATGTTGGCGCACATGGGGGTAATTTGTGAACGGTTAAGTGCCGCTGCGGTGTATTTCGACGAATGGCGTCACCTCAGTCAACCTAAACGAGGACAATTCCTAGAACGCCGTAACCAATACGAGCGGATTTTCGAGGCATTAGTGCTTCAAGGCGTGCAATCCAGTGTTTTTCGTCAACTGGATGTGCGCGTGACGACCCTGCACCTGCTCGGCTCGATGAACGCGATCCGGCATTGGTATCGTCCCGATGGACGTTTGAGCGCACAGGAAGTAGCGGCGCGGATCACTGATCTGCTGTTGGAGGGGATACACACCCGATGAGGCTGAAATGGATTGCGTTCACTGTCTCGTGTTTGGTGCTGATCTTGCCCATCGTCTCCAGAGCGCAGGGCAATCCACAAGCCATTAGCTACGGGCAGACACTGGAAGGATCGCTGGCAACCCCAGTATTGGATGCACAATATGCCTTCAACGCACAACAAGGTGACATGATCACCATCTTGATGCAAGCGGTTGATGGCAACCTTGATCCATTTCTGATCTTGCTGGACGGCGCACAGACCAATGTACTGGCGGTAGATAATGATGGAGGTGGAACGGGCGCGAATGGACAGACGGACGCCCGTGTTCGCTTCGTCATTCCTGCCGCTGGTGTGTACGTAATCAAAGCGGCTGCCTCGCCCGCCCAAACGGAAGCCAATGGCAATTATCGTCTGACACTGACCCTGGATAATCCGACTCCAACACCCTCTGCGGCAGCGGATGCGCCGATTGTCGCCGCGTTCGAACGGGATCGTGACTTCGCAGGTGACCTGAGTGACGCCACACCATTCCACATCTATCGCGTGCAAGCTGCCGAAGCCGACACCCTGAACATCACGATAGCAACAACGGGCGATGTATCGGCAGGGATGTACCTCTATAACGCGGATTTCTCCAATCGGCTTGCCATCGCAGAGTTGGGACAACGATTGGACGTAACCTTCCCTTCAGCGGGTGCATACTTTCTGGTGGTAGGACGTGTAGGGATGACGGGTTCGGGCGGTTATACGATCCGCAGCGAGCAGCCAGACACTGTAACCAGCATCCGCGCGGGAATGACGATGCGCGACATGATCAGCGCAGAGCAGCCCGTCAAGACCTATTCGCTGCAAGATTTCCAAGCAGGAACAGCGTACTCTATCCGTGTAACGGTATTGTCCGGCGATCTGATTCCCTATCTGTATATTGTTTCGACGGATAGTGGCGCGAAAGTAACGGAAGCGATCAGTCAGAGTGGTGTAGCTGATCTAAGCTTTGAGCTGCCAGATAGTGGTGCTTATGCCCTCGTGGTTACGCGAGAAGGTCAAGCGGATGGCACAACTACAGGTGAATTTGCCCTTTCTGTGAGCAACGGCGACGTACAGACGACGCCTACCCTGAGTGGAGCAGAATTAGGAATCTTATTGGTCGCGGGGCAGGTACAAACCGTCGATCTGACAAGCAAAATCGCAGAACTGTATCGCTTTGATGCCCGCAAAAATACAACAGCGCAATTGGATGTCGTGGCAGGCGGCGAGGTATTCACCGTGCTGGCTGATGCACAGTTCAAGCAAATCGCTGCTAGCACCGGTTCGCTGCGTGAGACGGCACTTGGAGATGCAGGTGCGTATTATGTGCTGGTGATGCGGCGTTACGGACCCAATGATCCTAATGGTGGGCAACTTACACTAACACTGCAAGGCGGCATCCAACCAGCGACGGTAGCAGCCACGCGTGTCCCGCTGATTCTAAAGATTGGGCAGAGTGTACGCGGGCAAATTACCGCCGAAGAATACAGCATAAGCTATAAACTAAGCGCTAAGGCAAGTGAAATTGTACAGGTGAGAATGGCAGCGGATGGTTCATCTCTTGATCCTTCACTATCGCTGCTGGATGCGGCAGGCAATCTGTTGATCTTCAACGACGATGCCGCGCCGGGAATTACCGATGCGTTGTTCGTCTACGAGTTCAGCGCCGACGGCGATTACACCATCATTGCTACGCGCAGCGGTGAGGCTAACGGCACAACGCGTGGTGCGTACATATTGACTGCATCTATTCCTGGCAGTGAGGCGACTCCAACGCCTGAGGCTGGTCAGGGGAGTACTTCAAGCAACGACAATGACACAACAGGTGTGATTTCGATTAGCTATGGCAGCCGCGAGACAGGTGTTATCGATGCTGCTAAGGTGCTGTATTACTACACTTTCGAGGGTAATGCTGGTGATGTGATTGATATACAGATGGGCAGCGACGGATCTGGAGATCTCGATCCGATGCTTTATCTGTACTACTATGGTGCGGATAACGTTCCAGTTGCGGTTGCCGCCAACGACAATCAAGCAGAGGGCACGCTCAATGCCGCAATCACGGGGTATGCGCTACCACAGACAGGCAGATACGTAATCATCGCGACGCGGGCTGGTACGGCGTCGGGTACGACCAGCGGCGGCTTCATCCTTGTGCTTTCGATGGAGCGTTAACGATGATCATGCGGCGTTGGATGATTGTCGTGCTCACCATCGCGATCCTGCTGGTTGGTGTGAATAGCCCCGCAGACGCACAGAATAACCGTATCGCCTACGGACAGGAAGTACGCGGGCAGATCACCCGCGATTCCTTCCGACAGGTGTATTTGTTTCAGGGGCAGCAGGGCGACATCATTGAGGCGACGCTGACCAGCAGTGATGGGGCGCTCGATCCGATGTTGCTGCTGACGGATGAGCAGAATAATCTGGTTGCTAGAGATGATGACAGTGCTGATGCGGACAACGCGGTGATCTCGTCGGTGCGGCTACCGAGCGACGGCTTGTACTTCTTGATCGTTACGCGGTTCGGGCAGGATCGTGGTTCAACTACTGGCGGGTTCACACTGAAGCTGAACCGACTCGGAGTTGCTGCTAGCGGAGATCGTCCGGCTGGCGTGGTGCTGCGTTATGGCGATAGCATCGTGGAGGAGATCACCGAAGACGCACCGCAGTTCGTTTATGCTTTCGCCGCGTTGAAAGGCGACATCATCACTGTAAAGATGCGCCGAATCTCTGGCGATCTGGATTCACTGCTGATTCTGGCGGATGCCGCTGGTAATGTGCTGACCAGCAGCGATGACGATCCGGGCAGCCCCGGCACACTTGACGCCGCGATCATCGATTTGCGTATCCAGCAGACGGGTAACTACGCGCTGATCGCTACCCGATTCGGGCAGGAAGCGGGCACCAGTATTGGTGGATTCAGCCTCGCACTGAATCGTGTTCCGGCGGATCAGTTGGGGCTGACACCTGAATATGCCGCATTGCTGGACTACGGAATGCTAGTTGAGGGGAGCATCAGCAAGGATTTGCTGAGGCGCTACTACTTGCTACAAGCGAGAGCGGGAGACGTGCTAACCATCGAGGCGAAGCGTACGCGCGGCAACCTCGACCCGATCTTAGAGCTGTACAGTGGCGACGGCACACGTTTACTGCAAACTAACGACGGAGGTGCGCGTGGCGTCAATGCGCGGATTACAGCGTTTCGTGTTCTGTTAGATGGTTACTATCTGCTGATAGTGTCACGGTTCAACAAGGAAACGGGGCAAACTGCTGGTGATTATTCGCTAGTGGCGAACATCAACATCGTGCCGACGCCAACACCCGGACGCTAGTCGTCCCTACTATGCCTGATATTATAAGGAATAACAGGAGGCGGATCAGGAATTTGGTAGGTGAAAACTTGGAGTCTAGTTTCAGGATTCTATTGTTTGAGGTTTGCCCGATAGTGCCGCACTCAAGTAAAGAATTTTTGGAAAGTCACTCCGTCTAGACCGTCCTCGTAGTAACGAGGCATATAGTAGCCGAACTGATAGCCAGCGGACTCATAGAAACGGCGTCCGCGCAGATTGAGTAAGGGCGTATCCACATAGATGCCGCGTGCCTGCTTTTGTCGGGCGAATTGCTCGGCACGGGCGACGAGCGCGGTGGCAACCCCCTGGCGGTGGAAAGCGGGATCGACGGCTAACCCTTGAATCTGCGCGAGTTGATTCCAGAGATAGAACTGGACATAAAGGAAGCCGACAACTGTAGACTGGTGAGCGGCAAGATAAACGCCGAAGATTTCCGGCTGCTGCGAAAACTCGTCGGCGTTGCGTTCGGCTGCGCTGATGTACTGCTCTGCCCAACCAATCGCGGTCAGGATTCTGCGGATCGCCGTATGGTGTTCCAGTTGGTAGTCAATGATCCTAACTGCATATACGTCGGCGCTGCTCACACTTCAAGCTCCATACCTTCGCGCGCCAAAAATACCTGCGTCAGATTTTCAATGTTTTGACCCGAATTACGACTACGGTAGATCAGAAGCGAGTAGGCTTCTTCTACCGCTTTCCAGAGACGTTCGTCGGTAACCATGGGATCGTGGTGGGTGAGCGCTAGACGCTTAACGCCCGCACGATAGGCAAGTTCCGCACCCATTTTCGGCGTGCTATGTCCCCAATCACGCTTCTCGTCAATCGCTTGATCGAAGCTGTACTGCGCATCGAAGATCAGTAAGTCTGCATTACGAAAGAATTCTACATAAGGCTGCGTGGCTTCTTGATCCATGCGCTGA
>JAHBVK010000014.1 GCA_019637555.1 Anaerolineae bacterium
AATGGGGGATGTCGCCCGTCTTTCTGGTGTTTCTCAGACGACGGTTTCTTTTGTCATTAATGACGTTCCCAATGCCAATATCTCTGAGAAGACCCGGACTGCGGTGTTGAAAGCAGTGAAGCAGCTTGGGTACACCCCCAACGCGATGGCGATCGGTCTGCGAACGAGTCAATCTCACGTGATCGGACTTGTAACCGATGAAATCGCTACTACCCCATTTGCCGGACAGATTATTCAAGGTGCTCAAGATGCAGCGCGTGAGCAGCAGCGTTTGCTGATCTTGATGAACTCAGGGAGAGATGCCAGTCTCGAAGATCAAGAAATCGGCATTCTATTGAGTCGTCAGGTGGAAGGCATCATTTACGCCACCATGCGACACCGTATTATCGTGCCTTCCAAGCTGCTATATCAGATTCCGTCGGTACTACTAGACTGCCGCGATGCCGATAGTTCTCTCCCTTCCGTCGTCCCCGATGAATTTTTGGGCGGCTATCAAGCTGCCAAAGCTTTGCTAGGGAAAAATCATCGCTGCATCGGCATGATCAATACCTCAGAAAATGTTCCTGCCAGCCAATTGCGTGAAAAGGGCTTTCGGCAGGCACTGACGGATCATGGGATGGAAGCAGACGATGGGTTGATCGTGTACGGCGAGGACGGCAATGCCAAAACTGGCTATGACGGCGCTAAGACACTTTTCTCCCGTTATAAACACATGACGGCACTGTTTTGTTTCAATGACCGAGTAGCGATGGGCACGTATGATGCACTGCGCCAGATGCACAAAAGAATCCCGGAAGATGTCGCGGTGATCGGTTTTGATAACTATGAGTTAATTTCCGCCAACCTGCACCCTGAACTCACTTCTATGCAACTACCACAGTACGAAATGGGCAGATGGGCAGTGGAGGCGTTGTTGCAGATTTCCCAAAGTACGGGAGAAACAGGAGCATCTTCACAGAAGATGCTGCCTTGCCCATTAGTGATGCGGAATTCCGTATGACGAAACGGGTCAATGAATATAGGAGGTGATATGGATGAATAGCCAAAGTAGAAAAAGGTAGCCATGCCTGCCAGCGTGACTACCCTTACAATAGTGCCGATGTGTCCCACTGTCCCACGGGCACCTATCTGGGAGTATTATAGCGAGAATGTTGAGCCAAACTGGCGCTCTAGATAGAGAGCATCTGTATTCCCGGCATTATCTTTTCTTTTTGGCAAGCTCAGATACTTCATATCCAGTCGATCCATATGCTTTCTTTTTTCTGGAGAAGGACAATGTTTAGCCTACGCAAATGCATCTCTACAGCAGTGGCACTCGCGCTAATCCTGATTGTCGCGCAGACGCCAACGTCCACCGCTGCTCAGTCTACACCTAGCTGCGGAACCGATCCGGTAACGCTCAATGCTTATTTCGAAACGGGCTTCGATCTGCCTTCCAAACTTGCTGAGGAATTCACCAAGCAGTTCCCCAACGTCACTTGGAACATCAATCTAGATCAGTTTGCCAATCTCATCAATGCGACTCCGCGCCTACTCTCAGGTGATAATCCGCCTGACCTGATTCGGTTGCCGACGATGGTTTCCTTTGCTAAGGACGGTTTGCTCAAGAACCTTGACGATTATGCTGCGGCATTCGGCTGGGACAAATGGCCCGTGCCTCAACTCAATCAGAACCGTGTTGCTGAAGATGGCACTCGTGGCTCCGGTTCGCTCTATGCGATGGGTTTGAACTACAGTCTCACCGGTATCTTCTACAACAAAGACCTCGCCACACAAATCGGCATGACCGAGCCTCCGCAGACGCTTGCTGAGTTTGAGAGTCTGCTGGCGAAAGCGAAGGAAGCTGGTCTGTTACCGATTATGCAGTGGGGTAGTGCCAAGAGTGGTATGGGTCTCGCCTTCCCACTTCAGGCGCTTATGGCATCGCTCGGTCCGGTACAGCCCATCAACGACTGGATTTTCCAGAAGTCGGGCGCAACGATTGATACTGAAGCCAACCTCAAGGCTGCCCAACACCTTGAAGAGTGGGTCAAGAACGGCTACTTCCCATCCGACATTAATGCTATCGAGTACACGGATGCGAATGCTCGTTTCGGCAAGGGTGAAGGTGTCTTCATCTTCAATGGTGACTGGCAGAACGCCGGATATGACACGGATTTACCCGGCAAGGTCGGGTTCTTCCTGATGCCGCCCGCAGAAGCTGATGGTAGCCCCGCTGCGATGTCTGCACCGTTGACCTTCGGCATCGCTGCTAACGCCAAGAATGCTGACTGCGCTGCCTTCTTCTTCAATTGGGCTGCCTCCAACGAAACCGCCCGTCAGATCGCGGTTACGGTTGGTGGCTCGAATCCCGGCGGTCCGTCCGGTGCCTCTGTTCCTACTGTTGCTGAAGGTTCAGTCACGAACCAGACGCTGGCAGCGGGAGTTGTCGTTGGTGAAGCTGGCACCGCGATGGACTTCATCGCCAACGCAACAAGTGCCATCTTCGCTCAGGGCTGGACGCCTGAACTACAAAAGATGGTCGGTGCCAAACAGGATGCTGCCGGACTTCTGAAGGCAGTTCAAGCGGAATACGAACGGGAACTCACTCAATAATCTTTGGAGCCGCAGAACGCTTACTGCTTAGACCAGATCGAAAGTGAACTCAACAACGTGAACTCGATGGTGAACTCAGATAATCGCTCCGTGGCTCCCACGCTCTCCCGTCAGGACCAGCCGATGCGGCTGGTCCGTCGGGAGACGTTCATCGGTTGGCTGTTCGTGCTGCCTGCACTGATAATTTACGCAGCGTTTGTACTTTTGCCTCTCGGACTGACTATCTACTACTCGTTCTTTCGCTGGAACGGCGTTGGTCCGATGACGTGGGTCGGGTTGAAAAACTATACGACTGTATTTGAGTTTCCCAACCTCTTAGGGACGATCCTTAATGCGTTCTGGTTGGTCGTATGGTTTAGTTTCATACCCGTTGGTCTTGGTCTAGTCGTCGCCAGTGTGATGCACCGTATAGCAACCGGACGCTTCGGTGCAATCGCTCGAACTGTGTTGTTTCTTCCTCAAGTTATTCCTCTTGTCGCTGCCGGAATCATCTGGGGATGGCTGTTGTCGCTCTCCGGCTTGGTCAACCAAATACTCAACGCCATTGGACTCACTGCGGTTACCAGAGCCTGGCTCGGCGACTTCGACTGGGCATTGCCAGCGGTAGGCATTATCGGTATCTGGGTCTTGCTCGGATTCTGCACCGTACTGTTGTTGACCGGCATGTCAAAGATCGATCCAGCAATTTATGAGTCCGCGAGGATCGATGGAGCGGGCTGGCTCCGGGAATTTGTGGCAGTTACAGTTCCTCTTCTCAAATATGAAATCGGTGTGTGTCTGACCGTTACCGTGATCGCCGCGCTAGCCGCGTTTGACATTGTTTATGTTGCTACTGCCGGAGGTCCGGGCAATGCAACGGCAGTCCCCGGCATCCAGATCTACATACTTGCTTTCACACAGCGACAAATTGGGCTTGCATCGGCGTTGGCTGTTTTGCTCATGCTCCTCGTCGTTATCATCATTATTCCCATTCAGCGGCTGAGTCGGGCGGAGAATTCGGAATGAAAGTGACACGGAGCGAACTCTGGACAGGTCGTGCGCTGCTAATGGTGTTAATGGCATTCACGATACTGCCCTTCATCAGTATCTTCATGACCGCGCTGCATCCATCGGGAACCGTGCCTAATGGGCTTGAATGGCCCGCGAATCCGCAGTGGGGTAATTTCATTCAAGCATTCAATGTGGCGAACATGACAGCGCTGCTAGCATCCAGTACCTTTATTGTGCTTGCTGTCGTGCCAGTATCTCTACTCATTTCGACGATGGCAGGGTTCGCTATCGGGTTGCTGCGTATTCGTGGTGCAAACGTACTCCTGTTTTTGTTTGTGTTCGGATTGACATTGCCATTTCCGGGAATCATTATCCCGATCTATTTCTTGGAGCGGGCGATAGGGATCTACAATACGCGGCTGGCGATTGTGCTGCCGTTAATTGCCCTGTATATGCCCTTCGCAGTTTTCTGGATGCGCACGCACTTTGTTAATATGCCGAATGAAATTTCTGAGGCAGCTCGTGTGGATGGTGCAACCACATGGGGATTGTTTTGGCGAATTCACGTCCCACTCGCCCGCGCACCAATCGCCTCGCTTGGCATCCTGATGTCGATCTGGACATGGAATCAGTTCTTATTGGCGCTAGTGTTAGTCGAGGATCCGACGCAGCGGACGATGGCTGGTGCGCTGGGAGCGTTTCAGGGACATTACGCCACTGATGTCCCGCTGCTTTGTGCCGGCACAATCTTGATCCTGCTACCCACACTGATCATCTTTATGCTGTTTCAGCGGCAGATCATTGCAGCACTCCTGCAAGGCTCAGTTAAGGGATAAGCAAGTCTACTTATCGCGTAGGTCAGCCAGTGCAATCAATTGTGGGACAAGGGCATTCATGTCACCCTCTACCTCAGCTTGCCCGTCCCACCACATGATCTTGTCGCTTTCCGGATTTTCCACAAAGGGCTGGGGCATGTCCACCTCACCTGTGTACAACGCACCTAACTCTGGCTGCCCATTCGCCAGCCGCAGCAGACACAATCCGACATAATGTAACTGCGAGACAAACTGACCAGATTCCTCCATTAGCTCTCTTACAGCCGCCAACTCAGGCGTTTCGCCCGGTTCTAACGATCCGGCGGGCAGTTCCCATTCGCCGCGCCATGAGTTAAAGATGCACAATACTTTTTGTTGATGTCTGGCGACGACGCAAGCAAAGGTCAGCGGCACGGGGTATTCGCCATCTGTGATCTCTAGCGATGCATTAAGACGAAACTCAATCAGTTCTTCCCTCATGCGCAAGCTGACCATGTTATGCGGTCTCAACACACTCAGTTAGTTGACAATTTCTAATGGACAGCACCTGCAACGGCAGGTAGTAAAAAGAACGCCAATCCGAAGATCACGTATACGGCAAGGAGCTGCACCCCTTCCATCCAATTCGATTCGCCGTCTAGCGATACCAGAGCTGCGACCACCGCTGCCGCACCAAGTGCCAGCAGCTCATAGGAACTAAAGACCAACACCAGCTTTTGGGGGAACAGCAAACTGATAAACACCAAGACTGGTGCGACAAATAGAGCAATTTGTAGGCTTGAGCCGAGCGAAATGTTGACACTTAAATCCATGCGATTCTTGAAGGCAACCTGAATCGCCACGAAATGTTCGGCTACGTTACCGATCAGCGGGACGATGATGATACCAATGAAGAATTCGGAGAGTCCTAAGCTGATGCCCACGGCTTCTACCGTACTGACAAGCGCCTCGGACATAAATACGATGCCAATAGTCGAGAATGCCAGCAAGCCCAAAGCGACCGGTGTACTCATTGAACTGGCATGAACTTCATGTGCGGCTTCTTCAACACTTTTCTCGATCTCGATCAAGGGGGCATCTTTGGGAGTACGCAGTGAAAACAAAACTGATAAGCCGTAGAGAACGATAAGTACCAGCGCAATGCCTTCGCTGAAGAACAATTCACGTCCCGCACCGCCCTCAGCACCAAGCAGAGCATGATCGAACGCAGAGGGGATTGCCAATGCCAAGAACGACAATATCACCAACGTGGAGTTTGTCGAAGCATTACGGCGGTTGAACTGCTGTACGCCGTGTCGTAAACCACCGATGAGGAAACTAGTCCCTAAGACGAGCAGCAGATTGCCGAGGATCGAGCCAACAATCGATGCTTTGACCAGATCATTTAACCCTTTGCTCAGGGCGAAAATGGTAATGATCAACTCGGCAGCGTTGCCAAGTGTCACATTCAGTAAGCCGCCGATGGTTGGTCCTAATTTGGCAGCTAACGCTTCCGTCGAATGTCCGATCAGGCTTGCTAGCGGGATGATCGCCAGCGACGATAAGACGAATACGGCAATATCTCCCCATCCGGCTGCTCTGGCGATCAGCGCGATGGGCAGAAAAATCAGCAAGGTGTTGAGGCTAAGTAGACTGGAAAGTTGAAAGCCTTTTGCAGGCGTTGCAGGCGAAGGCGGCTGCTTGCTCACTGAATTTACTCCTAATTGGTCGTCTCGTGCTGGACTACTGGCTATTGAGGTTGTTCAATCCAGCGACCCATGAAGATACTACCAATTGTGTGCTGCGAAATGCCAGTTCAGTTCCTGCAGGCAATTCATCTGCCGCAAACCAGCGCGACTCCTCGACGTCATCCAACGCAGTCAACTCACCGCCGATGACCCTTGCCGCATAGATAATTGCGATGGTTCCGCCGTCAAACAATACATCGATAAGCCGCTCGATAGCAATGTTCAATCCCGTTTCCTCTGCCACTTCGCGGATTGCGGCTGCTTCGGGTGCTTCACCATAATCGATGTACCCCGCTGGCAGTGCCCACAACCCCTTTTGCGGATCGACGGCGCGACGAACCAATAATACGCGCCCCTCTTGCGCCAGAAAAACCACCGCTGCTACTTTGGGATTCTCGAAGTAGATGTAATCGCATTGCGGACATACCCGGCGCATCCGCCCAAATTTGAGCGAATCAGTCAAAGCAGTTCCGCAGCGCGGGCAAAATTGCGGTACGAACATCGTGTCGTTATGCCCCGATCCGTCCGCGCAGCCATCCAAGTATGAATAACATCGCCGAGAGCAGCAGCAGCGGAATACCGATCACCAACAAGAGGGGCACTTGCACAGGCGAACCCGCTGCGGACTTCGCCGCGAATTCGTCCGCTGTTGGTGCAGCACTGGCTTGTGGTGGCTGTGTCGGTAGTGGAGCAAGCGTACCAGTTGGCGCAGAAGTTGGCGACGCCGGAGAAGTAGAGGCATAACCAGCCGCCATCGTTGACTGTGCTACAGCGGGTGGCGCGACTTCATTAGCGGCGCTTTGCGTTTGGGTGGGAATCGCTGTAAAGGTGCCAGTTTCCGTCGGCGCTATCATTGCTCCCCCTGCAGCATCAGCAGCCGATTCTGCTGCCGCAGTTCCTTCACTGGCAAACGCCGCCACCAACGTACTGGTGGGTAACGCAATAGCATCAGTAGTGTCTTGCCCCGCCTGCGTCCCTGTGGCAGCGTTCCGTGCTACTTCCTCTGTTGCCGCAGTCGATGGTGCTGGTGCAAACGCCATTATATCGGTGCTGGTGGGGAGAGCACTTCCCTGCATGGCGACGGCAGCAGCGGTACTATCAGCCTCTGATTGTTGAATAGCACTTGAAGCCGCTTGCCCTGCGTCTGAGGCAGATGGAGGCTGTAGGAACGGCGTACCCAACAGCGCCCCCGCTGCGATCAGTAAGATCGCCGCTGCTGTGCCCAGCATCCCCAACCGCTGCATTGAAGCATAACGCGCCCACCACGGCGCTGATCGTCGATACTTCACTGGATCAAGTTTGAATTCGCGCGGTAAGTCGAGTGATGGTGTTCGGCGCAGCAGATCGATATTGCCGCGCAGTTCATCAAGCAGCGAACGCAAGGCAGGGTCAGACTGCAAGCGCGCTTCTAGCGCCTCACGGTCATCTTTCCTCATTGCGCCATCCACATACGCGGATAGCAGATCCCAGTCCTCAATGCGTCCGTTAGTCATTACTCTCTACCCATCACTCACCACTGATACTCAACGTGTTCGCGCTTTCTGATGCACTGTTCAGCATTACTCTTCTTCCTTAAGACGATAGGAACCCGGCAGAAGTTCCCCGATCCCGCGTAGACATTCTCGCAGCGATTGACGCGCACGGCTCAAACGTGATTTGACGGTACCCAATGCAACACCAGCAATCTCCGCTGCTTCTGCGTAATCGTAGCCTTGAATATCGCATAAAATAGCCACGATGCGCTGATCATCGCCGAGTGCGTTTAAGCAACTCTGGATCGCTTCGCTGAGTGCGCTTTGCTGTGCCTGTTGTTCAGGATTGTCGTCGTGATCTTGGATCAAGAAACGGGGGGTCAGTTCACCCTCGGCGGTGATCGCTTCCAATGACGACTCACCGCGGCGCTTGCGTCGTCGCCGTTCGTCGTAGCAGGTGTTAGTGACGATCCGCATCAGCCAACCGCCGAAACTGCCGCCGCGATACTGTTCCATATGGTGGTATGCAGAGATGAACGCTTCTTGAGTGGCATCTGCAGCCGCATCGACCTCACCAAGTAGTCGGTAAGCAAGATTGTAGGCACGACGCTGGTAAGCCTCCACCAGTAAATTGAAGGCATCCACATCGCCACGCCGTGCGTCTTGGATCAGCTTGATCTCATCCATCAATCAAGTTGCTCGTAGTGCGAATTGGCGCTGAAAATTTGCATTGACGAAGCCTGCTTTGTCACGTATACTTTCGCTCATTGTCCCCCGTCGCCGGAGTGGCGGAATGGCAGACGCGAACGACTCAAACTCGTTTGGGAAACCGTGTGGGTTCGACTCCCACCTCCGGCACTGATTATCAGTGTATTTGACGATACAACTATTCCAACCGAAAGTGTGTTAGAATCGCAAGCCGGGTCGTCCCCGGCTTTTGCATTATTATAACAGGCTAAATCAGGCGTCAACTTACGCGTTTAGGCAATAACTTTCATGCGTCGCTTCTTCTTATCACTCATCTTTGGCGCAGTACTCGGTGTCGGTATCGGACTGATGATCGGTTGGGTAGTCGCGCCCGTGCAGGTGATCGATAGCCCGATGAGCGACCTCTCCCGCCGATATAAGGATGAGTACACCGTGATGGTAGCTATCGCCTTTCAGGTCGATGGTGATCTCACAGCGGCGGTCAATCGCCTTAAGCCACTGGGCGAGGGATCGGGACAAGAGTTCAATGTCTTCACCTACGTGCGCGATGTTACCGAGCGTTACATTTCTGCTCAGGGCACGGGGCGAGAATCGGATATTCGCAGTCTGGTAGAACTCTCCTGTGCAATGGCATTTTGCACCGAACCGATGCAGCGTTTCTTGCCTCCCCGATAAAGACGAGGTTATTTGCTTTCATGCGCCGTGCCGGATTTTCCCCCATTGTTTTGATCATCGGCTTGGTGTTCGGCATCGCCGGAGCACTTTATTGGGCTTGGCAGGTCGATCCGGTGCTGGTAACTGATGTTTCACCGGATAAGTTGGCACGCGATGGCAAGCGCAATTACGGGATCGCTGTTAGCTTGGCGTGGGCGCGCGATGGAGATACCGTCAAAGCCGCGAGCCGCTTGGCGGAAGCGGGGTTGAACTGGCAAGACATCGCGGATTTCGCTTGTGAACTGACCAGCGAGGGTGGCGCACAGAGCAACAGTGGCGTGCTGGCGATCAGCAGCATGGTGGCGCTGGCACGGACGCAAGGTATCCAGAGTTGTCCCGCTGTCGTGCAACTTGTCACGACGAACACTCCGATTCCAACGCCGACCTTGATCACACCAACCAATACCCGCGTACCTGTCGCCACCAAAACCGCCACACCAACACTTGGTGTCACCTTCACACCTCCGCCACTGGAATTCACACCGACCCCGGTGCCACCGGGAGAATTTACCGTTGATGTACGCGGCTTTTGCGCGGGCACGGAAGGGCGAATCGAAGTATTGGTGCAGACTTCTATCGGCGATGGCATTCCTGGCATCGCCATCTCGATCCGACAGGATGAAAACCGCGACATCTTCTTCACCGGGCTGATGCCAGAGCGTGATCCCGGTTACGCCGACTTCACCATGACACCGGAACGCGCATATGTAGTGGCGCTGCGCGACTATCGCCAAGCATTCACCAACCCGCTAACAGCAGGACCCTGCTCACCCGGATCCCCTGATCGTGCAGGTTACCGCATTACCTTCCGTCGCTTGGCGGGAGAATAGCGAATGTTGAGAGTCTTAAGCGCTCGTCGGGTCGCATTAGCTCTCCTGCTTACCGTCGTGTCGCTGCTTTCTTGGTCGTTCGCCGCTGCACAAACAACCTGTGGCATCCTTTACCGTGATCTGAGCACTGGTAAGCTAATGCTGCTGCGCTCACAGGATGGCGAAAAAGAGAGTATCGAAACGTCCTCGGTACAGATCAGCCGTGCTATGCTCTCACCTGATCACAAACTGCTGGCGGTGGCTTTGTTGGACGCTGGACAAGAAGTGGAAGGGCAGCGAGCAGGCACACAGCTTTTCGATCTGACCAGTACGCCGCCGAAGCTTGTTGATACGATCATGCTGCACTTTCCAGTGGCATGGTCGCACCTTAGTGATCGCTTGCTTATGCGCCGCACGATTACCGCCGCTGGATTGTATCAAATTTACGATGTAAGCAAGCAGGCTGTCGTCCCCTTACGTCAGATTGCTGCCCCCATCTCTGGCAGTCCATTCCTGAACGCCCGCAACCTAATCTTTCTGAACGTTGCCTCCGCTTTGTGGTCGCCGGATGACTCGACCATCGCGTTGTTGGCGAACGAACAGCCCTTTCCGCAGGATGCCGAGGGTGCGAATTACGGTGTTTACGTCATTACCGATCAACCGATGGCACAGCGCCTATCCTTGCGATCCACTGTCAGCGATCCGCTCGGTTGGCTGCGGGATGGTCGGCTGTTGTTTGAAGAATGTACTGATATTGGCTGCACATGGAATTTGATATATGCCGATGGCGCCAATCAAGTCGTTGTTCGCCCGCTTTTCAACGATCTACATTACGTTTACAATCGGCTCTCGCCCGATGGTCAGAAAGCAATTTACCTGAGTTCGTCGGTGAGCGAACCAGAATTGGTGAATCTCAATTTGCTGAAGCCATTATCAGGTGAATCACGACGACTGGATCGCTTCTATGATGTGGTGCCCCCTGTGATCAGTTGGTCAGCGAATAGCCGTAATTTTACTTATGCCGCGCCAGTAACGGCTAACATCGACAGTCCGTTCGTTCCCGTTATCGTCGATACTGATTCTGGAGAGGCTGAACGAATCGAAACACTACGCGTTGGACTGAGATCAAGCGGTGATTGGACACCAGATAGCAGCATCGCTTTGCTAACCGCCCAACAAGATGGCACGTCGGCGCTTTTCACATATCAACCAACGACCCAACAACTAATTGTCTTGACACAACCCGCCCCGGATGTTGTCGACGTGCAGTTCGACGCGCGCTGGGTTTGTTTACCTTGATCCGATGTAACTATAATTTCGCTGCATTTCTGAGCATAAACATTTGCACTGCGGTATAAATATCTGTTTAATATTGGCAAAATCTGCGCCTAACTAGACTGGACTAAGTGCGAGACTAACCATGCCTGAGCGCATCCTAGACCTCACTTCCGGCGTGACGATGGTGGTATCCGATCTACACGGCGATAAAGATGCCTTCGCACGTTACGCCAGCCGTTTTCTACGCCTTCGCGCCACCAAGAAGGTGGATCGGTTGCTGCTGCTTGGCGATATTGTTCACAGTGAAGGACCAGCGGAGCAAGATGAAAGTCTGAGTATTCTGCTAGATATCATGCGAATGCAGCGGGTGCTGCCGCCACAATCGGTGATCATGCTGCTCGGCAATCACGAAATGCCGCACATTTATGGTGTCACGCTGGCAAAAGGTCGGCTGGAATATACGCCGCGCTTTGAACATGTCCTTACCGAATCCGGCAAGCGCGAAGAAGTGATCGAATATCTGGAGAGTCTGCCTTTTTACGTGCGTACCGCCAGCGGTGTGATGTTTGCACATGCTGGACCACATGGCAGTGCCGCCGCCAATATTCAGGCTGTGCGCGGTTTCGATCACCACCAGATTCTAGAGGAATTTGACAAGCTGCTTGCGGCTAATCCGCATCCTGAGCAGCTTCGTGCCCTTTATGGCAAGACGATGGGAATGCCCTACGATATGCTTGCCAAGCATTACCTTGCCGTCAGTGGGCAAAGCGATCCGCGTTACGACCAGCTAGTGCGCGCCACCATGATCTCGCAGCAAAGCCGTGAGTTTGAACTGCTGTGGGATATTCTATTCACGCGCTGCGAACTAGGTATGCAGATGCCGCTGTACCGCCGCATGTTGACGACATTCTTGGACGCCTTTTCTATCGGAGCGCCAACCACACAAAAATTCCTCGTGACCGGACACATTCCCGTTAATGGTGGGCATGTCGTCGTCACTGATAATCATCTGAGGATTGCCAGTGCGGCTCATGCCCGTCCGCGAGAGGCGGGTAAATTCCTGCTGCTTGATTTCGCTAAGCCTGTGGACAACATGCAGGCGCTCGAAGGAATGTTAGATACCGTTTTCTAGCGACGGTACTTGAACTTTGGGGTGGTGATGGGCGGTCGATTAGCGCGCTGGGTTTTCATAATAACGCTGATCCTTTCGCTGCTGATCGGAACTTCCCGTACGCTTGGCACTTCGCAACCACTAGCTCCTGAGTCGTGGACTCAAGTATTGGCAAAAGATAGCACGCTCCAAAAAGCACAAGGTGTGCAGTGCTGGCGCGATATTTGCCCCGGCAGCACCACCATTGGCGGCATCATGTCACGGTTGGATGAAAGCGCCTATCAGACCTTCCCTTCCGGCAATGTGTTCGAGGTTGTGACTTTTAGCACACCGCTAGACTCATGGCTGAACATTCGGGGTAGACCCTACTCCTTCACCACCCGCTACTTGATGTTTCATCCCCGCGCCTTGTACGTTGGCGAAGCGTTGGCGTACTTCGGGCTGCCCAATCTCGTCTATACCATCTGGAATGGACCGCTGCGCGCCTACGAAGTGCATCTCTGTTTCGCTTACGAGGTCTGCATATTCACGACTACTAATCAACGGGGTCAACTGCTGATCTGGAGCAAAGTCGCTGTCGTCTATTATGAGCGTGGCGAACTTGACCGATTGGAGATTGACCGCTTCTTCTATCGTGATCGCTGGCGTGGTTTTGCTGCTTATGGATTGTTACCCAGATGAAAGAACTAATACGCAAGCTAACGATCTTTACCTTAATCCTTATCGCTGGGGCGGTGACCAGTATTCTTGTGGCGCGTATAGTTGGCGCGGCACAGCCTCATGATCCTGCGTCCTATATCGTGCTGCTGATGGACGACATTGAGCAGGCGGGTGATGTCTGGTGCTGGCGCGATATTTGTCCCGATGCTACGGCGATGGCAACTGCGAATACTATCGGGAACAGCTTTGATTATTTCGACGCCAACCTGTACACCATCAATTGGTTAGAGGCGCACGACTGGAAAATCGCAGCAGAGGCGGTGAAAGTCGCTCCGCAGATCGTCACCCGCATCAAGTTTATCTTGCCAGAAGGACAGCGGTTCTCGCTTGGCGAGGCGATGCTGCTCTACGGCAATCCACAGCATGTCTTCTATTTCAAGGATCGGGTCGCGGGTTTGTATTGGATGTCTGTGTGCTTCGACGGCGGTGTTTGCGTAGAGGTTAGCAATGAAATGATGCAGTTGACCCCACGACTAGAAGTATTCGCTATTTTCTATCGTGGGGAAAAAGTCATGGCAGAACGCATCAAGCCAGATGGCGAGGAACTAGCAAAACACTGGGATGGTTTCCGATCTCGACTGATCTGAGAAATCTTAGGGGAGATTAGGTGCTTGAAACATCTGTGTTGCGGCTTCCGTGCAGATGATTACCTCGGTCTTTGGTGATGCGACGAATACTCTTTGTCACGTTGATTATGCTGGTATTCGCTGTAAGCGTACTTACAGGAGCTAGAGTATTAGGAGCATCATATCGCATTGATCCCGACTCAGTTGCTGGAAGACTCGCTGGTGATACGCGCTTCCTCAACAACGTCTGGTGCTGGCAATCGATCTGTCCCGGATCGACGCGGCGAGTCGGCACGAACATCAATCAGATTTCGGTTTACGAAATGACGGTTGATTTTCACATGCGTTCGTTCTCGACCATCGTTGATCAGATCGTACTGCGCGAAATTGATCTCCGTATTGGCGACATGATCCTGACTTATGGGTTGCCAGATCGTGTGCTGGTCAATGATCAACAGCCCGCTGTCACCGATCTATGCTATGACGACAGTTTGTGTTTTCGCATAGAATCATCAACGAGAGCAGCAAAGCCTAACAACCGCGCCAGCAAAGTAAGTTTTTCTCCGTATTCCAATATCGCTACCATCATTTTTATGAGCGATAGCGTCGGACGTGAACGACTTAGCGTGAGCAGCAGCGCACCGATTCATGTCACCACATGGCAAGGCTTCAAGTCGCGCTTTTACCCGCATAGGATCAACAGTCCTTGAAACGCCTGCTCCTGTTGATGTTCACGCTTGTCTTGCTTGGCGCTGGCGCAACGATGTTCGCTCGTGCGCTCGGATCGGCACGTCCACTCGATCCCGACTCGTTTGCCGCGATGCTGACCCGCGATTCACAACTGATCAATGAGACGTGGTGCTGGCGCAAAATTTGTCCGCAGCATATGGGCGCATCGCAGCTCTGGCAGATTATGGATCAACAGCCGATCCTCGATATGCAAGAGCAATCCTCTACGCTGCGATCAGGCGCAGCGGCGTATCAAGCGATGCTTGAGAATGGCTGGCGGCTGTACTTCAATATCTCCGATAATAATCTAGTGCGCTTGCTCGATATTTCCGACAGCAGCAAACGGCGATCCTTATCCGCAGGCGAGTTGATCGCAGTCTACGGCACGCCACTGTGGATGCTAACCAGTCAGCAAAGTACGCATTATGTCACCTATCTCTGTTTTCGTGGTTGGGTCTGCGGGATCACTATCTCGCAGCAGCAACCGATCCTGCGGGCATGGTCACTGATCCAGAGTGTCACCTTTTCACCCACGATGGCGACAATCGGCTTGGAATCAGGCTGGCGTTGGCGCGGTTTCCGCACATATCCCTAAGCATAAGGCTGTAAATCTGATGCTATAATCCGTAGCTACAAAAGTGGAGTTAATGATTGATGCGCTTCATTGGTCTAATCCTCGCGCTTTTCCTCTCCACGCTCATCGGCGTAACCGTCGCCTACGCCTTCGGACTAACCACTTCACTCGATCCCGATTCGTTCGCTGCCGCGCTTGCTCGTGATACCAAACTGGTAGAGGGTATGTGGTGTTGGCGCAAAATCTGTGCTGAAGGTACTGCCTTCATGGAAGTGCCGCGTCTCTCTCGTCCAGAGCTATCATGGCGCATCGTCAACGACATAGACGCCACCACCCGCGCATGGTAATCGATCATGCTGACCGCAGATGTGGACACCAATATTATGATCTACGGCAGCCGCAGCCAAGCGCAAGTGACCGCGTTCGATGTCGGACGCGGTTACATCAGCGTCGGTGAACTGATGCTGCAATATGGCAAGCCGCTTGCTGCCTATACTTCTCCGCCTACTGGTAAGACGAAACGAACCCGTGTCTGCTTCGCTGATTTTGTGTGTGCATATCTTTATCATCGCTCATCGCGTTTGACGCTGACGAGTACCGTATTCGTGCCGCGAATCACCTTTCGTCCATAAGGTAATCAGCCTATGCGCCGCCTGATCGCCACTGCTACTCTCCTGTTCCTTAGCATCATGCTAAGTGCTGTCGCAGCCCGCGCACTTGGCTCACGGCGACCTGTCGATCCGGCTTCCTTCGACGCTATGCTCGCCCGCGATATGCAGCTAGGCGAAGAGTCATGGTGCTGGCAAACAATCTGCATCGCACAAGCGGAGTTTCTAGAAGTACCGCGCCTTTCCACGCCACGCCGATCATGGATGATGAACCTCGACACCGGAGATCGGCTAACGGTGGCGTGGAGAGCCGCCGATCCACAGTTGAACATTACGATTTATGGTAATCGCTCAAAACCGGCGGTGACGGGCATCGATCTCGGACGAGGCTACATCACGGTGGGAGAACTGCTGCTGCGCTACGGTGAACCTAATCGCGTCTATCGCCCACCGACTACAGGCAAGACCAAACGATTACAACTCTTCTTTCCTAACGGCGTCAGCGCCCATCTCAGTTATCGCACGTCATCGTTAGCGCTCAACAGCAGTGTATTCGTGCTGCGCGTGACGTTCCGTCCGTAAACACCTCATGCGCTTGATTGTCACGACGTTCATTGCCTTGTTAATTTTCGCAATCGGCATCACTGCTGCTAGAGCTGTCGGATCGTCGCAATCACTGGCGACCGACTCTTTCGTAGGGTTGCTGATACGGGAAGTGCGCTTGACCGATGGGCAATGGTGCTGGCGCGACATTTGCCTTCAGCGAACCTTAATAGCAGATGTGCCGCAGATTGCTGCTAACTATGCGGGCGGTGATTTAGAAATCAATGAACAGGATTTTAGGTGGACATCAACTATGAGTTCACCTTCATTGGACGTGATGATTCACGCTAAATTGGATCAAGACAACGTGACTGGTCTCTACATTGGAAAAGGCTATGTAACGGTTGGCGAACTGCTGCTGTTTCTAGGTAGCCCACGAAGTATTGAGCGATACCCCGTCACTTCCTCACCCAAACAAGTACGCTTCATCTTCACAGGCAATGTGCCCGGAAATGTGTTTGCCAGTACGTCTGTGGAATCATCTGACCTCAGATTGAACACACGCCTTTATGTTTCCCGCATTTACTTCCGACCATGACGGCGAGAAACGGGTTTCCCCTCCAAAGCTCCGCTGATCCGCGCTATAATGCTGATAACAGTTTTTAACGTTCCCGAAATATAGGATAAAGCCCCATGACTCCAACTCACGCGGAGAGCAAGTACGCTGCCGCCCGTTCGACCTTTGATACAGGCAGCGGCGAAGCAACCTACTATCGGATCAAGCTGCTAGAAGAAATGAATGTTGCGGCTGTTTCCCAACTCCCCTTCTCGATCAAAGTGCTTTTAGAAGCAGCACTACGCAGCTATGATGGCTATGTGATCACCGACGCGGACATCGAAAATATTGCCAAGTGGGACCCTCAGCAGGGTGGCAAGATCGAAGTGCCGTTCAAGCCCGCCCGTGTAGTGATGCAGGACTTTACGGGCGTTCCTTGCGTGGTCGATCTAGCGGCGATGCGTAATGCCATGCAGAAACTTGGCGGCGACCTGAATAAGGTGCAGCCGCAAATCCCCGTCGATCTGGTGATCGACCACAGCGTGCAGGTGGATCGCTTCGGTGAGCCGGATGCACTGCTGTACAACGCGCAAGTAGAGTTCGAGCGTAACCGTGAACGCTACGAATTTCTGCGTTGGGGACAGACTGCCTTCCAGAATTTCCGCGTCGTGCCACCACAATCGGGCATCGTCCATCAGGTCAATCTCGAATTTCTAGCGAAGGCGGTACTGCTTACCAATGGTGTCGCCTTCCCTGATAGCTTAGTCGGCACGGACTCGCACACCACCATGATCAATGGACTCGGCGTGGTCGGTTGGGGTGTCGGTGGCATTGAGGCAGAGGCGGTCATGCTTGGTCAGCCGATTTACATGCTGCTGCCAGATGTGATCGGCGTCAAGCTGACGGGCAAGCTGCCCGAAGGCGCAACGGCAACCGATCTGGTGCTGACGCTGACTCAAATGCTGCGTAAGCGCGGTGTGGTGGATAAGTTCGTGGAGTTCTTCGGTCCCGGTCTCAGCGGCATGACATTGCCGGATCGTGCGACCATCGCCAACATGGCTCCTGAATACGGGGCAACGATGGGCTTCTTCCCCATCGACAGCGAAACGATCAGCTACCTGCGCCGCACCGGACGCAGCGAAGCGACGGCACAACTCGCTGAGAATTACGCCAAGATGCAAGGACTGTACCGCACTGACGAGACACCTGATCCCATCTTCACAGATATGCTGGCGCTTGATCTAGGTTCTGTCGAACCGAGTGTCGCGGGTCCCAAGCGTCCACAGGATCGCGTCCGTCTGGCGGATATGAAGTCGAACTTCCACGACACACTCACTGCACCGCTGGATAAGCGTGGCTTCGCTCTTAAGGAAGAAGATCTAGAGAAGCGGGCTGCTGTTCGCAACAACGGATACAACATCGAAGTTGGTCACGGTGCGGTAGTGATCGCTGCGATCACGAGCTGCACCAACACCTCCAATCCATCAGTGATGCTCGGCGCTGGCTTGCTGGCGAAGAAGGCGGTAGAGAAGGGCTTGAAGGTCGCTCCCTACGTAAAGACCAGTCTCGCACCGGGTTCTCGCGCTGTTTCTGAGTATCTACGCGCTGCAGGGTTACAGGAATCGCTGAATGCGCTCGGCTTCAATGTTGTTGGCTACGGTTGCACAACCTGCATCGGTAACTCCGGTCCACTGCCTGCGCAAGTAGCGCAAGCGGTACAAGAATCGAACATCGTCGCCAGTGCCGTGCTCAGTGGAAACCGCAACTTTGAGGGACGCATCAATCCGTTAGTCAAGGCGAACTATCTGGCGTCGCCGCCCTTGGTGGTCGCCTACGCGCTGGCTGGCACGACGGACATTGACTTTTACAACGAACCCCTCGGCACAGGACGCGATGGCGAACCTGTCTACCTCAAGGATATCTGGCCCTCACAGGAAGAAATCCAATCGGTGATGCAGTACGCCGCCAATCCTGATATGTATCGCAAGCAGTACGCGGAGATCGGCAACTTCAGCAAGCAGTGGAACGAGATTCAAGCACAAGCTGGGGATACTTTCGCGTGGCAGAACGACTCCACTTACGTTCAGAATCCGCCATTCTTCGAGGGCATGTCGCTGACGCCTGCACCGCTGAAGGACATCGTCAACGCGCGCGTGCTTGGTTTGTTCGGCGATTCGATTACTACCGATCACATCTCGCCCGCCGGGAACATTGCCGAGAAATCGCCCGCTGGTCAGTTCCTGCTGGAGCATGGCGTCAAGAAAGAAGATTTCAACCAGTATGGCACGCGGCGCGGTAACGATAAGGTGATGCTGCGCGGTACTTTCGCCAATGTGCGGTTGAAGAACCTGATGGTTCCGGGCGTCGAAGGTGGCGTAACCAAGTTCCAACCTTCTGGCGAGCAAATGACCATCTACGATGCTGCCATGAGGTACAAGGAACAAGACACACCGCTGATAGTGATTGCGGGCTTAGAGTACGGCACTGGCAGTTCCCGCGACTGGGCAGCGAAAGGTACTTATCTGCTCGGCGTCAAGGCAGTGCTGGCGGAAAGCTTCGAGCGCATCCATCGCAGCAATCTCGGCATGATGGGTGTGCTGCCGCTGCAATTTAAGGAAGGAACCAGCGCGGAAACTCTCGGCTTGACGGGTGAAGAAGTGATCAGCATCGAAGGCATCAGTGATGAACTGCTGCCGCGTCAGGCGCTAACAGTGCGCGTGGTGCGTCCTAGCGGCGATGAATTCACCTTCGAGGCAGTTGTTCGCCTTGATACGCCTGTGGAAGTGGATTACTATCGCAACGGTGGCATCCTGCATACGGTGCTGCGCAAGATGCTGGCGAACTAAATAGCCGCATCGTCACCAAACGTTTCGTCCGAATGGGTGAGTGTTGTGCTCACCCTTTTTTGTATACGCATCAGAGGATTTCCGAATGGCGATCTATTTTTATCACGAATACGACCCCTATGGCTGCTTCTCCAACTTTTCCTCTCACGGCGTTGAGTTGGATGGGCACTACTGGAAAACTAGCGAACATTATTATCAAGCCCAAAAGGTGATCGGCACGCCGATAGCCGACCAGATTCGCAACGCCAGTACACCAGATGAAGCGGCAGCGTTAGGTCGCGCTGAAACAAATCCACTTCGTCCCGATTGGGATCAGGTGAAAGATGATGTAATGCGTAAAGTGGTGCTGCTCAAATTTGAGACTCACGCCGATATTCGTCAGATACTGTTGGATACAGGCGACGAACTGCTGGTTGAAGATTCGCCCGTTGATTACTACTGGGGTATTGGCAAAGAAGGCACAGGACGCAATCAGCTTGGCAAAACGCTGATGGAAGTGCGCCAGATTTTACGAGAACGCGAAGCGAAATAGTATTCGTATTGCCGCATTTGCCGTCGAATGAATTCACGTATAATTCCTTGGTCTTTTGTGATCATTGAGGCGAATAAATGGACAATCCTCTGCTGCTCCCACGTCCTAAAGATCAAATCCAGCAAATTCACGACTTCGCCCGCGACTTCGCCTATCTTTATCTTCAGAATCCTTGGATCGAACTGCATCGTGTTCATCAGTTATTCGAGTTGGATTTCCATCAGATTGAATTCATCCGCAAGTGGGGCGGATCGTTAGCATCCCTATCAGATGAGGATTGGACGCAAATCGAAAGCGCAGGGATCATGAAACGCGCCACCTTTGATCCCGATTCGCTGCAACCTATTGTCAGCGTGGATCGTGACATCCTCGAATCGTTCGGCTATCTGCGATCACGAGTCACTTCCTCCGGCGATACAATGTTCGTGCCAACGCAAAAAGCATTTGAATTGCTCGATAAGCCGCTGAAACCACCTTCTATTTTCATCTCCTATCGCCGCAGCGAATCGAGTGCCTTTGCTCTGCTGATCGAATCGCGTTTGCGTTTGATCGGCATTACCGAAGTGTTCATTGATCGTGACATTCCCGGTGGCAGCGATTGGGAGCGACATATCCGCGAACGAATCGGAAGCGCACAGACATTTATCGCATTAATCGGCGCGGGTACGCTCACCAACGTGAATGGATGGGTGGAAAAAGAACTTGAGTGGGCGGTGGAAGCGAAGTGCCAGCGCATCATTCCGATCTGGCATAATCAGCACACCGTCGAGAAGCAACAGGGCAGCGGTCACCTGCCTGCGGTTCTGAGCAGTAGTCAGGGCTACACGCTCAAAGCTGAGACAGCATTGGAATACGAAACGGCGGTCAACTGGCTGCTCAACACACTTGGCTACCGCACCTATTAGCTATAATTGCGGGTTGGAGGACTCGCTTAGAACTATGGACAATCCACTCGCTCAACCTCACCCTGCTGATCCGATCCTGAAAGTCCACGACTACGCCCGCGATCTTGCGTATCTCGCCATTAGTGGCGTGTTACCATCAGGATCGCGCTTTCGCGGTGACGATTCCCCGCACGAGATGAAAACCAGCAATGAATTGATCACCCAGTTTAAGGATAAATGGGGGCGTGGTCGATTGGGGCGTGGTGAGCTGGAATCGCCCGATCCGAATGTGCTGGTGTCATTCGGCTATTTGGTGCGCGAGACTGATTCTTATGGCATCTACATTTATGAATTGACGCAAAAAGCATTTCAACTCTTGGAGCGCCCCTCCAAAGCACCTTCGATCTTTATCTCCTATCGCCGCCAAGAAAGTAGTGCGCTGGCATTGCTGATCGAAGCACGGCTGCGACTGGTCGGTGTGAGCGACATCTTTGTGGACAAGAATATTTCTCCCGGCGACGATTGGGAACAGCTCTTGCAGCAGACGATTCGCGGCAGCAGCGTGTTTGTAGTGCTGATAGCGCCGAACACGCTGAATGCCAGTGAGCCGCACGTCGAGCGTGAGATCGCGTGGGCGGTGGAGGCAGGCAGCCGCATCGTCTCCATCTGGCACAACCAGCACCGCATGAAAAACGAGAAGAACTATCCTTCGGTGCTGGCGCAAAAGCAGTTCATCGTGGTGGAAGACGAGACCACCAAGCACTACGAGACAGCGATTAGCGAATTGCTGAACAGTTTGGGATACCGCACTTATTGATCTCAGGCGAGCCTAGCAATTTGCCCGATTCCACGCTCAAATACGTGCAGTTTCAGTCCAAGATGGTCGTTGACGGCGTTACGTATCGTTACACATAAGGACTACATCAATGTCAACTGGCTCATCCGGCTACGTTCGCCGAGAATTAGGCGTGCCACCGCCGGAGGAGGAAACGAAGCAGACAAAGGCAACTAGCACCGCTGCTTTTAGTCATCCCGCTTATCGTCTCTACTTCATCGGACAGCTTGTTTCGCTTTCTGGCACGTGGATGCAGACTGTTGCGCAGCAAGTCGTCGTCTATACACTGACAGGCTCTGAGTTAGCACTCGGCGTGACTACTTTCGCGCAAGGACTCCCTGCTCTGATCCTGACTCCGTTCGCGGGTGTGATCGTGGAGAGCTTTCCTCGCCGTCAGCTACTCTTGATCACGCAAACGACCATGATGATCTTGGCGTTTGTTCAAGCTGTGCTACAGTTCGCGGGAATCCTCCAAGTCTGGCACCTAATCGTGCTGTCCTTCATCCTCGGCATCCTCACGGCGCTCGATGCTCCGGCACGGCAGGCAATTGTGGTCGAGTTAGTTGGGCGCGAACATCTGCACAGCGGCATTGCTATGAACTCGATCATGTTCAACTCGGCGCGGATATTGGGTCCGATGTTAGGTGGCATCGCGCTGGCAGCGTTAGGCGCAGGTTGGTGCTTTCTGCTTAACGGCATCAGCTTCATCGCCGTTATCTTCGGGTTGTGGGTGATGCGTCTCAAGTCCATCATGCAGCGACCTGAGCATTTTGAGTTCCTCAAACCATTAGTTGAGGGGATTCGCTTCGCTTCTGGTCATCCGATCATCGCGCCGCTGCTTCTTTTAGCAGGTATCAATAGTTGCTTCGGTATTTCCTTCTCTACGCAGATTGCGCCGTATGCTGAATATACGCTGAACAACGTCGACCTAGGCACATCGGCACTGCTGACCGCCAGCGGTATCGGCACCATCATCGTTTCCGTATTGATCGCACGCCGCAGTGGGCAGTTCCGCCGCGGGCGTGTCCTCACGATGGCGACATTCATCGCGCCGTTCGGTGTCATTCTGATGGGATTGATCCCCAATTTTTACTTTTCGCTCCCGATGGCAGCATTAGCGTCGGGCGGCTTCATCTGCCAATTCATCCTAACTAACATGCTGATCCAAGATGCCGTTCCCGATGAATTTCGCGGACGCGTCCTCAGCCTATACACACTGACGTTCTTCGGAATTGGACCGTTTGCTAACCTGCTTTTGGGTGTACTGGCGCAGCTATTATCGGTAATGCCTGCACTGCTGATTTATGGACTCGCGTCCTTGCTCTGCGGGGTGTATGTGGTGCTGCGTAATCCGGCACTTCGCCGTATGGAGTGATTAGCGTACCCAGTCGATGAGACTGGGTACGAGTGGATCATGCTAGAACGTCGCGCAATAACTCCGCCGTGATATTACCACCGCTGATCAAGCAGACACTGCGTTTGACGACGGGCAATTCGTCGCGATGGAACAACCACGCTGCGAATGTTGCTGCGCCACTTGCTTCCGCTACTACGCGCACATCCAACGCCAGATGTCGCATCGCTTGTCGGATTTCGTCCTCACTCACCGTTACGATGTCGTCGACGTAGTCGCGGATATAGGGCCATGTCACATCGCCGAGTGCCATCACGCGCAATCCTTCTGCGCTAGTGCGGATCACTTGATCGGCGCTGAAGGACACGATCTGACCGCTGCGTAAACTCGCCTGTGCATCAGCGGCAAATTCTGGTTCCACACCAATGATCCGCACGCTGGGCTTGGACAGTTTGATCGCCGTCGCAATCCCGCTGATCAGCCCACCACCGCTGACTGGTATGATCATCGCTTCAAGATCAGGTATGTCTTCCAGCACTTCCAGCCCTATCGTGCCTTGACCAGCGGCGATACGTTCATCGTTGAACGGTTCTACCATCACATAGCCATGTTCTTGAGCAAGTGCAGCCGCTTTTTCTGCGACATCCTGACTGCTGCTGCCATGCAACACCACATTGCCACCGAATTCCGCAGTCTTGCGCTGCTTCACTTCGGGCGCATGAGGCGGCATCACGATGGTTGAATGGGTACCGACTGCCCGCGCCGCGTAAGCTACTGCCATCGCATGATTGCCGCTGGAATGTGCCACTACGCCACGAGATCGTTCTTGGTCACTCAAACTAGCTATCAGGTTGTATGCACCGCGCAGCTTAAATGCACCCGTAGGCTGCAAGTTTTCCAATTTCAGGTAAAGCTGCTGATCAGGCGCACTGCCGAAGTAAGGCAGCAGCGGCGTGCGATAGACGATGCCCTGAATGCGCGCTTGTGCGTCTCGAATGTGATCCAGTGTGATCATCGTTTTCAGTCCAGCGCGATCACAGCATCGACTTCGATCAGATACGGCGACACCAAACCACAGGAGATCGTAGTGCGGACAGGGAATGGCTCGCTGAAATACCGCTTGTAAATCTCGTTCATCTGTGCCCAATTCGCAATGTCAGTTAGATACACGCCAACGCGAATTGCTTTTTGCAGCGATCCACCACCTGCTTCGGCAATCGCCTTGACGTTCTCGAATACCTGTACTGCCTGCTCCTCGATTCCGCCGGGGACAACTTTTTTCGTTTTCGGATCAGAGCCGACCTGACCACTGATCCACAACTGCCTGCCGCTGGTAATAATGCCTTGCGAAAACGGACCGGAGGGACGTGGGGCGTTATCTGACAACACTGTTTCGCGCATGAGTTTGCTCCATTTCATTGATGCTGAGGGGAAAGGAAGTATGTGGAGCGTACATCGGGGAATTGCTAGCGTCAAGAATCCACTATATCCAATCGAACTATTGTGCTATGATGTCCACCCCATCGGTGCTTTCGGCTTGGAGGTAGGCATGAAAGTCCACGTCGTCCACCGTCCGACGCAGAATCTGTTCACGCGCCCTTCCGGTTTCATCAAAGCGTTTGACTACACCCTGAACCCTTTCTCCGGCTGTGCCTTTGGCTGTTCTTACTGCTATGCTGCCTTCTTTGCACCCTCCGATGAGTTGCAGGAATCATGGGGTGAATGGGTGCGGGTAAAAGAGAACGCATTGGAATTGCTGCGCAAAAAACGTGCCCGTCCGCTGATCGACAAATCGATCTATATGAGCAGCGTCACCGATCCTTACCAGCCGATTGAGAAGCAGTTGGAACTCACACGCAGTTTGTTGATCGAACTGCTGGAATATCATCAAGCACGATTGGTAATTCAAACGCGCAGCTTGCTGGTCACTCGCGACATCGATCTGCTGCGCCAATTCAAGTATGTTCGTGTGAATATGACCGTGACCACCGACGATGACGAGGTGCGTCGCGCTTTTGAGCCGCTGTGTCCCTCTAACCAGCGCCGACTCGATGCCGTGAAGCAGCTTACCGATGCTGGGATCAGCGCCTGCATCACGATGACGCCGCTGCTGCCCGTGCGCGATCCGCTGGCGTTTGCACAACAGGTAAAAGATTCCGGCGCGACTCGCTTTGTGGTGCAGCATTTTCATGAGAACAATCGCCGTTTTGTAGCAGGGACGGGTCAAGCAGCACTTGATCTTTGCCGCGAACGCAATTGGACAGAAGCTACCTACCGCGTGGTGGTGAAGCAGATGCGAACTGTACTGCCCGTGCTGTACGAAGGTCAGCCCGGTTTTGCGCCTGTGTGGGAGTAGCAATCCGCAGTAGCATATGCCTTAGGATCAATACGCTGCACAAGGAATACCTCACATGGACCCCATAAATCGTGTCGCCCTCATAACCGGTGCCGGAACCGGGATCGGCAAACGCACCGCGCTGCGGCTACTGGAAGCCGGATATTCCGTCGTGCTGGCGGGTCGCCGCCTTGAGCCACTAGAGGAAACAGTACGAGAATCCGGTGTATCGAATGATCGCACTCTGGTGCTATCCACCGACGTGACCGATCCCGAATCCGTGTCAGCACTATTTGCGGCAACCGAAGCCAAGTTCGGGCGAGTAGATGTTTTATTCAACAATGCGGGCATCGGTGCTCCCGGCGTTCCACTCGAAGTGTTAAGTTATGAACAATGGCGCAACGTGCTGGATACTTGCGTCACCGGAACTTTTCTTTGCACGCAGCACGCCTTCAGGATTATGAAGCAGCAGAATCCACATGGGGGACGCATCATCAACAACGGCTCGATCTCCGCGCACACGCCCCGCCCCAATTCAGCACCATACACGGCTGCCAAACACGCGATCACTGGACTGACCAAAGCGACGGCGCTGGATGGTAGACCATTTGATATTAACTGCGGACAAATCGACATTGGCAACGCCGCCACCGAAATGACCTCGCGCATGGGTGCAGGTGTAATGCAAGCGAATGGCACAGTCGCCACCGAGCCAACCATCGATCCCGATCATGTGGCGCAAGCAGTGTTGTATATGGCAAACCTGCCGCTGGATGTGAATGTGCCGTTTATGACAGTGATGGCAAGCCAGATGCCGTTTATCGGTCGGGGTTAACAGTAGGTGGTCGAGGTTGCGTTTCTTGAGGCAAAGACATGAACGCTTTTGCCGCCGCTTGTCCCGGTAGAGACAGCACGACCTACCGGGACGAGCGACACCCGCAAACAGAAAAGGACTAAGTATCAAGTTGTAAGTAGGATCTCAGGGGAGTTACGCTGTCCGTAGTGATTCGTATTCCATAGGAGCTGGATGGGATACGACTAACTGCGGTGCAGCGGGTTCAGCGCTCAGGAAGTTACCGACAGCATCGATTACTGCGTCGTCGCGCAACAGACCGCGATGTCCTAGTCCGCTGGTGGTCATGAACCTCGCCTTCAATGCCTCCGCCAATTGCCGACCATGCTCCACCGCAATGGTCTGGTCTGCTTCGTCGTGCAGGACCAGCGTCTCGAGGTTCAACGAACGAGCAGCTTCAGCAGCATCGAATTGTTCCACTGGCGCACCAATATGACTGGCGACTCGGCTGCGCAGTCGTGCGATCATGTCGGCGGGGAAGGCAGCGATTCGCGAAAAAATTGAAAGGTGATCATCGAGTTTGGTCATTGGGGCTAGCAACGCTAATTTCTTCACGCTGCTGCTGGATCGTGCCAGACTCAGCACTGTCGCCGCTGCGCCGAACGAGTGCGCGATCACCGCTTCGATTGGACCATACTGATCGATTACATCTTCGATGGCATAAGCGAAGTCGCTGATCGTGGTAGGCTGGCTCGGTGAGGCACCATGCCCCGGCGCATCGAAGGTGATCACCGTGTAGCCTTGAGCGATTAACGGTTCGACAAAGCTCAACATCTGTCCTAGATGACTCTCCCATCCATGAACCAGCAGCACTGTTGATTTTCCGTTGCCCCACTTGTAGCCGTTTAGCTTGCGCAGGTTGTGGACGATCTCGATCTTCTGTGCGCCTTTAGGCAGATAGCCGTCATAGCTGACGCGCTTGCGTCGAACGCGCAGAAATAGATGCAGCGCCAAATCATCCGCCCATGCTGGGATTACCTGATTTAGTACACGGAAACTCAGCCGAATGAGTTCAATGGAGCGCGGTACGCGAATGGTGTCGGATTTGAAGGCTTGCATCGGATTTCTCTCCTGAACTTGCTCGTTCATATCCACAGACATTCCTTATGTCGTAGGCAGAAGTCGCGAGAGGAGCCTTTTTATCGGTTTTTGATCAATTTTTTGTGAAGTACGTAAACTATTTTGCAGTTGAAGAGTGGCGAATCATGAATTTTGTCCGAAATGATGTCACTGTTAGCGAATTTTTAACCCAACTCCCGGAACGTCATTGTATCCTCTTGGAAATGATGTTATGGCATCCCAAAATGTGTAAAAGGTTGCCTTTGGAGTCGTAAGTGATGAATCAACAGGCTGCATCGCGTTCCATCCTTAACTCAATACGCTTCCGCATCGTGCTGCTGCTGACCTTGATGGCTTGTGCGATCTTTTACGGCGCAATTGTAGGTGTCCAGAGTACCGATGACATGAACAAACGGGATCGGCAGATGAACGCTGTCACCGATCAGCGTACTGCCATATACCAAATGGCACTGCAAATCGAGCGTCTATTAAACAACGACCAAACCCCTGCCGAAATCTCGGACTTGCTATGGACATTGGCGGATCAAGTACAGCAATTTGAACTGATCCAAACAGCGTTGCGTCAGGGCGATAGTGCTCTCGGCATCGCAGCAATTGAAAAACCAGAAGTGTTGGCGGTGCTGGATCAGTTGGAACAAACGTGGGCAGGATACAAGGGCTTCCTCTCTGAATTTATGGCGGCTCCACGCGACTTGCGCAGCCAACTGGAAGCAGAGAAGCACGCCCCCTTGAGCACTCAGCTCTCGCAGGATGCAGACAATCTCGTTAGCACTATGAATGTCATCATGGCGACGGATCGCCAGCAGGTGCTGCAATCTACAGTGTCGGTTGCTGGCATGGTTGTTGTCCTGTTTTTGATACTTTTGGGTGTGTTGCTGCGCGGCTTGCACGCGCTAAACAATCTGGCAGCGACGGCTACTCAGTTCGCTCATCAGAACTTCAAAGCGCGCGCTAACACCAAGACCATGACCGAATTTGCACAGGTTGGTGAAGTGCTGAATGGCATGGCGTCCCGCATCGACAATTTAGTGGTGAGTTTGGAGCAGCGCGTTGCGGAGACTCAATCCGCGCGCGAACAAGCAGAACGCGCTGATAAAGTGAAATCCGCGTTTCTGGCTACTATGTCTCACGAACTGCGGACACCGCTCAATGCAGTGATCAACTTCACCAAGTTCGTGATCCGTGGTGTTATGGGACCTGTCAACGAACGGCAAGTTGAAACTCTTACCTCTGTCGTGAACAGTGGTAAGCACTTGCTCACGCTGATCAACGATGTACTGGATATCTCGAAGATCGAGTCGGGTTCGCTCAACCTGTTTATTGAAGACGATGTCAATGTGAAGGAAATCGTGAGCAGCGTGGTCGAGACGGCGCGCGGGTTGCTGGCTGAGAAACCTGTCGAACTGCGTGCGGAGATTGCCGACGATCTGCCTTTGATTGCGGCTGATCGTCAGCGCATCTTGCAAGTTTTGCTGAACATTGTTTCCAACGCCTGCAAATTCACTGCTAACGGTCACATTGCCGTTCGCGTTAACAAGATAGAAGACGAGATTCGTCTTGAAGTTGAAGATACGGGACCCGGCATCGCACCAGAAGATCAAGCGGACGTATTCTTGGCATTTAAGCAAACCGAAAGCGGTCTGCGTACCGCTGGTGGCACAGGCTTAGGGATGCCGATCTCCAAGAGTCTGGTCGAAGCGCATGGTGGGAGTTTGTGGCTGGAGAGTGTAGTCGGCAAAGGCTCGACTTTCTTTGTTAAACTACCACTAACGGCAATTATCTCGACACCGCAGCCCGTCGCTGCCTAACGCGAAACCACAGGTCGGTTATTACAGGGAAAACTTGCATGGACATAGCACAGCAACCAGCAGTTTTGTACGTTGAAGATGATCTCTCCAGCCGCCAGATCATGCAGATTCTGTTGGAAGCGGAGATGGGGCTGCGCGAGGTAACCATCTTTGAAGATAGTCACGATTTCCTGTCGCGAGTAGCGGCGCTGCCTCATCGCCCCGACATTGTGCTGCTGGATATTCACGTACCACCCCATTCCGGTTTCGAGATGTTACAAATGCTGCGCCAAAACGGTTTCGAGAAAACGCCTATCGTCGCCCTGACCGCCAGTGTGATGAACGAGGAAATCGCCAGATTGCGCACCGCTGGCTTCAACGGTGTGGTCTCCAAACCCGTCGATCTGGATACTTTCCCTCAGATGTTAAAACGTCTGCTCAACGGCGAGAGCGTCTGGCGCATCAGCGAGTTGGCATGAGTCATCGTAGTCATCAAAGGAGTAATGTCAGTCATGTCTCTCAAGGGCAAGCGTATATTTATCGTCGAAGATGATGTTGCCAACAAAACCATCATCGTGATGTTATTGGAGCAGCAAGGTGCGGTCACCGCGATTGATCGTTTCGGGCGGCAAGTACTGGAGAAGTTGAAAGCATTTGGTCCCGTTGATGTCATTTTGATGGATTTGATGCTGCCCAATAATGTCTCCGGCTTCGATCTGTTCGACGTCGTCCGCAGCGATCCTGAGTACAGCGACGTACCGATTGTGGCTGTTTCCGCGATGGAGCCAGCAGTAGCGGTACCACGCGCTAAAGCGAAGGGGTTTGCAGGCTTTATTTCTAAACCCGTCGAATACGATCTTTTTCCACGCCAGATCGCGCAAGTGATCGAACGTCAGGCAGTCTGGCAGTGGCTTCCCCAATAACGCACGTAGCGAGGGAAGAATTAACGACTTGAAATGACTTTGTATGAACTTCAAGCTACTTACCTGCCGAGGATTACCTTACACTAGAGACATCGCTGCCGCGACCATGAGGGAGATTTTACGATGACCTATGCGCTAATCGTAGACGACGACATAAACAATCTGAATGTGCTGGGTGAACTACTCTCTTTGGAAGGGGTTGCGCAGACTCGCATTGCTGATCCTTTGAAGGTTGATTCTGCGCTTGATGAACTGCCTAAGGTGGATGTGGTCTTTCTCGATTTGGAAATGCCCGGTCTGGATGGTTACACCTTACTCAACCAACTCCGTGGCGATAAGCGTTATCAGGATGTTCCCTTCGTCGCCTGCACCGTTCATCTCAACGAGATCAAGAACGCCAAGTCAAATGGTTTCCACAGCTTCATCGGTAAACCGCTAGATGCTGACTTATTTCCTGCACAACTAGGGCGCATTCTCAAAGGGGACCGCGTTTGGATTGCTCCACGCTAAGCTGTAGCTGTATGCACTGAACACGCAACAGCGCGACGCCAGTATAAACCGCGATAATCCTTTCGGGCGCAAGTTCAAGCTATACCGCCACACTTGCGCCTAAATGTTTCTACGTGGCTCACTCTTTCCCCTTCATAGAAACCTTATTGCTATGATAACAATTAGGGATAAGATCGTGCGCTGGAGGGTATCTCTATGGCACGTAGCATTGCGCTTTTGGCTGCAATTCTCGGTTTCACTGGCGTGGCGTTAGGCGCATTCGGCGCACATGGTTTACAAGCTACGCTGCAAGCTTATGACCGTGTTGGCACATTCGAGACTGCCGTTCAGTACCAGATGTACCACGCCCTCGCGCTGATCGGTGTGGCAGCGTTAGCCGCCCGAAAACCATTATTTTCACTCAGCGCAGCAGCATTGCTGTTCTTTGGTGGTACGCTGGTTTTCTCCGGCAGCCTCTATTTACTGGCGATCTTCGATCTACAGTTTTTAGGTCCCGTGACGCCGATTGGTGGTGTGCTGCTGCTGCTCGGCTGGCTGATGTTGGGAATTGGCGGCATGCGTATGGGAATAACCCCCTGAGCGCATCTCGTACCATCACTTAACGCTTGCTCCAGCATAAAAATCGCCGCCTCCTCATGAGTTGAATTGGCGGCGATTTTATTAACTTCTAGTCTTGTCAAAATTGGATCGTATGTCGCTGCTGTTGATCGCTATCAAGGTGTGCTCGTTGGTTCCGGCACCGCATCGCAATCTCCCGACGTACGTACGAACGATGCCTGAATCCAACCCGTACGATTCGCCGTGCCAACACGTCCAGTGACTTCCAGCCAAATGATACCCTGCTGTACAACACGCGCTGATACAGTTAATTCCTGCCCACGCTCAAGGAAACCAAGTTGCGGGGCATTCAACGCCGCGCGGCTGTACAACGGTGTGGCGCTGCCCGTCACCGTGATCACACAGGCGCTAGTCGTGCCACTGGTTGGTGTCATTGGAACGGTGGGAGCTGGCAAGGTAACTGTACCGGTCAGTGTGTCACAGTCGCCAGCAACACGCACAGATCGCTGCTGAACCCATCCGGTGCGTTGTGCCGTACCAACACGCCCCGTAACCAGCAGCCACGCGATACCCTGCGGATCGACGAATCGAGCCTGAACTGGCAGTTGCTGATCGCGTACCAAGAAGCCGAGCTGCGGCGCATTGGAAGCTGCTCGACTGTACATCGGAGTGGCACTGCCGGTCACCGTGACCACACAAGCGGCGGGAGTACTAGACGGCGTGAACGTCAATGTTGCCGTTAAGGTGGCAGATGGCGTAAAGGTCAGCGTTGCTGACGGTGTAATCGTAGAAGTAGCGGACGGCGTAAAGGTCAGCGTTGGTGTATACGTGCGTGTGGGGGCGCTGTTCGTAGCGATTACCGAGTCGGCAGTGCCTAACCTAATCGAGATCGCTGTCGCCGCATCTGCTGTTTGCTGAGCTGCTGTTGTGCCTGTGGCATTGATCGTCGGCGTTAACGTTTCCGTCGGCGTGTAGGTCAATGATGGAGTGAGTGTGCTAGTCGCAGTTTCCGTTGGGACAGCGGTATCGGTATTCGTCGGCTGTACTGTGTCGGTCAGCGTGCTGGTTGTTGTCGCAGTATTCTCAACAATCACAGCAACGGCGGTGGTTGGCGCAGGCGTGGAAGTGGGACTACCACTCCCGTTGGAAAGGGCGGCGAAAATAATCGCGCCAAAAACTAGCAGCACGATCACACCTGCGATCAGCCGCAGACGCATAGTCTGCGCTTGCGGCGGGATTGTAGAGGTCGCACTACTTGACGATGACGGTGGAGTAGCACTGCCCGAGCTTCCAACGGTTCCTGCTGGCGGTGGTGTCCCCGGCGGGATCGTGGTGATCAGTGGCATTCCCACATCATCACGTAGTCGTTTGGTGTCTCTTCCGTCACCGGGTTCCGGCTCGATCTCGATCAATGTGACGGCATCTTCTTCAACCGCATCTTTGGGATCGAGGAATGGCGATACGGTAAGTGCATGGCGATCCACAGCAGCGCGGAAATCACGCGCCAACTGACCCGCCGAACCGTAACGATCATCGGGATTTTTGGCGAGCGCACGTTGTATGACGCGCTCGATCCCCGGTGCAAAACGCTTCTCCATCGTCCGCATCGGTGGCTCTTCGTTGACGTGTTTATGCATCAAGCCGAAGGCAGTATCTGCTTTGAAGGGCAGCTCACCCGTCAGCATTTCGTAGAGAATGATACCCAGCGCATAAATATCGGTGCGGGCATCAACGGGCTGCGTTTTCCATTGTTCAGGCGACATGTAAGCCGGTGTGCCCATGATCGTCCCGGCGACGGTAGAAAGTGTCGCAGTGCCGCTTGACATTACCTTGGCGATGCCGAAGTCGGTCAGGAAAGCATTGCCTGCTTCATCCAGCATTACGTTCTGCGGCTTCATATCGCGGTGGACGACTCCACGATTGTGCGCGTAATCTAGCGCCGCCGCGATCTGATCCAGCAGTTCCATCACCTGCGGCAGCGGCATTGGACCACTGCGAATTTTCTCCGCCAAACTGCCGCCGGGCAGCAGTTCCATGACTAGATAAACCAACCCCTCATCCCTACCGAAGTCGAACACCTTAAGGATGTGCGGGTGGCTGAACGAGGCGATAGTTTCGACCTCGCGTTCGAAGCGGCGGCTAAACTCCTCTGTCTGCGCCAGATCAGACTCGATCACTTTGACCGCAACGTCGCGCTTCATGTTGGTCTGCCGGGCACGGTAAACAGCCGCCATGCCGCCTTTGCCAAGCAATCCCAGCAACTCGTAATTACCTAATCGTCTTCCGGTAAGATCCGCCATGATGCGCGCTATCCTGATTTTATCGTCGCGGTGAGAACGGGATTAATTGTATCGTGAAGTGGGCAGACGGAAAATTGCCGCGAAGTCGGGATCGTTGTGATCTTTAGCTAGGTTAGGTTTCCCAGCACCGCAGTGCTGGGAACAACAACATCGTCATTGCGGCTTAGTTCACACTGACTAGTTCAACTTCGAAAATGATCGTTGCGTTAGGCGGAATCACACCGCCAGCGCCTTGCGATCCATACGCCAGATCAGGCGGGATCGTCAGCTTGCGCTTACCACCGACCTTCATGCCGCGCACTCCCAGATCGAAGCCGGGAATCATACCGCCACCACCAACGGTGAACGGCAGCGTTTGACCGCGATCATAGGAACTGTCGAACTTGGTGCCATTTTCCAGCGTGCCGAGGTAATGTACCTGCACACGCGATCCGACTACCGCTTCGGCACCAGTCCCCAACGCGATGTCTTGAATTTTCAGTCCGTTATCCATGGTAACTTCCTCACCGACCGCAGACGCGGTCTCTGACGTAGGCGTAGCTTCTGGCGCGACTACATTGGGCAGATTAGGTGAACATGCCGTAACAGTAACGACGGCAAGCAGCAGCGCCAAAGTAAGCGAATGTATTCGTTTGTTCACAACCTGATCCTTCTCACAGCAATACAGTGAAATTTAACTTCACCATAATGCCACCGATGAGGCGGTCTGGCAAGCTAACCTTGCGCGGAGAGCCGAGATGCGTAACAGTAGAAGCCAATCATCGCTGACGGATGCTAAAAGATGAAACGATTGACTCACCTGAACCAACAGTTGGTGTGCGGGGTGCTAATATTGCTTACGCTAATGCCTGCATCGTGTGCGGCGCAGCCGACAACCACGCCACAGCCTACGCTGACACCCACTATTCCGGCAACTCCTGCACCCCAGATGTACAACTATGCTATCGATCCAGCGGCATCGGTGATCGATTACTTGGCGATTGGCGCGTTTAACATTCAGATGCCCGGTACCTTCAAATTGTTCGGCAACACCATTTTGATCGTGCCGGAAAACGGCAAATATCGCGTCAAAGCCGATGTCTTGATCGATGGTAATTCTGTCACCGCGATCAATGGCATCGTCCGCGACGCGCTGATGAATAATTTGGAAGTCAGCAAATATCCGACGGCACGGGTTATCCTCGACTCGTTGGAACTGGTCGAGCCAGATGCGTCCGGTAATCTAGCGGATACAGCGGTTACGCTCTCCGGCACACTTGATCTTCACGGCGTCACCCGCAACATCACTATTCCGGTGACTTTGAAGATCACCAACGGGGTATTGAGTGCCATCGGTGAAACCAAATTGGATCTACTCGATCACAAAGTTAACGTCCCGACGGCGATAATGAACAGCACTATCACTTTCAAGGCAAACTTAAAGGCGAACCTACAGTAACCATTCGATCTAGTATGGATTCGCCCATAGGGGCGCGATCCACACGTCTTTGCGGCACGGCACGAAATGATTACGCGACGCAGAAATTCACCCTCACGGCAATCAATACTACAGCTTATACTTAGAAGGTTGTATTGTTTCGCCCATGGTAGCTATCGATGTTGACGGTTGCCGGTGTTCCTCCCATAGAACTGATGATCATGAGCGGTCCAGATGATGGCACACTGCTGCGGCTCCCTGCCCCGCATTCGCCAGAGGGTTACATGATCGGGCGGCGCGAGGATTGCGATGTGGTGCTGCCTTACGACAGCCAGATTTCCCGACAGCACGCGCGGATTACCTTTGAGCGCGGAGTCTGGTATCTAGAAGATATGGGCAGCAAAAACGGAACACATCTGGAAAAGGTCAAGTTAGAAAGCCAGATCCGCGTTGTCATTGACGAGGGACAAATGTTTCGTATGGGTAGAACATGGCTGCGCCTCCAGCGCGGATAAGTCATCAAACGAGTAAAATATAGAAACTCATCACTGGTTACCGTCTATTCATGACTTTGTACTGTTTTCCAGCGAGGGCTGATGGATACAATCACGCTTGAAGAAATCATCGAGTTCGCGCGGAACGAATCCGGGCGGATGCAGCATTTCTATATTGGCGTGGAGCATTTGTTCATTGCCCTGACCAAACTAGACGGCGGGATCACGACTCTGGTGCTGGAAGGCATCGACAGTTCTGCGCAGTATCTACGCTATGCAACTCGCGAACTCTCTGGGCGTGGGGACGAGCGTCGTTATTGGTCAGGCTACCGCACGACGCCACGCGCCAATCAAGTGTTGGATCGGGCGCGCACACTGATCGGCATGGGCATTAAACCCTCAGAACGCGCTTTGTTTATCGCCATCATTGAGGAAGCTGATAACATTCCCTTCCGTGCCATGAAGGAAGCGGGCGTCGATATTCCTAAACTATTGGATCAACTGCAGCACTGGCAGGGCGTTACACAGGCATCAGCGCCAGTAGCGAGAATAATCGGTGGTGAAGCGCTGGCAGAAGATCGCGTGATCATTTTGCGCCAGATGTTCCGCAAATATGACAGTGTGCGGATTGAGCACATGTTCACTGAAGGATTCAGCGGTGCGACGGTGCTGCTGGTGCGTCCTGTGCATGGCGATGGGCGTGCGGACGCAGCGATAGTCGTCAAAGTTGATGATCGCCAGCAAATTTCGTGGGAGAAGAAGCGCTACGACAGCTTCGTAAAAGATACACTGCCGCCGCGTACTGCCCGTGTCGAAGGCGAACCTGTACTGCCGGATCGCCTACCTGTTGGCGGTATACGCTACACTTTCTTGCGCGCCCGTGACGAAGAAGCGCCCACCGATCTCCATGATTATTTCAAGTCTCACACGCCGGAGCAGATTGCCAGCTTTCTGCGCAAAGGTTTGTACGATAGCTTCCGTGAGAACTGGTGGGGGCAGCGTAAGCCTTATACCTTCGCGGCATGGGCAGAGTATGAATTGGTCTTGCCGCCTGCACTCGTCGTTGAGGTGACCAACGAACCGACTTCTCCGGCGACTGGCATGGTCGTGCGTCCGCTGGGGGATTGGAGTCACACCGAACCGCTCAAAGTAGGCGATTCCGTTGAACTGGATGGCTTCACCGCACTGAAAACCAAGCGCGAAAAAGGCATTGTGCAAGTCCTTTCTGGTGCTGAATCGGCAGCGATCAACTGGGCAGGGCGCATCGATTTATATGGACTCGACCTCTCGCAGAAGGTTTACTTCAGAGGCGAACTAATGCGCAAGCTGACAGGCAAAGTCCGCAGTACGCGCGGGACGCTGCTGCTAGAACACGCCGCTGCCTTGCAACCGGATTTCAGCCTTGCTGACGATCTGCTGCCGCGTTTGAGCACTTTCCCTGATCGCCTGCCTAATCCCATTCGCAATTATCTGCCGTTGCTAGATCGCAAGATCACTGGAACACTGTCTACGATTCACGGCGATCTGCACGCGGGCAATATACTGATCGGTTCCGGCAATGATGCGTGGTTGATCGATTTTGAGTGGACACGAGATGGTCATACTTTGTTTGACTGGGCGGTGCTGGAAACCAGCTTGCTGATCGATTACGTCAGCCAGCACATCAGCGAGTCGTGGGATGACGCCCGAAGCGTAACGGCGCTGCTTGACGGCTTAAACCGCGAGGGCGTAATCCGTACAAGTTCAGAGCTTGCTCTCCATTTGCTGCCTATTGTCGAGGTGCGTGGTATCGTCAAGGAATTACTGTTCTCTGATCCCATCAGTGGACGTTCGCAGTGGGCTGAATACTATGTCGCGCTGGCGTTGTGTACGCTGCGCGTCATCGGTTGGAGCAACCGTCCGCTCGCGGCGCGGCGTCTAGCGTTCTTGGCTTCCGCGTTGGCGATGGCTTATACCCAGACGCCGGATCAGAGTCGCAGCATGTTTACGTCCGCCGATCTGACCACCGATCAAGGAATGCTCGGCGGATCGTTGATTACCTGAGCGTGCTTTCTAGCTACGCTGGCTGACCTTGCGCTATAATCCTTTCCCAAATTCCTTTTTGAGGTGGACTGGACTTATCATGAAACTCGTCATTGCCACCATCCAAGATCAAGATGCTGACAAAGTAATCGCCAGCCTACACGAGAAAAACTATCGCATTACCCGTATTGGCACGACCGGTGGTTTTCTTCAGCAGGGCAATACAACCTTGCTCATAGGCACCGAAGATGAGCGCGTGGCAGGTGTGATCGAAGTGCTGCATCGTGACTCCGAACGCCGCACACGCTTCATGCCGATGGCGACGGGTGCTGCGCCTAATGGCATGGCGCTCTATAACTATGTTGAGGTAGAGATCGGCGGCGCAACGGTCTTCGTACTCGATGTCGATCACTTTGAACAAGTGTAAACACTGATTGTTCTTTGAAAACCAAAACTCGTTGTAAGGTGTGGTGATTAACCTAACTGAATCTCGTTACTCATCACTCATTACTTCTTCTTTAAGATTGTCGGTTTATGTCGATGGAGCAGCCATGAAACTCATCCTCGCCATCGTCTCAGCAGATGCCGTCGAACCTGTTTCGCGGGCACTGGTGGACGCGCATTACTCGGTGACGCAGGTGAGCAGCGTCGGTGGATTTTTAAGACGTGGTAGCACCACACTGGTGGTTGGTGTCGAAGAAGCGCAAGTCGAAGATGTGCTTGCCGTTATTCGTGAGTCCTGCAAGGGCTTCAGCAATGGTAAGCCAGATGCACCTCACGCGGCTACGATATTCGTCCTAGACGCGCGGCAGTATATTCAAATTTGATTTAGGAACGGTGGTACAGTTGCGGACAACGATAAGGCAGCTTTTGACCCGTAACATCGGACTCGGCATGCTCGGCGCAGGGGCGATCATAGCTATCCTCATGCTTAGAGTTGCCGCTGTGCAGGCACAAGGTGATCCAACTGCCACGCTCGCCATTACCTTTTCCGCTACACCCACTATCGCCGCTACAGTAACGACAACAATGACCGCTACAGCAACATTCACAGCGATTCCCTGCCCTAAATTACCACCCCTTGAGGCAACAACTGAGGCAACAGCCGATTCAACTGCCGAACCAACACTAACATCCTTCGATCCGGGTTATCTAGGCATTGCGGCTGAAAACTCGATGGATGGCTGCGGTGCGGTGGTCGTTGATCTCGATCCGCAGGGACCAGCCAAAGCGGCAGGTGTACAAATCGGAGATGTCATCTACGGCGCAGCCAGTTTGGAGACGCGCACCGTCGAAACGCTGAAGCGCCTGATCGGCAGCTTCCGCCCCGGTGTTGAAGTTACACTTTACATCTCACGACGTGGTGAACTACTGACGTTACAGGTCATCTTGGCGGATTTCAACGCCTCTGTTACTCCAACGGTCGATCCAAGCGCCGCAGTGACAAGGACATTGACGCCGACAATGGAAGCTACATCAGAGCCGACCTCGGAAGCGACCGCGTTCGCTGCTGCCACTGCTAGTTCTACGCCGTGATTGTCTGACTGCCTGTGAAACTGCTGCTGATCTCTCGTTGTCCACCGTACCCACTACATCTGGGAGATCGGCTGATTCCTTATCATCTGGCACGGCAGCTATCCGAGCGCGGTGACGAGATTGATCTCCTCGCTTATTTCAACGAGCAGTCGGATCAGCGACAGATTGGTTACTATGCTCGCTATTTTCGTGCTGTCCATTTGATCCGCGAACCGCGCCGCAGTCAGCGCAGTTATCTCTCTCGTCTGTTCCTACCCGGTACCTTTTTTCCGCGCACCTCAGCCTCGGCGTGGTCAGCTGAGATGTGGGATCGCATCCGCACCATGATGGCGACCACGCGCTACGACGTCGTGCATTTGTTTGGCGGCATTCAAGTCTACGAGTTTCGCACGTTGGTCAAAAAACTACCCACCATCATCGTGCCCTATGAGTCCTACAGTCTCTATCTTCAACGGGCAATGCAGCAAGAGGATTCCTTTGCTGCGCGCTTGCAATTATGGGCAGCGCGAGAGTACGAACGGCGCATGTTCAGTGGCTTTGGACGGGTAGTAGTACTCTCCGAAGTAGACGCGCAGCAAATGATCGACCTCGATCCCAAACTCCCCCTGCGCGTGATTCCTAACGGCGTCGATCTCAGTTACTTCGTACCGCAGCCTGAACCAGAAGACTCGCAAACGCTGATTTTCTTTGCCAATTTTGAGTATGCGCCCAACATCGACGCTGCTCACTGGTTGGTGCGCGAGATCTTACCGCTGATCAGCGCACAAGTTCCCACAGTACAATTGCAACTGGTCGGCAACAATCCGCCTGCTGATGTCCGGTTGTTGGAAAACGATCAAGTCAAGGTCACTGGTCGTGTACCCGATTTACGTCCTTACATTGCTAGTGCAGCATTATTCATTAGTCCACTGCGTCTCGGGGCAGGAATCAAAAACAAAATGCTGGAAGCGATGGCGATGGGCAAAGCAATCGTCGCCACACCTCTCAGCGCCGATGGCATTGAAGTAGTTGCCGATGAAAATGTGCTGTTCGGTAACACTGCAGAGCAATTGGCGCAGCAGGCTATCACGCTTCTACGCAATCCAGCGCGACGCAAAGAAATGGGTATAGTTAATCATGCACTGATAGCGGACCGTTACAGTTGGGAGCGTGTCGCCGACGATTACGAAAAGTTATATCGGGAGGTCTTGAATGCGTAGGATTGTATTTGTACGCCACTCAGAGACGAAGCGTGTACCCGGTGTGAATTCACATCAGTGGGCGCTGACCGAAGAAGGTGAACGGCGCGTCACGCTGCTGGCGGATCGCCTTCGTGAATACGAACTGACGCAGGTAATCAGCAGTCCTGAAGCGAAGTGCTTGCAGACTGGTGAGCCTATCGCGCAAGCGCTTGGCATTCCCTTCTCTACATTGGACGACCTACGCGAGCATGATCGCACCAACGAAGTTTACAAAGCGGATACCTCCAATTTCACCTCCACCATTGTGCGCCTGTTCGATGAACCAGATCAGCTAGTGTACGGCACCGAGACGGCAGATCAAGCTCATGCGCGCTTCAACCAAGCCGTGCAGCGGGCACAGTTCCAGCATCCGCAGGGCAATCTCTGCATTGTCACACACGCGACGGTCTTGACCTTATTCGTCAGCCGCAAGAGTGAATTGCAGCCCTTCGAGTTCTGGAGCAAACTGGGAATGCCTGCCTACGTGGTTTTTGAGGTCCCCGGCTGGACGCTGCACGAGGTCGTCGAAAACATCACTGAAACCAGTGAGAACGCCTAAAACGAAATCATTATGTAAGCTGAGGAAGCGTGACCAACAGACAAGACGATCCCTGTGGACCGGGCAAGTTTCTCGCGCCCACCCGTTCGATCAATATCCGCACAGAGATACCCGGACCCAAGAGTCGCGCGCTGTCTGAACGCTATCAAGCGCATACCGGAGCGCAGCCGGAGATCGTCATTGCCTCGGCGCACGGCGCACGCATGATCGATGTCGATAATAACGTCTACATCGACTTCGCCAGCGGCACGGCAGTTGGTCACACCCATGAGCGTGTTGTAGCGGCGGTACAACGTCAAGTTGAAGTAGCGGATAGTCTGCCGCCCAATGCTTGGCAGCAAAACTATGATGTGCACCTACAATTGACCGAGCTGCTTGGCGCTATTTGTCCACTGCCTGCGCCGAAGCAAATCGCACTGACATCCCCGGACGCAGCAAAACGTTTTCTACACTTAGTCCGTGAACAGATGATCGTAATCCGCTGTGACGATGGCATTATGACACCTTTCCCCGAACCAGTTCACGGCGCAATCATTGATGAGACACAGATTGGCATAGGCAGGACTGGTCGCCTATTCGCCTTTGAACACTTCAATATTCAACCCGCAGCCGTAGCGATAAAAATAACTGACGACGTTTGCGCTGTGATCGCCGACTCTGCTGTGTTACCCGAACCACTTCACAGTTCACGCATTAATCCGGTGGCTGCTGCTGCCGCTTTGGAAACATTGAATATCATCCTCGATCAACGCCTTGCAACACGTGCGATGCAGATCAGCGACATCGTGGGCGAACGGCTCGATCAATTGACAAGTAAGAATCCACTCATCATCCACCGTCGCGGCATCGGTGCACTGCACGCTTTTTATCTGCATAGGCGTAGTCATTGGGATTTTGTTACCTTAGCGCGAGATAATGGATTGCTGCTCACCACGCATGCTATGGGAGAGTACATCCCGCTGCTCTATCCACTAATGATCCCTGAGGAACAGCTTCACGAAGGTCTAGACATGCTTCAGTATTTATTAGAGGATGTGCATTAACAGTAAAACTTATGGGACTAAACTAAAATACCTGCCTCTTTGTTCCGCTGATTTAACCAGCGACATGAGTAGCCAGTTGGCACTAATTGCTGAATAAACAAGTGCGTGGCAACTTTTGATTAGTGACTAATTGACTTAAAGTTGTCTCGCTTCAGGAGACAGTTATTATTGAAATAGACATCTTATTGGGTAATGGAGGAGAAACGTTTATGGCTCGAAATCTTAAGGCAGGGGACCATATAACGGTAGATCAATTAGTAAAATTTAATGCTAAATCCGAACAATATTCGCAAGGATTGACGCGCATTGAACCCGGTCAGGTCGGCAAAGTGATCAGTGCTGCGCCGCAGGGACGTTCATCAATTGTTGAATTCAACGGCGTAAGAGTTGTTTTGTCAAATCAAAAACTTGCCAAGACGGAAAAACCGTTGGGTAAGAAACGTGGTCGCAAGAAGAAATCCGAACTAGCGGCGGCTGAGTCCTCAGCGCCAAAGGCAAATAGTGCTGCCTTAAGTGCGGCGACCAACGAATCATCAGCGCAACTAATCACAGTAATCGCTAATTCTTTGTTGCTCAATGGTGGCTTAAAAGACGATGGCGATGCAGTAGTGGAACTACGTTTTGCGGAGTTGCCAGAAAATGTGCGGGTGCGCATTCGTAAGCTGATTGCCGATAAGTTGGCACTTAATTAAGTTTTTAGTCCCATTGTCGCCAATCCTGATCATAGTAGGTCAGCAAGATCGGGCGGCTCAGCGTATTGATCTCTGTCGGCACTTCACTGGTGTCGGGATCAAATGTCTGCACGGATCGCAGTACATCCGCCGTCAGAAAACGCAGTGCGATTTCTGGTGGCGGCATCTTCATTGAACGTGGTGGCGCGACAGTTCCAATCACAAACCCCCATTCGCCAAATGAAGGCACATTGCTGGTCAGCGGGATCACCTTGAATCCGCTAGCAGCGACGGTATGCGCTATTGACCAGAACGCACGACGCGAAAAATACGGCGACGTCGCCTGTGTGATGAACACCCCATCCGGCGCAAGTTTCATTCGCAATAATTTATAAAACTGCTGACTGTATAGCTTGCTCAAGCCCTCGTTGTTCGGATCGGGCAGATCGATGATCACGACATGGAATTGTTCCTCTGTCTGCTCCACGAACTTGAAGGCATCCTCGTTGACGATGTGAACTCGCGGATCGTTCATCGAGTCGCCATTCATCTGTTGCAAGCGCGTAAACGTCCGCGCCATCTGCGTCATCGCTGGATCGAGATCGACCACCGTGATCTGTTGCACATCGGGATACTTGAGCAGTTCCCGCGCTACCAATCCATCCCCACCACCAAGCACCAGAATACTCGCATGTGAATCAGTCAAGCTCATCACTGGATGCACCAGTGGTTCGTGATAGCGATACTCATCGCGGCTGCTGAACTGCAAATTGCCATCCAAATACAGCCGATAATCGTCAGCCTCGCCAATCGTCATCACGATCCGCTGATAGGGCGTCTGCTTGCGGTAAAAGATCGTGTCCGTGTACAACTGCTGCTCGAACAGCCGCGTCAATTCATCGCTAGCAACCGCACCCGCGATCAGCAGTACCGATAGCACAACCACTAGCACCCACAACCAGCGCCGCGCTCGTGGCTTGACGCGCTCCCGAAACGTCCACAGTGTGATTCCCGCGACCAGCACGTTCAGCAAGCCGATCATGAAAGCGGTGAATTGCGGGCTGAACGAAGGCAGCAGAACCAGCGGAAACAAGATCGAGCCAATTAACGCGCCGAGATAATCAATTGACAGCACATCCGCCAGCGTCTTACTCAGATCGGCGCGGTTGGCGACGATGCGCGTCAGCAGTGGTATCTCCAAGCCCACGCAAATACCAATCGCCATGATCGTCGCTGCCATGATCAGGTAGTAATACTGCTCCAACGAGGTGTACGCTGCCCACAGGATCGTAGCGGAGAGTCCGCCGAATAATCCAGTTAGCACCTCGATCAAGATAAACCAGCGCACCTCCGCAGATCGAATCCGCCGCGAGATCGCTGCCCCGATGCCCATCGCGGAGAGAAACAAACCGATGGTCAAGCTGTACTGGGTAACGCTGTTCCCGAGCAAGTACGACGATACGGCACCAACAACTAGCTCATACACTAGCGCACAGATCGAAATGATCAGTACAGCTACGAGCAGCGTGCCGCGTTCGCGGGCGGTTACAGCACGCCCTCTGCCGATTACGATCTGCGCGGCGGGATCATCGGACTCTACAATTGGAGGTGTGGTCATGAATTCAATCCATTAGTCGAGGTTCTCGCGGCATCGGGCGATCTTCGATGTCATCCAGCAAACCGCCGTGCCCCATCGCCATGATCTGCCTGCCTTCCAGCTTCTCGCCTACCAGCAAGCGCGGCACGATCCAATCAACGATGTTCACTTTCAGCGATTTGATGCAACCGGGAGCACCGAGCACAGGCACATCGCCACAGTAACCGAGCATGGTCAGACTGCCGGGATCGACAGGTGCGCCGAAATGCTCCACGTGCCCTCCTGCCCGCACTAACCCCGTCGGTGCGACATCCTCCCGATCAATGATCGCGGAGATGCCCGCCAGTATAATCAGATCGTGCTTGCACCGCCGCTGGATCGCCTCGGCAATCGCTTCTGGTTGGTGCGACACATACTCTACCGCATCAAGCCTGCTGCCCAACAACTCAACGCGAGTCTTAACCGGTGGCGTGAACTCATCCCGCAGTTTAGCTTCTGCGCGTTCAGGACCAGATAAAATCAGCGCGACGGACTTAGGTATCAGTGGCGCTAACCAGATCATCCCATTCATAGCAGCAGCCACACTTGCCGCATGTTCAACCTTGCTACGCGGCACGGCGAACGGAATGACCTTGACCAGCGCGATCAACTGACGTGCCTTCACAACGGTATGTGTACGCACCGTAGCGATGGTGATTCCCTCATCAGTCTGATTGAAGCGATCCACCTGCGCCGGATCGATGTAGACCACGCCGCGAGTCTCCGCGATCACGTTGGCGCGTCCGACGCCGGGAGCACTCACCTTGAGGTTCGGATTCGCCAGCGCTTTGACGATCTGCGCCGCTGCTTCATTCTCGCCCACATCGTCGGCTTCCAATTCCGCGACGGTGACGCTGCTCATGTTCAAGTCGCGCAGCTTATCGACATCAGCAGTGGTCAACACATGACCTTTGCCGAACAGCTTGTGATTTTCATTATCAATGACGTTGTGTGCCAGCAGCTTGCCAATCGCCTGATCAAGAGAGACAGCACCGAATTTCATGCTAATTCTGCGCCTTCGCGCCATTCGATGCACGATGTCCGTTGCCATTGCCGTTGAGCACGCCGTTCCGCGCGGCGACGATCTCCGCCATCACACTCAAAGCAATCTCCTCCGGTGAACGTGCGCCGATCTCCAAGCCGATTGGTGTGTGGATACGCGCCAGCAAATCGTCTGTGACGCCGAGTTCTTTTAGACGAATAAGCCGCTGTTCGTGAGATCGTGCGCTGCTGAGGACGCCAATATAGGGCGCGCTGCTCGGCAGTGCCGTGACCAACGCCGGATCATCAATCTTAGGATCGTGGGTCAGTACGGCAATGTAGGTTTCCTCATCGATGCCTAGTTCCGCCAATGCCTTATCGGGATAAGTGTGCAGCATAGCATCCAGATCGGGGAAACGTTCGGCAGTAGCGAATACCTGACGCGGATCGATCACCACCACGCGAAAACCGAGCAATCGCGCCATCTGATTCAGCGCCACGCTGATGTGAGCACCACCGATGATGATCAGGCGAGGATGCTGCTTATGCACATCGATCATCACGGGCAATTCTTCCGCATCACTGACCTTTGCAATCGCCCGCCCCGATTTGCGCCGATCCATGCCTTGCATTGCCGCATCACTGAGCGCGTGCTGCTGTTCCGATGTCAATGAGGGAGAGGCGAAACTGCTGCCGATCTGCGACAGGTTGAAGAATACTTTGCGTCCCGCTGCCTCACTCTCGATCACAGTAGCAGTGATCGAAGCGTGATTATTGCGGGCGGCTTGCGTCGCTTGCTGCCACCAGCCTTGATCCAGTGGTTCGACGTAGACGCTTATCTTGCCGCCGCACGCCAACCCTACGGTCCATGCCGTATCGTCGCTGATGCCGTAATGTAATAATCGCGGCTGCCGATCTTCGAGGGAATCGAGAGCTTCCTGTACAACTGCTGTCTCCACGCAGCCACCGCTAACCGATCCGACCATGCTCATGTCATCGGCAATCGCCATCTTTGCGCCTGTCTGTCGCGGCGACGATCCCCATGTCGCTACAACGGTAGCAAGTGCGACGTGCTTGCCCTGCTGCAACCACTGATCAACAGTGTTCATGATGTCGTACATAAGCACTATTCCGTTAAACTTTTTTCGATTTCGGCTACTATGAATTATAGCGATCATTGAGATCGACGGGGTGTAATGCGAGATGAAACGATCAACGTTGTATATTCTGATTGCAGCGGCGTTGCTCACCGCGATCCTTATGCACTCTGTATTGGATAATAGTGTGAAGGAGTATATTTGGCGTCAGACCGCCGAAGCAGTTTGGCTTACGAATGATCCCAACTAGACTAGAGATCCAAACAGTTCAAAGCTTCCAGCCGCAACCATGACCCCAACATACTTCGTTGGCACGCGATGAGGACAAACTAATGAAACAACGTACCATCGTTTTGATCTTGGTGCTCACACTCACTGTGGGAGTTGGTCTAGTAGTGATGCTACTGTTCCTAAATGCCGAACCTCGTGGTGTAAGTCGGAAATTTCAGGAAACTGCTAACGCTGTCTATGCAACGAATACGTGGGTATTTGAACGTATAGCCGAAACAATGACCGCGACATACAGTACTATGGAACAATACAATTAGATGAAAACGCGCATTGGCTTATTGATCTTGATGATTGCGCTGATAGGAAGCGTTCTCGTCATTCTCTTTATCGGGTTAACTGATTCAGCTGATGGAAATCGACGAGGACCTATATTTACAGCATGGTCAATCTATGCGACGAATACGTGGGTAGCAGAACGCCGTGCTGAAACCATGACTGCCACCTATAGCGTCAAGCCTGACTGACTCTGCTACTTCGGAAAAACGTCTTTCACCTTCAGCGCGAATCCCGGCAGCACCTCGCCACCATCCAGCGTATCCTCGGCGGTTAGCGTGCGCGATCCTGCGGGCGTGTGAACTGCCACCGTCCGCGAGTCAGAGTACGCAACCCATACGATCTTGACGCCGTTACGCAAGTAAATTTGCACCTTGTTGTGAACATCTGCCGCTTTGTCGCTGGGGGAGACGACCTCAACGACCAGATCAGGAGGAATAGGATTGAATCCCTCGCGCGGGAATTGTGGCTGTCGTGATTTCAAAATAACGGCTACATCAGGGGCAAATGTGTTTTCTTCTGAAATATCGTAGCCACCTTGTTCGCCTGTGATATGGGCAAGGTTGGGATGGTCTTTCAAATAGAGCCTAAGATAAAAGATGAACTCGACGGCAATTGCGGACGAAATCGGATTGGACGGCATAAGCTCCACGATCTCCCCATGCCGGCGCTCGAACATGCGATCCCGATTCTCTGAAAGGTTCACGAACTCCCAGAACTCCGCACTAGTGTAGGTCTTTGGCAGCGTCAAATCAGCCATACATCACTCCAAAATGTCCACTGCTGCTTTCTTCGTCATTCGTATAGTCACACTTGTGCAGGCTCGTAATGCAGCACGATAAGTTGATCAGCATGCAGCGCCAACATCGCATATGTGACGCCACGACTATCTGCGAATTCAACCTCAAACACACCGTCGGCAAGAATTTCAACGACTGTCCCAACTTGCCCACGACGTAGACCACGTTCTGGTAAATCTTCTGTTAAGGCGACAACATCCAACAACTTGATCATTATTCACTCCTTACATATACACTTGTCAATCTTGGAAAATCCTCACCCTCTCTGATAATCCACGCACTACGAATAATAGCACTTCTGTTTTCTGTGGTCATTTCAAAATCAATGACAAATCGTTGTCCAAACTCATCTTTTTCTCCCAACTCAGCGTTTTGTGTTCGCACCACCTCTAGTAGCGCATTATACAAAATTTCAACCTGATCTAATGTGATGCCTAACACATCGGCAAACACCTTCGCCTTATGTTTGCCAGTGTGATGTTCTGGATTAAGGCTGTACTCGGTTAGTTTACGTAGATCAATAAATGCAGAGTCGGCATTTGGAATTATCATTAGTTACACCAAAGTTGTGTGGAGCGCGGCATGAACTTGCGAAGTCGATGGTTTTTACCGCTGCTTATATTAATGATCACGATATTGTTAGTCGCAGTCGTGATCTTGCTGGCGGTAGATGCAGGAACTAAAAACCTGCATTTCCAACAAACCGCTGTAGAAATCTACAAGAATAGCTCTCCCCTACCCATGCTACGCGCTCCGACACTAACAGCCGAAGCGAACAACTCAACACCGTAGCGCTACTTCCCCCCATACGCTGCCAGCACGCGATCCATATCTGCATTCACCTTCTCATCGATCCGCTTGCGCGACTCCTCCGCATCGAACCACGCCAGCGTTCGCCTTACTCCCACATGGAACGGGATCACGCATTTGAAATCGGGTACGAACGCCTTGATCTTGCTGTTGTCGAAAACTGCACTATGCGCCTTATCACCCAGCAGACCAGCACCCATACGTGGCTCCACCTCAGCGATGAAATCCGAAGGGATATGCACGATCTTCGCCTTCACGCCGAGCGCATCGGCAATCGTCTCGTAAATCTGATTCCACGTCAGCACCTCATCCGAAGTGATGTGGAAAGCATGTCCAATCGCCAGCGGATTACCCACCAGCCCCAGAAATCCTCGCGCCAGATCTTCCGAGTGCGTCACCACCCACAGCGATGTGCCGTCGCCATGCACGATGATCGGCTTACCGTTTTTCAACCGATCCGGCAGCGTGTAGCAGCCCCAACCGCCAATAGCGATGGGCAGATTCATGTCATAAGTCAGTGACGGGCGCACAATCGTGATCGGGAATCCGTCGCGCCGATATGCCTGCATCAAGCGATCCTCGCAGGCGATCTTGTTCTGCGAATATTCCCAGTACGGGTTATACAGCGGCGTCGATTCGGTGATGATCGGAAACGTGGGCGGTTTCTGATATGCCGACGCCGAACTGATGAAGATAAACTGCTTGATCTTGCCCTGAAACAACGCTATATCGCGCTCGATGTCCGCCGCTGTATAAGCGATCCAATCGACCGCCACATCGAACTGCTGATCCTGCAACGCCGCGCGTACCGATTCCGGTTGGTGGATGTCCGCGATCAGATTGTGTACGCCTTCTATCTCAACCTTGCGCTGCCCACGATTCAGATGGTACAGCTCGATCCCTCGCGCCACCGCCATCCGGCTCACCGAGGTGCTGATGAATCCCGTACCACCGATAAATAAGACTTTCACCTTTTCGCTCCATTCATAATCGGAGAAAAATTCTTTCCAGATATGGAGGTCGATAGATTGTCGCTATCGACCTCCACAAGAATCCAAGTTATCCCTCGATCACTCCCGCCTGTACCAGCCAGTTGAGTCGATTGTATTCCTTGTAATCCTCAAAGCCGATCCCGTCCGCGTTGAAATGAACGAACACATTGATGATCAACTGGATCGGCTTGTTGGTCGGCTGAAATTCCGCCCTACCCACTTTGATCGGCTTGCTGAAAGTCCCTGTATAGATCAACCGCGCCGCCAGCCAATCACCCTCAGCTACCATCGCATCAATATCTACCTTCAGATCGGGGATGATCGTCCGCAGCGTCTGCACAACTCCCTTGAATTGTTCGCGCGTGAAGTTACCGAATGGCTCGTGCGTCCGATAATCTACCGCCATATAAGTATCAATCGCGCTCAGATCGCCGTTGTTCAATGCGTCATTGATCACATGGCTGAACGCCTCGCGGTGAATATCTTCCTGTCCACTGCTGCCGATGGAATCGATCACGATGGGATCAGCCTTCCCGGATTGCAGCAGCGCTGTGATCAGCGCTGGTAGCGGCGACGCGCCCATCTGCCGGAACAAACCGAGCCGATCAAAGGAGACAAAATCCTCCACGATCAGATCATCGGCAAAGTGATGAAGTACGTTAGCTGTCCATTCGAGGTGCTTGTTTGTCGCCTTGTAAGTGTTGCCGTAGAGCAGCCATTCTTTGCTGAACGTGCCGCTGAAACGCACACGGCTGGCAGCCCAAGCGCCATCGACCAATAACACTTCAACGTCAGCTTTCAGATCAGGCAGTGCCGCGCGTACCGCATCTAGTGCCGCCGTGAAATCGTCGCGGGTCAATTCCGCATTACCGTAACCGCGATTAACATAATCCGGCGCGAGGATCGTATCAATGGCGCTGAAGTTGCCCGCGTTATACAACTCGTCATACAGACTTTGCACTACTGCCCGTCGCGCTTCCGTCAGATCGGATTGCGCGCGAACCACCGACTGGGCAGTGAGCAAACTCAGCACCATCACCACACATAAGCAGCGAAAAATACGCATCACTCTGACGCTATACATAGGTTCTCCCTGAAGGAAGTGAGAATGTAGATGGACGCTCTTATTATGGAGCAGTTCGATTTTCCGCGCTTACGGCTTCACCACCAGATGTGCGTGGGCGGCAATCGGCGGGCGCTGCCAGTCAACGCGCTGCAATTCCCGCGCCAGCATTTCCAGATTCGCCAGATTGCGGACAGGCAGGAAATCATCCACGAACGGCAGCATTGCCTGTGCCCCGCGAGTCAGTGGCTCATAGTTCGCGCCGATCAGCGGATTCAGCCAGATCACGCGATGTGCGTTGTGCTGCAAGCGATCCATCTCCCGCCGCAATTCTTCGGGATCGCCACGATCCCAGCCATCACTGATCAGGATCACCACGGCACCACGTCCCAACACACGCCGCGCCCAACGGAAATTGAACTGGTGCAGCACATCTCCGGTGCGCGTGCCACCGCCCCAATCCTGCACTGACTCCCCAACGTGCTTCAATGTCGTGTCAATGGACTTATGCCGCAACCCCCGCGTAATCCGTGTGAGTTGCGTACTGAATACGAATGACTCCACCTGATACGAGCTGTGCGCCAGCGTATGCATAAAGTGCAGCAGTAAGCGCGTATAACGCTCCATGCTGCCACTGATGTCGCATAATAGCACCAGCGGACGCGGCTTGATCTTACGTCGGCGCGTCGGCAGTGCTAGCACTTCGCCACCGTAGCGCATATTCTGGCGGAAGCTGCGCCGCAAATCTAACAGCGTTCCATTGCCGGGGACTAAGCGCCGCGTTTCCCGCGTACCCAAACCCCAACGCAGCTTCGCCATCACCTTGCGCGCTGCGGCGATCTCCTCGCCCGTCATCTGACCAAAATCGCGGTAACGCAGCAACTGCTCCTCGCTGGCGGTACGCAGTACCACGATCATCTCCTCTTCGCTTTCCTCCCGATCATCGCGCATCGCGTTGTTGTCACGATATTCAGGATTCGGCAGCAGTCGAGGACGCTGCTGCTCTGGTTTTGGCGCGTCGTCTCCGCTGTTCAAATTGATCCGCAGCCAGCCATCGCTCGGCGCACGCCAGAACAACTCAAATGCTTGCTCAAACAATTCAAGATCGCGCTGGCGGGTTACGATCAACGCCCTTAACGCATCTTTGAAATCGCTTTTACGCCCCAATTGAATATGTTCCAGCGCCTGCGCCACTTCGATCATCCGATTCGGTGTCACCGCCATACCGAGTAACTTGCAAACGCGCCCGAACAGCAGCAGATTGCGTAACAACTTGCCACCGTTATAAGTCTCATTCGGATCGAGATACAAACTCATAACCTTCACGCAAAATTCAGGGCGATTCCATTACTTCACAAAGCAACTTCCATTATAGTTGTACTGAACTCAATCAGGTACGTGTTTTATTGGTGAGATGCTATGGGAAATATGCTTCCGCTTCAACCTCAATCTTCACAGCAGGCGCAAAAGAATTGTTGCCCGCGATGCCAGTTTCCCGCCGATCCACTGGATAAGTTTTGCCGCGCCTGTGGCAATCCAATTCACAGCGATAACACAGCGACCATCACCCTAAAACTGGATCAACCGCTGCCACGTGGCAAGCGTAAGGGGCATGATACCAGCTTAGAAGCGCCACACGGATCGCTGACGCTGAATGTGCGCGGCGTGATCGAGCGTATTCCTCTGGATCGCGTCAATCGGCTGGTCGTCGGACGTACCGATCAAGATCGTGGTTACACACCCGACTTCGATCTCTCCCCGTTTGGGGCAATGGAGCGTGGGGTTTCTCGTTCTCACATGCTGCTGAACTACGAAGACAACAAACTGATTGCCACCGATCTAGGCAGCGCCAACGGCAGCGCCTTGAACGGCGTCAAAATGGAAGCGAACCGCCCCTACGAGGTCAAAGATCGGGATGAACTAACCGTGGGACGCCTCGCCATCAATGTACGCATCAATCTGGAAGGCTAAAGACGAAGTGCCAAAGTACCATAAAGAAAGTACCGAAGTGCCTCAAGATTGAGAGCGTAGGTAGTGGCAGAACGATTCGAGGATTTGGTAGTCTGGCAAAAAGCGCGGGCATTAACTCGACAAATCTACAATATGACGAGAGAACCAGTCTTTGCGCGCGACTTCGGACTAGCTACACAAATTCAGCGCGCTAGCGTTTCTGTCATGTCCAATATCGCTGAAGGGTTCGAGCGAAATAGTTCCGCTGAGTTTCACCAATACCTGTCGATAGCCAAAGCATCATGTGCTGAATTACGCAACCAGTTGTACATCGCGCTTGACATTGGTTATCTCGAACAATCACAGTTTAACCAACTAATGTCTCAAGCTGATGAAATCCGCCGCTTACTCATTGCGCTCCGTGCCACCACTAAACCTCGCCAACCTTGATCTGAAGGCACTCTGGCACTAAATCTTCGGCACTATCGGCACTTGCCTTAGAATCTCAATGTGGACAAGAACGCCTCAAAATATCCTCGATCCTGCTCGTATGATTGGGCATCCGCCTCGAAGGTGATGATAATCGCCTGACTGCCGCGCAGCACCACCACATCCACTGCCCGCACGATGATTGGCTCGGATTGTAGGAACGGATTCGTCTCGACGGCGGCGTAAGCATACTCTTGCTGCCGCCCTTCCACGCCGCGCAACTGGATCGACTCAATGCCCAACGCTCGATAGGTCGAATTTTGGTTCGCCCGATTGATCGTTAGATCGCGCAGCACTTCCTCCGCGCTTGCGGACGCTCCAACAGGTGCAACCGATACCTGAATCGAGGTCTTGAACGGGATCGCCTCCGCATCCTGTACCCGCAGGATCACGCCCGTTGTGGTGGTATCGAGCAGCCACCGCGCCGGATAACGCACCGCGATGCCGACTTCCGGCACTTCATACGGCAGCGTTGCAGTGATCGCATTGTTGCGCAGCCACACCCCACCCGCCAGCATCACCACCGCCGCGATCATGGTCAGATAGCTGCCCCACTGCTGGTTAAAGCCCAGTTCTATTGTTTCCGGTTCACGTCGGCGTTGAGTCATCAGTAAGTCATATCCAAGAAAACTAAGAGGCTCGGAAGTTATTCGGTTCGGTAAGGCACTAACGTGGAATAGCCCGATGCTGCAAATTGCGGGCAAGTTGGCTCATGATCGGCAAGCTGGAACCTCGCGCGTTCGTCAGATGTTAACTCACGAACGAGTCGAGCACAGGCATGGGTAATGAAGGCTCGATAATCAATGTCCCATAACCGTGTCGTGCCATCAGTCGAACTTGTGAGTACGTGATAGTCATCCTGTGTGAACGCAACGTTGAATACTGCATCTTTGTGACCGGACAGAACACGCATTGGTTGCCCGGACACCGCATCCCAGATAATCGCAGTTGCGTCTGCTGAACCAGTAAGGACAGTGTCCCCGTCGGAACTAAACGCTACGCCATAGATAGTGCCGTTATGTCCGTCTAAAACATGCAGCAACTGCCCACCCGCCACATCCCATAGCCGTACCGTATTATCAAAGGAATTAGTAAGCGCCGTATGTCCGTCGGGGCTAAACAGCACGGTGTACACCTCATCAGTGTGTCCGCTTAAAATGTGTAACGGTTCCCCTGTATCCACATTCCATATCCGTGCCGTGCCATCGCTAGAACTAGTTAGCAAGAGGCGGCTGTCTGGACTAAAGATGGCTCCATTGATCGCCGCGGTGTGACCACTAAAAACACGTACTTCTTTGTAGGTATCGGCATCCCATAATATAGTTACACTATCTATACATGCCAGAATATAACGTCCATCTGGACTGAATTGGGCATTGCGAAAGGGTATATCCCTGCTGCTCTCTAGCTCTTTACCACTAGCAGTGTCCCAGATTTTTGTAGTTTCATTAAAGGCGCTCGTCAGCACTTTGCGCCCATCTGGGCTGAAAGCTGCTGTAGATATACGATCTGTATGTCCAACAAGGTCGTATAACAACTCGCCACTAGCAGCGTTCCATAACTTCGCTGTTTGGTCTTCCGAGCCAGTCAGTAACAGCTCCCCATCGGGGCTAATAGCCACCACCCTTACGGACTTCGTATGACCTCTTAGAGTGAGTAAAGCTTTCCCACTAGCAGCATCCCATAGGGTTGCCGTGTTATTTGCCGAGTTTGTCAGTATGGTTCTTCGGTCAGCACTATAGGTGAAGACGCTGAACTCAGCTTTCCATAGCGAATCCGGCGCAACCTCGTCAACTGCATCCCATATCCTCGCGGTGTTATCGGCTGAACCCGTCAGTACCTTACGCCCGTCTGGACTAAATACAGCGGCATAGATGAAAGAAAGATGACCACTAAACGTGCGTCGTTGCTTGCCACTGTCTACGTTCCACAACGTCGCTATGGTGCTAGAAGCCATTAGTATCGTCTGCCCATCAGGACTAAAAGCCACACTGCTCACTGATTTGTCGTTCGTGCCAAAAGAGCGTAATTCCTTGCCGGAGGCAGTATCCCATATCTTCGCTGTTCCATCTCCAGAACCAGTTAATATCGTGCGTCCATCAGGGCTGAATCCAACACTATTGACATTACCTTGATGCCCCTCGAAGCTGCGTAATTCGTCACCAGTGACAATATCCCACAGTTTAGCAGAATCATCTACGGAGGCAGTCAGCACATTGTGCTCATCCGGACTGAATGCAATGTCGTAGAGAGCGTCAGTATGTCCTCTGAATGTCCGCAGTAATTCTCCAGTTTCAACACTCCACAGTGTTGCATTAGTATCGAATGAAGCGAGTGCTATCATCTGCCCACTCGGACTGAACACTACACCGCCAATGGCGCTTGTATGATCACTAAAGGTGTGCAATTCCCTGCCGCTGCTGATCTCCCAAAGTTTCGCCGTTTTATCCCACGATCCCGTAAGGATGAATCGTCCATCGGGGCTAAATGCAACACTACTAACGGCATCTGTATGACCGCTGAAGGTGTGCAATTCCGCGCCCGTTGCGGCGTCCCATAACTTCGCAGTGTTAGCTCCATACGCACCTGTCAGAATGGTGCGCCCGTCAGGACTATAAGCAACACTATAAATTGGCGCAGCATGTCCACTAATCACCCGCAGCGTATGATAATTGTCCATCGCTTCGACCAACACTCTATCGGCTTGCGGCGAGTAGCCAGCTTTCAAGGCGCGAACTCCAGCCAAGGCAATGCTCTCTATGTCCCCTATCCCAGTGACTAATTCATCATTCGCCAGTGCCGCCAACCGCAGCGACTCAACTCGCCCCTCCGCCGCTAACACATCTCCCGCCACTTTGGTCAGTGTCGGCGGGATCGGCGTCAGCGTCTCAGCAACCGATGTACCCACACCCGCTACCGTAGCCTGTGCGTTACCAATCTGCTCATTCGCCTGATCAGCTACCTGAGTCAGTGTCGCTGGAATCTCGGTTAAAGTGCTGATCGCATACGCTACCTGCAAATTAGCTTGATCAGCCCGTGCTGCTGCCGCCTGTTGCTCTCTGAACCCGAATATTGCCGCTACAATCGCCGCCACACCAACAATCGCTGCGATCAACGCCGTTAGCCGGAATCGCGCTGTGCGCCGCGCTAACCGTTCGTTCTCAACCGCCGCAAGTTTCGTCTGCGCGGAGAGCGCCTCCGTCTGCGTCACCAGATCGCGGGTGCGGCGTTCCTGCTCATCAGCCAGCCGCTTCGTCTCATCTTCTGCAACACGGCACGCTGCTAAAAATGACCGCTGCTCATCGGTAGGTTGTGGCTGTGTTTTCTCGTTAGTGAGTAGTGCGTCCCACGCCGCCAGCCATTTCTCCACTGCTGCCAGCGTATCGCCTCTGATCAGTGATCCCGGACTCCTGCCCGCCCTCGCCCATGCTTGTGCCTGCAACAAAAGCTGTGTATGAGCCTGCACATACGCCAGATCGGTGCGCGCATCCTCGATCAGCCGCGCCATCGTAGCATCGAAGTTACCTGTCTCTAGATACTGTTTGATCCACTGCACGTCGCTCAACGGTTTCCAGTTCGCCCGTGCGATCTGCTCCCACGACTGATCGACCCAACTGCCCTTCACTCGTCGCTCATCGATCTGTGTGTACTGGAACGGGATAATCCGCTTGCCGAACTTGAGTGCGTGTTCGATCTCCTTCTGGCACCACTCCGATCCGAGTGAATTCTCGCTGATGATCAGCAGAAAATTGTCCGAGCGTTCGATGTTGTCGCAGATTTGCTTCCACCATTCTTGGCTGGTTCGCATGGCAACGGTATCCATCCACACCTCAAGAGAGACGGCTTCCAGCGCACTCTTGATCTGGCTGACGAATTTCGCCTCATCATCATGGCGCGAATAGGAGATAAACACATTGTAATCAGACATAACGGACTATCTGCCTCAAATGGAGATGTAGTGGATGGGGATACCACACTTCATTGTAACCTGATCCTGAGATCGTGCTGGCAACTTCGTTGTTGGGTAAATAGCAGGATCGCTAACGTAGGAGCACGCCAAGAAACAACACCAGCCGCTGTTCACATTAAGCCTGTTGGCTTTAGCCTCAGGCTCCACCGATCCAACTTAACGCTGCTCTCTAACCATCCTCCAACACCATCCGACATCGCGCAAACTAATTGCTTGAAACCGCCCTGTATTCCCTGCGAACTTCAGGGGCGTTTTCTACCTCTCCCTCAACCTCAGTAACTCGCGCTCATCGGCATTGTTGATCACGAAGCTCAAGCCGCCGAACAGCACCACCACAAGGAAGATCGCCATGCCCAACCCTTGCGGCGGATTACTGGCGCTAGAAGTCGGCGTCACCGCGCCGATCACCAGACCAGCCCGCACAGTGATCGATAGCGCGTTGATCAGTGAGGCGATCACCAAGCCAACTGGCAGTGCAATGCCACTCAAGTGGTTCAAGCGCACCTCTGCCAGCACATAACCCATAATCGTGCTGACCGCCGCTTGCGATAACGTGAACTCGGTAATGCGCAGCGCCAGTGCTTGCAGTGATGCTGACTCATTCAATACATAGTTGACGTTCAGCACCAGTGCGTAGCCCAATCCCGCCGCCAACGCATAAGCGATCCCGTCGATGCGGCTGCGGATTCCGCCCGCGAACACCGTATAGCGCACCGCCGCATATTTGATGAACTCCTGTGTCACGCTGATCGTCAACATATAGCCGAGGATGCGTGTACCACCACTGGCATTTGCCAGCCACGCTTCGGGCATAAACAAGCGTTCCACCAACGGGATGCCTACCGCGTTCGCTCCCAACGCACTCAACAGGATTACTGTCAGCAGTCCTCTGCGCGTATTTAGTGCCCGCCGTTCCTGCACATAGGTAATTCCGAGCCAAAGCACCAGCGGCAGCAGCGCAAAGGCAAAACCGAACACCCGTCGCTGATTAGGGCTAGGCGCGAAATTCAATAGGCGCGTCACCAGCAGTACAGCGCCAGTAGCCGCTAACATCAAGATAGCTTCCAGCGTAGCCGTGCGCCATACGCGGCGGTACGGCGCACGGCCGCTGTCTTCCTCTCTGGGCAGCAAAATCGGACCAGATCGCATCCCATCTCCTCCATTTGAAGGGGATCATTTTAACGCATCTGTACGACGGCTTACTGTCCACCTCGTTATACAATGCATATAGGTAGATAGCGCAGATTTATCTATAGAAGGAGTCGTCCCCATGAAATTCGAGATTAAACATCAACCTTCGTATGCCTTGGCAATTGCTCACCTCGCTGGCAACGAACCAATCCGCGTTGAGTCCGGTGCTATGGTTAGCATGAGCGACGGTGTAACTATTGAAACCAAGTCAGAAGGTGGGCTATTCGGCGGCTTAAAACGTATGGTCGGCGGCGAGAGTTTCTTCCAGAATGTCTATACGGCACCGGCACAAGGTGGTGAGGTGACAATGGCTCCCGCACTGCCCGGCGATATGGCAGTGATCAACGTGTCGGCTGGTCAGGACTTCCTGATGCAAAGTGGCGCCTTCATCGCTGGTGAGACCAACCTGAAAGTGGATACCAGTTGGGGTGGCGCGAAAGGCTTCTTCGGCAGCGGCAGTTTGTTACTGCTCCGCGTGTCTGGCACTGGTCAAGTATTGATGGGTGCTTATGGCGCGTTAGAAGTGCGCGACATTCCAGCGGGACAATCCTACATCGTCGATACGGGGCACATCGTTGGCTTCGATTCCTCAATGCAGTTTCAAGTGCAGAAGGTCGGCGGTTGGAAGTCTACATTCCTCAGTGGTGAAGGCTTGACCGTAAAGCTAACCGGCCCGGGACGCTTATACATGCAAACCCGCTCGGATGAATCATTCATCAACTGGCTCGCTCCGCGTCTTCCACAGCGCACTAACGGTTAATGCAATCCACTTCGCGCCGGAGTACCAATTCGTCTCGATTCCAAGTAGGGCAGATCGGCTACTCCGGCGGCTTTTCCTCGTCTTCTGTATTGGCAGGCGGAAACAAATTCTCGTACTGATAACTTCCATAGTCAGTATGTGCAGTTTCAGCCGATTCGTCGATGTCAATACTACGCATCGGGCGAGTTTCTTCTTTAGGTCCAGCCGTAACAAGCGGAGGGATAGCAGTAGATGTTGGAACGGAGCGAGCCGGCGGCGCATGAACAGATTGTGATGGACGCTGTGCCGGAAAGCTAGGGGTTCCCGTATACCATGGAGGATCGGGCAGTGGCTCTGCGCTTGGATGACGGTTGGATCGATTCATATGCATCCGCAGTGTTACTGCACCAGCGGCATCTGTATTGCTGCTAACAGCACGTCGCCGACGTTGAGCGCGTCGCCTTAGCAACACAATGGTGGCTACTACGCCAACGAAGATCGCTACACCAACCCACACGCGATAATCAATTTCACTCAGATCCATGGCTGCGCCAATCCACTACTTGAGAACTCTTACTTCGCCGAATCCGTCTTCATCTACTCCAACACACAAGCCGTGTGTATTGCCTCCAAGCAAAGTCGGTTATAACGACCTCATCACAAACTAACATTACTCTGATTGTACGCGAGATTCGACTACAAATCCTTACATCTTTAAGACAGACACTCCACACTCCCTATGTTATCATGTTGCCATCGGGTGAGGACTTTCACCCGTGTTTTTCGTTACCTTGTTAAGAAGTAATGATGCATGAGATCGCATAAGCATCGGATGAGTGGGGAGTAGACGATATGCGCCTGACCCTCCGCAAAGTGGTCGCCGTACTAGACGGTCAACCAACTGGAATGAAAGGGCAAAGTCTCGTAGAGATGGCTTTTACCTTCCCGATTTTGATCTTAATGATCCTTGGTGTGGCTGAGATCGGCTTCCTCGCTAACAATGTGCTGACACTGCTGGACGTGGTGCGCGAAGCCTCCCGCCGTGCCGTAACGCTTGATCCGCGTACGTGGAATGCCGATGACGGCGTATCCCCAGCACGTATGGGTGAGCGACTTGACTGCGATATCACCAACAATACCTACGCCTTGACCTTAGGCACGGTAGCGTCTCCTGATCGTACTGGCGCTGGTAAAGGGCGTAATACTCAGTTCGGTGGGTTGCCGGGTTATATTCCTGGCTTCGAGCCGATTTCCGGCGAGTTCGGCTTCTTCGATGGCATCGCCTGCTACGCCATCTCGATCATGGAGCCAATGGTGTTTGACGATACGCCGACTGGTAAAGATGATATTGTGGTGTCGGCGATCTCCTATGCCATGATGAACTATAGCGGTGATCTGGCAGCGACAGGTTACGATGATTCAGTGATCGCGCCGGGTCGTATCGCGCTGCGAACTACCAACTCACAAAATGCGTATTGGGTGACCGTAACTGGTCGCTGGCCCCTCGAAAATCGCTTTTGCCGCGCTAACAGTGATGCATCACTCAATGATGAGCGCGATCCGTTTGACTATCTGCGTACCTCCAATCTGCTAAAGGTGCGCACCCATAACTTCGTTCCCGGTTATTTGCCTGTGCCTTATGAAGAAGATGTCACTAACTCTACACCGCGACAACGCAACGAATTAGCAGAGACTGATCTAAACGGTAATTTGATGGAACCTGCCAAGTACGTCTTGACCGATGGACAGCAGCAAGGTGTGCGCGGTTATGCTTTCACCGGCAAGATGCGCAATGAAGATAATGCAGGCTGCTATGGTTCTAAGTGGACGGTGCAGGCGATTGAGCAGAAGCTCAACTATGACTTAGCCACCAAGAAGGCGCTGTTGCAGGAGAAGTTCAGCAATGGCGGCATCGTGCTGGTGGAAATGCAGTGGCAGTATCATCCGTTCTTCTTGGGGCGTATCTGGAACGATCTGCGTGGCGTTTTCTGGCGCGGTGATAACCTAGCGGAGAACGATCCTATCCTGTACGTGTACAGCATGTTCCCCGTCACCTCAATCGAGCCGACGGCGACGCCCTGACATTTAGCTTTCGTACAGCAATGTGCGTGCTAGACATCTGTAATTGAGAATGTGTTGAAAGTAAGTGAGTGAGGAAAGGAACCCAGATGCAAGGAAGCATACCTGAACGACGCTCCGCCTTCGCTTCTGCGCTCCGCTGGGCAACCAGACGCAGCCGCAGCGGTCAGTCGATCATTCTAGTTGCCTTTGCGATGGTTGCGCTCATCGCCTTCGTCGGTATCGCTACCGATGTGGCGCTGCTGTTCGTGCGCTATAACTCGCTGCGACGCGCAGTAGACTCTGCTTCCATCGCCGTAGCCGGACAGGTGCGTACAGGCGTAGATTTCGCCAAGCTGAACAATGTGGCTCGCCAATTCGTCCAGCTTCAGGGTGGCGTCGATCCCGATACAGTGCTGGTGGAAACCTGCGAAACCGACATCCACAACTACAAAATGGATTATATTGCTGACTTTGGCAATCTACCGGACTATCCAAGCAGCCCGGATCCGGATGCCGTCAAACTAAATCCTGATGGCACAACGTCACCAGCAGACTCATTTCAACCTAACATTGACATCATTCTGGGTAAAAGTCGCCTTTTCACCGCCCATCCTGATCGTCCCAAATCAGAACTCTGCAAGCTCGATCCGCAGAAGTTAGTGCGCGTTTCAGCACAAATGTCATCTCCTACGGCATTCTTGGGGATTTTGGGTTGGCGCAATGTGGTGCTTGTTGCAGCATCAGTATCGCAGACGGCGGTGTTGGATGTGGCGCTGGTGATCGACATCTCGCCGTCCATGTCCGAAGATACTCAATCAGAAGAAGCCAAGTACTGCTTGCAAGGGGATGGGTGCAAGACGGGTGTCTATGCGCGCCCAGCACCGCGCTATACTGTCAGTAGCCCTCCCGCAGGTACAAGTCCTACTGACGCTTACAACAACCTAATAAACAATACCAATTTTGCCCGCCTACAGGACTTCAAACCGCTGACCGCCGATCCTATGCTCGGTGAGCCAAGCCCCGACGGCATCACTGCGACAGGTGGACCAACGGTCTATGGTTTGGGGTTGGAATCAGCGCCTACTCCTAGCCTCACCAATTGGACAAGTGTTCAGCCCTATCCCAACGTCAAGTCGATCCGCACTGAATGCATCGCTGAACTCAATTACTTGAAAGATAGTGTACTGCGCGGCGAATTGCCCAATGTTGGCTTGCCAGACTCGATATCCGGCACCAGTGCTGCCAATTACGGTTGGGGCGGTTGCTGCAATGATCCTACCATACAGTCCAATCCCACAGACCCATCATACTTTAGTGGCACGGACATTGCCGCTTACCCTGCTGGGACTCCGGCAGATGGCGATGCTAAAAATCAGACTGAGCTTGCATTCAATGCGAAGGTGAACCCGGACTATTACGTCTATGACAATGGCAACATGGTCGAGTCCGAGATCGCGGTAAACGGGACCTACTATCGCGCCAATGGCACCTATACGGGGTCGGCGGCGGAAGTCTTACGCAGCTACGATACCAATGACATGCGGGCTATGGCAAATGGAGATGGCAACTTCAGCGATCTGATCTGCCAGCCCTTCAAGCAAGTGCGCGATGCTGCCAGACGCTTTATCAAGCGGTTGGACTTCGTGCGTGGCGACCGTTTGATGCTGATCACCTTCTATGGCAATCCGCAGGTCGTCTATCCTACTTACGACGCTAATGCCTACGTCAACTCACCAGACCCCTTCATCTACGACAAAGATGATGCAGTACGCACGCTAAACTTCCGCGTAGGCATCGTTTATAACTGGGATCCACCCACTAATCCGGGTATTACCGCTTCGGCTGGCTGGCAGATTGGCTGCCGTGCATGGCAGGGTGAGAATAACCCCGCCCGCGTGTTTACCTACTGGTCGGTGGCGCAGTGCCCGGATACCAACACAGGCGGCGGCATCTACATGTCGCGTAGTATGTTCTCGATCTATGGACGCCGCGACGCAGTATGGGTGATGGTGCTCTTGAGCGACGGTGAAGCCAACCGTACACCTTCGCTGCCACGCACAGGCGATGCTCCTACTACCCTCGGTACGATGGTTGGTCGCCCCGATGGCGAACTCTATCGTGACTGGTTGGAAGTGCCTGACACATGGCGTCCAAACACCTATGCTAGCATTCCGGGTGAGTTGGATAAATACTGCACAAATATATTCAACGAAACACCGCCTACCTCCACGGACTACTCGTGCGTTCCCAATGATCCGGGTGCAGAAGCACTGTTCGGACCAGACGATCCAGTAACAAGCGTGAATGAGACAGTGGAACGCTGCTTCAAGTATGGTTCACGCCCTGAACTATGCTCGGCGTGGTACCGTGATACTACTGGAGCGACTGAGCGTTATAGCTATGGCTTCTGCCCATGGGCGACCTTCTGCAATTCTGCTGCCACCACACCTGATGGCTTGAATCTTGATCCGGTCAAGGTGAAAGCAGAATGCTTCTATGGTGGGAATGCACAGGTTACACCTAGCAACCCCTATGGCTATGTCATTGCTGGTACGCCGTGGACAAGTTTCGCTGGTGTAGATGAGGCACCAGCATGGAATGTCTTCCAGCAGGAATCGGGTACGTTCCCGGCAAATCCTGTCTGCTCCGATAATGATCCTGACTCCCGGCATTTCTGCTCGAATGCTCAGGGTTATATCAATGCTTACTACAACAAGTACGTTCCTGATTTGTCTACACCCATTCAGGGCGATGTTATTCCTGACTACGGGTCCGGTGCTTCTTATTGCAGTCCGCAATACGACGCTGACGATTACGCCCGCGATCAGGCAGACTGGGCAGGTCTAATCAGTTATACGGATACGGTGCCGGGTGACTCTATCGCTATGTTCACCATCTTCTTCTCCAAGAAGAAGCCTGATGGTAATGAAAGAGCGTTGGGTCAGTATATCCTCGGCGTCAAGCTGATGCGCTACATCTCTGACGCTGGCGATAACGGACGCATCGATAACAACTTACAAGAGTGGTATCGCTACTTCCGCGGTCAGCAAGACGCCACCACTGGCACGATGTATGCCTATGGTATGGGGCAAGGGGTGCTGTACACCAAGAGTGGGTATCCGTATGCACACTACATGTCTGGTAACAGCATCTACAGTATCTATTCTGGTAGTTCGTGGATGAATCCTGAGCAAGACCCCTGCAGCGAATTCGACTACAACGAATATGCGCTAGCAGGTGGTTTCCGTACCGTATATCCAGACGGTACCGTCACCAACGACTACGAGAAGATTGCTCGTGAAGACTGCGGTCAATACTGGTTCGCTAACGACATCAGTAAAGTGAACCGCGCATTTACCGAAATCGCTGGACGTTTGTTCACGCGCTTGGCACGGTAACTATCCAGTAACAAGCTATCGCTCCCTCTAGCCAATCTCCACTGCCGAGTAGAGAGGCTAGAGGTGAGGTTAACCATCCGATCCCGGATTTTTTGGGGGAGTTCGTTGAACTTATGGCAGAACTAAAACGGCGAGTGCCTCAACACACTTCAGCGCCACCCATGCCATCGCCATCGCCAGCGCCAGCGCGGCTCCCACGCCGCCGACGCGGGCAGACGCTGGTGGAGTTTGCGCTCACGCTGCCGATCCTGCTACTACTGCTGTTCGGCATCATCGAGTTCGGACGTATCTTTCAGGCTTGGGTAACGATCCAGAATGCAGCGCGCGCGGCAGCTCGCTATGCGGTCACGGGTCGCTACGATCAAACGATCTTCCAGACCCGCGAACAATACGATGCTGATGTTAAGGCGAGCCGCCAAACAGGTAGCACGCACGACATAGCAGATTGGACGCCCAACCTTCCAGCTACTATCGCTGGTACAGACTACGACTGGGCGTATCGTGGCGACGGTGTTCCCTGCGATGCTAATGACGTCCTCGGTACTGGTGGTCCTGATGTAGATTATTCTACATGGAATGCTGACGGCGACGGTAACGGTACAGCAAACCAGAAGACAGATACTTGGCGGCGCTTTGCGGCTCCTGCCGATGCGTCTACTGCAACCTCTGGTCGCGACTGGGCGTTTGCTTCTCACTGGAATGGCATCGACTGCGATCCTTCCCTTGATGAGCATCTCTGGCTGCGGCAGGATATGCTGCGCCTGACTTCGATCAACAACGAAGCCAGGATTGGCGCGGCGGGCTTGCAGTTCTTTCACGGTATGGATGTCCCCGGCTTAGGCGTTAACACCGAACTGCCGTACGCCAGCGCCGATCCGATAGGTAATCCGCAAGATTACTCGCTGGACCCCGGTTGGTTCCATGTCTATGTATGTAGTTCGCGCCCTGCCTTTGGCAAGACTGCAGACAATAAACCCAAGACGCTGGATGGCTCCATATCGCGTTATTACTGGCGACCTGTTGAACCAAATCCGGGTGATACCATCAAGTATCCCTTAGGAGCCAGCGATCCTAAATATCTAGCCGATCTGGCGATGTGGAATAATCGCTTCGACTCCGGTTGGGCAGCAGGCAATATCCGCACCTGTCAGGTCAGTGAATATACGGACACGGATAGTTTCGGCGGTTATGCCAGTATCGGTGACATGAATAGTGCTGGTGGCGAGAAGCGCATCAACCAGTACGACGCTGGTGGTCCCGGTGACTATGTTGAAGTCATTGTCTATTTCAATCATCCACTGTTGACGCCCGCGTTTGGTCTGAGTCGTGGGCAGATTCAGCAGGACGGTTATGCGCCAGCCTACGTGCAGTTGCAGGCGCGCCGTACTATGATCAACGAAACTTTCCGTTCTACCCGCGTCTTCCAGCCGCCCATCCAGGACCCTGGCGGCGGTGGTGGCTTGTTGCAGCCGACTGCTACCGCAGTGGCAAGCAATACGGCAACAGCGACGATAGACGCTTCATCTACCCCCACCTCAACAGCAACGGAAGTGATTACGGCAAACTGTGCCTTAGTGACATTCGTTAGTGCATCGATCACGCCGAGTGATCCCGATTACCTGAATGTCACCTTTAGCAATGCTAATCCGCTTGCAGGTCGCTTATCGGCTGTTTCGCTGAACTGGGTAGGCGATGGTGCCATGTTCCCATCGGAAATGGTGCTCGGCGGAATCAGCGGCTTACGTCACTGGACAATCGGATCAAGTGCACAAGCAACCGGTGGCACATTGAATGTGAATGAAGGCTCTGCAGGCTGGGTCACAGACAATGGACGTACAATCGTTGCTGCCAATTCCACAGCTAATTGGCATGTCTTGATGAACAATACTGCCTCTACGCTGTACCAGATGCGAACGATAAATGACTTTGCGGGTACGGTGTTAACCATCAGCTTCGTCAATTCTGATGGTACTACCGCAGACTGTCAGGTTCCAATGACTGGCGTACAACCGCCATCGCCATCACCGTCAGCGACATCTTCTCCGACGCTTGACTGCCCTGCACTGTTTAGCTATGAGTGGATAAGCTTCCTCGATGATGCCGTGCTTCAGTTCCGCTTCACCAATCTCAGCGCGCAGCCAGTGAGCATCACGGCGTTCTCGCTGAACTGGAAGCGCTATCTGGATGACGGCTTGGCGCTGCAAAGAGCAAGCGCTGGAGGCAGTTATGCTGGCGATCCGTCAGGTGTTCAAATGTTCTACAACCCGTCGGGCGAAGGACCAGCAGGTGGACCATATCCGGCGACGTACACCTCTACTCATGGCTCGGCAGTTCCAGCTCTCGTGAATGGCAACTCCAGCGTCTATGTCTGGTTTGACTTCACGGGTATCGTCAACAGCTTCCCGGCACAGTATGGTTATCTGGCTCATCAGTCGGACTTTAATGGCTCGTACATCGAACTCAATAATAGTTCGACCTGCCGTGCTGTGACGACTCCGCAGCCGACGCCGCTGCCGCTGGCGACCTCGACGTATACGCCATCACCGACGTTCACAGCATCCGCCACGTTCACGAGTACGGCAACATCAACGTCTACTCAAACAGCAACGCGGACCAGCACGCCAACGCGCACGCAAACGCCATCGCGCACGGCGACGAATACGGCGACGACGACGGGTACGAGCACGGTGACACAAACGCCATCGCGCACCTACACGCCATCGCGCACTTACACGCCGTCCAATACGCCGACGAATACGTTCACGCCGACGCCGACGTTTACGCGCACGGCAACGTTCACGCCGACACAGACGTACACGCCATCGCGTACGTACACGCCGTCGCAGACGTACACGCCATCGCGTACGTACACGCCGTCCAATACGCCGACGAACACACCAACGCGTACGGCAACGCCTACACGAACAGCGACGTACACGCCGTCCAATACGCCGACGCGCACAGCGACGTACACGCCATCGCAGACGTTTACGCCGACACGTACGTACACGGCATCAAGCACGCCCACGCGTACATCAACAGGCACAAATACGCCGACGCGTACAGCGACCTCTACACCGACGGCTACCTTCACGCCTTCTCGCACACCGACGGCAACAGCGACTCGCACGGCAACGGCGACGTTCACGCCATCGTTCACACCGAGTAGGACCAATACACCAACGATCACGTTGTCGCCCACGCAGTTGCCGTCGAACACCCCGGTGCCTTCCGCAACGCGCACACCAACGTTTACAAAAACACCTGTGACTCAGTGCGGTCCCGAGGGAGGATCGTGCCCATAAGACTCATCCCGCTGCTTAATAGTGGCGGGATAAAAGCAACGTAGACCAACAATCTCACCTAAAACTAACTAACGAACCCCGTACTGCAAAGAAAAGCAGTGCGGGGTTCGTTCATTCCAACTCCCTAACTATGGGGCTATTGCCTACTGTACCTGTGTTATCATCTGGATGTTTTAAGCTGATTACGCAACAAAAAGGATTGGAATAGCGCCTATGCAGCAGCTTACATGCGCCAACTGCGGCGGACCTATCGAGATCGATAATCAGTTTATCCGTACTGTCACCTGCAAATTCTGCGGCAGCAGCTACCTTGTTCGTGGCAGCGACAACCTCGATCCAACTGGTAAATCTGCCAGTCTTGCTGATTATCCTAGTCGACTTAGTGTCGGAATGCGCGGCGCGGTTCGCGGGCGTGGATTCCGCGTCTTAGGACGTGTTCGCTATTCGTATGACGACGGCTTCTGGGAAGAATGGCAAGTGGCGTGGGATGACGGTGCTCCTCCTGATTGGCTAGAAGAAGACGAAGGCTATTGGACACTTTATAAGCGAGAGCGCGTCAAGAGTGAGATTCCCGCTTATGATCAGGTTCGCGTCGGCAGCAAGATTAACATCAACAATAGATCGGTATTCATAACTGAGAAACGTCGTGCCCGCATGATCGGCAGTGAAGGGCAATTCTCCTCTGTACTGCCGCTCAAGGGTGATTTCGGCTACATTCAAGGAGCAGCCGATGGGCTTGCTGCTAGCGTCAACTATTGGGAAGACGAGATCGAACTTTCCGTTGGTGACGAATTAGAACCACAGGATTTCACCGTAGGGTAACACTCAATGGTACAACCACTGCCTACGTCCCAATCTCAAACGGTTGCCTCATCAGTATCTGGTAGTGCTGCTTCGCTACCAGTGCTTAAGCAGCTTGCCTGCCCTAACTGCGGATCGCCGCTAGATTTGCGCAATCCCACCTCTCAAACTCTGGTGTGCCCGCGCTGCAACAGTTATGTCGGCATTGGTACGGAAACAGCCGAAATCCTTGGACACGGCGCGAAGTTGCCGCCGCCGCCGATCAAGGTTGCACTCGGCAGTAAAGCGCGTCTGGACGGTGTAGATTACTTCGTGCTAGGACGCGTACTTTATGAAGGTTGGGACCCCGATCCAGAGGAAGATGAGCAAGATGAGCGCTGGAAATGGACGGAATGGTTAGCCGCCAGCTCAGATGGGCGCATGACGTGGTTCAGCTATGACAATGAAGAAGGCTTCGTCATCTTTAAGAAATTACGACTTAAGGAAGCCTTCAATCCCCTGAGCGATCGAGAAATACCGGTAGGCAGCGGTAAAAAAGCGCGTGTGCGAGAACGCTATCCCGCCAAAATCCTCGGCGCTGAAGGGGAGTTGACGTGGCGCGCTACGGCTGGCGAAAAGCTAACGATGATCGAGGGCGCTGGAGACGGCAAAAAATATAGTATCCAGTTCACACCGGAAGAACTGGAAGTATACGAAGGCACCCCTATTGACGAAGCCACTGTCGCGCAGACCTTTGGTGATATGGCGTGGGCTGAACGTGTCCGCAAACAGGTCAGTGGGCAAAAACTGCGCGGCACATTGGGCTTGATCTGTATTGTGTTTGGCATCATCAGCATAATCCTTGCCGCTGTTGCTAACGGGTCCGGTACCTTAGCCTTGTCACAAGATTTATGGATCACTAATGATGCTCAGGTGGTGCAAATACCCCTTGAGATCGCCGCCGCAGGTCGCCCAATGCAAGTGCGCGTCTGGCTCAAGAACGATATTGCTGCCAACTCCAGTTACGATGTTGAAGTCAGCATGATCTCTCCCGATGAATCGGAGGCGTTCCTGTTCGATCTGGACTTCTGGCATGAGACAGGTAGCGATGAAGATGGACCATGGACAGAAAAAGGCTACTACGGTGAAGATACTTTCGTCCCATTCCAGACAGGTACACACGAACTGGAGATCGGCTATAGCCAACCCGAAGCTGGAGATACGACAACCGTAGTACCTACTAGTTATCCGACCATGCAGTTACAAGTCGCCGCCTACAAAGATCGTATGTTCCCCGGATGGTTCATCGTCTATAGCGTGATTACACTGGTGATTGGCGGGGCGCTGTTCCTTTCTGGTGCGATGAAAGTCGGCTGGGGACCAATCATCGTCATCCTGATTATCGTCATCATCGTTGCTGTGCTGATCGCCTCTGGCGTTGATTTATTCGGTTTCGTGAGCAGTATTCTCGAAGAAGCGTAAGGAGCAAATAGAAAGATGAGGATGTTAATTATTGCGGTTGTCACGGTATTGCTGCTGCTCGGCTTGGGCGCCTCGGCATATGCGGCGTATAACGGCGTTGGACTGGTTGCCAGCGGTGCACCTTGGATTCGCGTTGGCAGTATCGGCGGCCCCAATGTTATCGGTGGTGGACCCGGCAGTGGCAAATAACGCAGGTTAAGCGATTTTGGCATACGACATCGTTCAACTGAATGACGATATCTATCATTTGCAATCGGGCGCTAATTGCGGCTTGATCCTGCACGAAGGTCGAGCGGTGCTAATTGACGCGGGTTTGGATGACGATGCGGGACGGCAAATCAAGCGTGCGCTCAATTACCTGAAAGTTGAGCTTGCGGCAATCATTTTGACACATGGTCACGCTGATCACTTCGGCGGTACATCTTATCTGCATCGCAACCTGCCTCCTTTTAGCGTTTACGCCACGCCCTACGAAGGAGTATACGCCCACCATTCTTCGCTCGAAGGATTTATGTTATTTGGTGGTGCAATCCCTTTTGATCAGTTACAGGGCAAATTTACGCTTGCACCCGCCACTAACATCGATCGTGAACTAGGTAATGGAGAAATCGAAATCTCGGGGATTACTGTTGACATTCTTCCACTGCCCGGACATGCCCCTGCGCAGATCGGCGTGCGTCATGGTGATGTGCTGTTCACCGGGGATGCCTTTCTACCGTCTGCCACGCTCAAGAAATATCCGATTCCTTATACCGCGCATATTGGGCAAGCACTCGATACGTTACGCCTGCTCGACTCACTGGTAGTTCAAGGCTTCATCCTTGCCCCCGGACACGGCACACACGTTGCGGCAGGACAAGCGCAAGAGGCACTTCAAGCCAACATTGCCGCCCTTGAAACCGTTATTGCTACTGTCGAATCTCTGATCGCTGTTGAACCACTCGATGAAGCGCAAATCACACAACGAGCAGCGGCACAGCTTGGTGATCCTTTAGCGACTGCGGTAGGTTATTACCTTGCCCGTGCCACGATTCAGGCAGCGTTAGTCTATCTTTATGAAAACAAGCGTGCGACACCTATTAGCGGCGGGAAATTAGTCTGGAAAAGCTAAATTTACAACCTAAATTGCGCGATCTATGATTTTCTCATCTAGAATTCGTATAAAACATCTTTTTGATCTTGTTGACACCCCACAACTGTTAAGTTAGTCTTTACCCCGACGAAATTACCTATCGTCTCCTCCCGATCAAGATCATCACTCATTAGGAGCGAAAAATTATGCGTCGTATAAAACTCCTCACACTACTTGTTATCTGTAGCTTAGTATTCGCTGGTGGGTTAGCACTAAATCCAGTGCACGCTCAGGATGCTGTTCGCATCACCTACGTGGTCAACGGCGTGCTCGGCGACAAATCATTCTTTGACTCTGGTCAGCGCGGTGTCGATAAGATTGCTGACGAGTACGATGCGGAAGTCAATACTATTGAACTAGGTGTTGATCCCGCAAACTGGGAGACCGGTTTAGCAGATGCGATGGCAGCGACTGATGACTATGATATTCTGATCGCTGGTACTTTCCAGATGGTCGATTATCTGGCGAAGAATGCTGATAAGTATCCCGATAAGGTTTACATGTTCTTCGATGCCTCCGTTGCATATGACAATCCTGACCTATGCGCGGGTGGGTGCAAGAATGTCTACTCCATCACCTACAAGCAGAACGAAGGTTCCTTCCTCGCTGGCGTTTACGCGGCGGCGATGACCACCAGTGGCTTAGATGGCATGAACGCTGACGCCGTCATTGGTGCGGTGGGTGGTCAAGACATCCCGGTAATCAACGACTTCGTAGTTGGTTATCAGCAGGGTGCTTGCTTGGTTAACAAAGACAGCAAGTTCCTTACGCAGTACGCAGGTAACTGGAACGATCCGGCAAAGGGTAAGGAAATCGCCCTTGCCATGTATCAGCAGGGTGCTGATATCGTATTCCAGGTCGCCGGCGGTACGGGCGTAGGCATCTTCGAAGCGGCTGAAGAACAGGGCAAGTATGCCATCGGTGTTGACTCGGATCAGGCGACAATCATCGCGGAAACCGATCCTGAGCAGGCTGCTCGCATCCTCACCTCTATGCAGAAGAACGTTGATAACTCCCTCGTCCGCGCCTTCGAACTGTACAAAGACGGCAAGTTGCCCATTGGTACGGCTGAAGCGCTCGGCTTGAAGGAAGGTGGCGTTAGCCTTTCCATCAACGACATCTACAAGGCTGCTACGCCTGAGAACATCCAGAAGCTCATTGATGCTGTGACCGAAGCCGTCGGCAATGGCGATATCTCGGTTGGCACGGTGTTCACTGATGAAGCCAGCGCAGCGAAGGTCGCTACTGACTGCTCTGCAATGCCAGAGATGACCTTTGATGTCGCTGAGTACTTGAAATAGTCTTTAACACTTGAGCCTCCGTAGTACATGCGCTACGGAGGCTTCTAATTCTAGTTTTTGTAGTTAACGCAGTGAAGTCGCCATTTTTCTTAGTTCTTTCGCTGGGATTTGAATAAATTGGCGAGAGGCTGATGCGTTTTTAATCGAACTGCCGGACATCTTTACCTGACGAAAGCCACCCATGCCCATTCTTCAAGCGACCAATATCGTCAAGGTCTACCCCAACGGCACGCGCGCCAACAACAATGTTTCACTATCCGTCGATAAAGGCGAGATTCACGCTATTGTCGGCGAAAATGGCGCGGGCAAATCCACGCTTATGAAAATCCTCTACGGCTTGGAACAGCCAACCTCTGGCGAAATCGTGCTGCGCGGTCAGCCTACCGTAATTGATCATCCTCACCGCGCCATCGATCTTGGCATCGGTATGGTGCATCAAAATTTCATGCTAGTAGATTCTTTCACCGTCGCGGAAAACATTGCTCTAGGACGCGAGCCAGCGCGCGGCGTGGTGGTAGATCGTCAACAGGCGATCCGAGATACTAAAAAACTCGCTGAAACTTATGGACTCGCCGTTGAGCCTACTGCAAAAATCGAGGTGATTCCCGTTGGTATGCGCCAGCGCGTAGAAATTCTCAAGGCGCTCTACCGCGGCGCGGAAATATTGATCCTCGACGAACCTACCGCTGTGCTAACGCCTAAAGAAACGAACGATCTCTTCGCTGCTATTCGTAATCTGGTGCGTGAAGGCAAGACTGTCATTTTCATCACCCACAAGTTGCGCGAAGTGATGGAGATTTCGGATCGAGTCACGGTGATGCGGCAGGCACAGACAGTAGGTACTGTGAACACAAAGGAGACCAGCATTCCCGAACTTGCGCGCATGATGGTCGGGCGCGAAGTGTTTATGGTGGTTGATAAACCACCTGTCAAGCGCGGCAAAGCCGTGCTGGAAGTACGCGATCTGACTTATGCTAACGAAGCGGGTCGTCCTGTCGTCAACCACATCTCCTTTAATGTGAATCAGAGTGAAATTTTGGGCATAGCAGGCGTCGAGGGCAATGGTCAGACAGAATTGGTTGAAGTGCTGACGGGATTGCGTAACGCTACGACCGGTACGGCAACGGTGGATAGTGCCTCGATCCTCAATCAGGGACCGCGCCGAGTGCGCGAAGCCCGTGTCACCCACATCCCAGAAGATCGATTGACTAACGGCATTGCCCGTGACGCCAGCATTGCTGATAACTTAATCATTGACCGCTACTATCGCGCTCCATTTGCTCTGGCGGGATTTCTCGATCTCGGTGAAATCCAGAAAAACAGCGCTAACTTGATCAAGGAGTTCGGCATTCTAGCGCGTAATGGCGATCAGCCGATCGGTTCGCTATCTGGCGGTAATATGCAGAAGGTAATTGTAGCGCGGGAGTTTTCCTCCTCACCGCGGTTGCTGATCGCGGCGCAACCAACGCGCGGTGTGGACATCGGCGCGATTGAGTTCATCCATCAGGAATTGGTAAACAAGCGCACTGAAGGCTTGGCGATCCTGCTTGTCTCTGCCGACCTGCAAGAGGTGATGAAACTGGCGGATCGTATTATGGTCATGTACAACGGAGAAGTAGTCGCCATCTTGCCCAACACACCCGATCTCACTGAAGAAAAACTTGGCTTGTACATGCTCGGCGCAGTCCGGCAAACGCCTGAAGAATTGGAGGCTGCGCGATGACAACAGGAACAAATAGCGCTGATACTAATGATACAGTAGTGGGACAGCAGCGTAATCGTCAGCGTACTTATTCTCTTGCGCTCATAGTTTTCGCCGTTGCTATTGCTGTTATTGTTACGTTAGCGATCACCTACCGCTTGTTCGCCAAAGAGACGTTCGACGCCACGATGCAGGCATTGACCGCGCAGCCGGATTACCAGAACATTGTACTAATCAACATACTGGTTGGCGTTAGCGTGGGGTTGTTCATTGTGCAGTTGCGCGGGATCGCGCTGCGCGTCACGCTTACAGTAGTATTTGCGTTAGTGCTCGGTTACGGCGTAACGGCGGCATTTAATTCTGGGGCGGCAAGTAAGTATACACGCGGCGAGTTTCGTGCCTCTGTTGTTTCTGACGCTCCTAAAGCGGAAACCGATCAAGAGACTGACCTTGAGTACGGCACAGCAAAGGGTGGCGAGTTCAACAAGCCTAAAGTGCGCGACCCGTTGACCGAAGCGAAATATACATTCGCGGGCAAACAAGGCGATATTGTTAATGTACTTGCCTATGCTGCCAACCGCCGTTCCGAAGTTGACCTGATGGTTGCACTGCTCGATCCGCAAGGCGTGGAGATTGCCTCTGCGACTACTGCGACGGAAGAACAAATCGAGCAGTTCGACGATAAACTGCGGAGCACCAAAGACGCCATCATTCCGAACTTCACCTTGCCTGCGGACGGCATTTACACCGTTGATGTGCGCCCTGAACCCGTTTCTGCAGGTACTACCTTCTCCGAGATGACCAAGGCGACGAATCTTGCTTACGAGGCATTTCTACTCGGACCACTTGGACGTCCCAATCGATGGGCAGTGTGGATACAAGACGCCGTCACGCTGACGTTCCTAGGGTTGGCAGTCGCAATCGTCTTTCGGGCGCGTCAATTCTATCTCGGCGGCGAAGGTCAAATTTATATGGGGGCGCTGGTCTCCGGCATGATCGCGCTGGCGTCTGGCAATCTGCCGCCCGCTGTGGTGATCCCGCTGTGTATTGCTGCTGCGATGTTGGCTGGCTTCCTCTGGGGCTTGATCCCCGGTGTATTAAAGGCATATCTCGGTGCCAACGAGTTAGTGTCATCACTGATGCTCAACACCGTCGCCACGCGCTTCTTTGAGATGGTTTTGAACTTTCAGCTCAAGCCTCCTACGGCTGGCTTCATCGCCTCTGCGACTTTCCCCGCATCAGGTCAACTCCCAGTGCTTGTAGCGGACACCGCGATCACCATCTCGGTGTTTCTGGTGATCATCGCCATGATCGGGACGTGGCTGCTGATGTCGCGTACTTCGCTCGGTTATGAAATTCGCATGGTTGGCTCCAATCAGAAGTTCGCGGCTTACGGCGGCATCAATACCAAACGCGTGATCATGCTCTCGATGGCGATCAGCGGAATCATCGCTGGGCTGGCTGGCGCGCATCTGAGCATGGGCATTTTCCGTCAATTGGTACTGAACATGTCTGCCAACCTGATCTTTGAAGGTGTGGTGGTCGCGTTGTTGGCACGTAACAATCCGCTGGTGATCCCTTTCACTGGTTTACTCTACGCTTACCTCCGTGCGGGCGCGCAGTTCATGGAACGCGATGCCAATGTCAGCTTTGAGGTGGTGCGCATTATTCAAGCGGTGATCATCCTTCTGATCACGGCAGAGGCGCTGGTCACACTGTTCCAGTCGCGGCGCGGGCAGCGCAAACAGCAGCAGGCAGCAGCGCCACAAGCAGAAGTCAAGCCTGCCAGCGCCTAATCGGTTCGCGTAGTTAAAGAGATGATTTCGGTGCCTTGTGCGCCGTATGTAGATTACGAAGGCAGCTACTCATGTTCGATACCGTCATACAAAGCATTTTCAGCGCTACCTTCCTTGCCTCGATCCTGCGCGTGACCACACCGATCTTGCTCGCCTCATTAGGGGCGCTAGTTTCGGATCGGGCGGGTGCGATCAACATCGGACTCGAAGGCACGATGCTGGCATCAGCATTCACGGGTGCGGTGGTGAGCGCTTTTGCTAGAACTTGGTTCGCACCGGAGGTTGGCGTCGTACTCGCCCCATGGATCGGGATGATCTGCGGACTGATCGTCGCCGTCACATTCGCGCTGATCCTTGCCTTCTTCCATCTGCGCCTCAAAGCCGATTTGATCCTTTCGGGTGTGGCGATCAACATCCTCGGCTCGGCGGGCACAGTGGCAGTCCTCTATGCGCTGACTGGCAATCGCGGCGATACGGGTGACCTGCCGAGCCTGCAGATGCCCTTTGTCCGGTTGCCCTTCCTGCAAAATATTCCGCTGATCGGTAACTTCCTCTATGGCGTTCTAGATAATCAGAGCATTATGACGTGGATCGCCGGACTAGCAGTGCTGTTCCTGTGGTTCTTGCTCTATCGCACCTCGTTCGGCATTCATCTGCGTGCTGTCGGTGAGAACGCGTCAGCGGCGGAGTCGGTAGGTATCCCGGTCACGCGGACACGCTATTGGGCGTTGATTCTTAGCGGATTGTTCGCTGGACTTGGCGGTATCCATATGAGCATGGGCTACCTCTCCCTGTTCCAGCGCGATATGACCTCCGGGCGTGGCTTTATCGCCTTAGCGACGCCGCTGCTCGGCAACAATAACCCGCTTGGCACAGCAATCGCTTCGCTGGTGTTCGGCTTCTTTGAAGCGCTCGGTATCCGGCTCGGTACATTGCAAATTCCTTCCATGCTGCCGCAGATGATCCCCTTCATCGCAACGGTGATGGCGTTGGCGATCTATGCGCTTCAACGGCGGCAAACGCTGCGAGTACGTGCGCTACGTGCGGCTGAAGGTGAAGGATTCAATGCCTCTTATTGGCGTAGTGTACAACGCTTGAGTTTGCTGCACGTGCTCTTAGGTTCTGTCGCCGTGATCGGGATCATCATTGCTATCAGCATGTTCGCCGCGCCGAATGGCTTTGGTGGTGTAGCATCAGCCTATCCAATCGCTTTGGTTCTCACAGCGGCTTCCATTGTTCTGATTGTGATGAACATCCCCTTCGTCAGCCGTGTTGAAAATATCGGTACGCAAACAAGTCTCAGCGGCATAGCAACCGTGATCTCTGTAACAGCATATCTTGGTCTGTTTCTAACCTTGTTCTTGAATCCCGTGATTGCATTTGCCGTCGCCGCCCTACTCGGCTTGTTGCTGTGGGGTATCCTTGGTGGACTATCGCTACTGCAAATGAGCGGCACAAAGGTAAAACCTGCCTAAATGCAGAAAGCAAGGCACTCTTCCATTAATCTTAAGCCCGTTTCTACGGGCTTCCTGCTTATTGCTAGGGATAAAGTTAAGTTCAGTCACCATGGTGGCTGATCATGATTTATCGTGACACCGTCCATATCCATCAGCAAGTCAACGACCTACTACAATGAGGATAGCATGACGCTCAAAGACCAGATTCTCGGCTGTCTCTATGGACAGGCGCTCGGTGATGCATGGGGAATGCCCGCCTACTTTCATCCTGACCAGACGTGGGCAAAGTACGGATGGGTAGATAAGTTCTATCCGGCTCCCGATGATCATGAGGTTCACGCGGGCTTGCCCATCGGACGCATCACTGATGACTCCGAGCAAGCGTTTTCCCTCGCGCAGGCATACATCAAAGCAGGCGGTGTTACGCTGGAGGCAACTGTCGAAGCGATCATTGCCTGGTACGACCGCACAGGTGGCGATAACTCCAAGTATGTCGGACCGAGCACGCGGCGCGGCGTACAGGCATTGAAACGCGGCGAAGACCCGCATAAAACGGGGCGCATGGGTGACACCAATGGGGCGGCGATGCGCGTCAGCGTCGTAGGCGCCCTGCATCCAAATGATCCTATCGCGGCGATTGAGGATGCTGCGATTTCCTGCTTGCCTACCCACGGTACAGATGTCGCTATTTCTGGCGCGGCAGCAGTAGCGGCGGCAATCGCGGTTGCCATGCGCGAGGATGCTACGCTGGATGCCATTATTGCGGCAGGGTTACTCGGTGCGGAATTGGGACGGAAAAAGGGCAATCGCTGGCTCGGTGCATCAGTCACACGCAAGATTGAACAGGGTGTGCAGATTGCGCGCAAAGGTGGGGATCCAATGGCGCGGCTGCGCCAGATTTATGACCAAGTTGGTACATCGCTGGCGATCACGGAAACTGTTGGTGCATCATTTGCGGTGCTGCTAATGGCGGATGGTGATCCCAAACAAACAGCGATTTATAGCGCCAACCTCAGTGGTGATGCAGATACCGTCGGCGCGATTGCTTGCGCGATGGCGGGCGCATACAAGGGTATTGGTGCGTTTGATTCTTATACCCTTGAGGTGTTGGATGCCGATCCAGTTACTGCCTCCTACGACATTAGCGGCATCGCTGATGGTTTGCTCAATCTAATTAAGAGCCGTTAAGAACCATCCCTCTTTCCCGTTAACCGTTTCTGGTGTACACTTAGAACGGTTGAGCTAATATCGTGCGCCTCGAATTGCATAGTTGATCAATTTATCAATTTGTGATATTCTGGGCTTGCGATGATAAGGGAGGGGAACTTGAACGCTATAGAAGTCAACCATCTGCGTCGTATCTTCACGCCGACGGTAGGTGTCTTGCGCCGAACGAAGAAGGAAGTGGTCGCCGTTAACGATATTTCCTTCGATGTCCGCCCCGGCGAATTGTTCGGTTTGCTTGGACCGAACGGCGCGGGTAAGACCACCACCGTGAAGATGCTCACCACGCTGCTGATCCCCACTAGCGGCACTGCCTACATTAACGGCTTGGATGTCGTTGAGCAGGCAGAATTATTACGTTCGCGCATCGGTTTCATTTTCGGTGGCGAACGTGGTCTGTACTGGCGTCTCAGTGCAACGGATAATTTGCGTTACTTTGCCAGCCTCTATAACGTCGATCCTGAAGTTGCCAAGAAACGCATCCCTCAACTGCTGGAGATGGTCGGCTTGGCGGGACGCGGCAACGAGAAGATCGAAGGTTACTCGCGTGGTATGAAGCAGCGTTTACACATCGCCCGTACGCTGCTGCACAACCCTGATGTGCTGTTCCTTGACGAGCCAACCATCGGACTCGATCCGGTAGGTGCTCGGGAACTCCGCGCCATCGTCCGAAACCTGCAAGCGGAGAAAAAGACTATTCTCCTGACCACCCATTACATGTTCGAAGCGGATGAACTTTGTCAGCGTATCGGCGTGATTAATCACGGGCATATTGTGGCGCTGGATACACCTGCTGCGCTCAAGAGCGTCGTCCGTGATCTCGCCGTGATCGAATTGGAAGTCTCCGGCTTGGATGCCAACGGCATTGAACGCTTAAAGGCACTTCATGGCGTGGAAACCGTCACCGTTGAAGATCAGGACGAAAAGCAGCAGGTGCTCGTCCACTCGCCACGCGGCTCCGAAGCGGTTCCTGATCTATTGACTGCGCTCAACGGCGTCCCAGTCAACAAGGTGATCGTGCGCGAACCGACGCTGGAAGATGCCTACGTTCGCCTCGTTGGTCGCGTTGGCGACGGCGTAGATGCGGATAAGAAGGAAAGCGAAGGTGTGGCATGAGTGCTAGAACGATCCCCGTTCCGCGCACCAGCCTTCGTCAGCAGTTGCGGGTGGTTTTGTTGGCAGCGGAAATGATGTTCCGCCAGTCATTTACCGATGCCTTCATCATCTTTGCCATCCTGATCCAACCGCTGCTGATCGCGCTGCTGGCGCTTTACATGCTCAAAGATCGAGGTGCGGATGCCGCGATCTTCATCGTAGTTGGCAGCTCACTAACTGGATTGTGGAGTGGCGTACTGTTCATCAGCGGCAACAGCATTACTGTCGAGCGCTGGACAGGCACGTTGGAGGCAATCGTCGCTGTACCTACGCATATTGCGGTGATCACCTTCGGCAAAAATCTGGCAAACGTCGTGCAATCACTATCCTCAATGGTCGTTGCCTATCTATTGGCGATAGTTCTGTTTGGCTACCAACTAAACATCCAGCAGCCGCTGTTGTTCGCTGGTTCGTTAGTTCTGATGGTGTTCTCCTTCATTTGCTTCGGGATGCTCCTCGCGCCGATCTTCCTGATTAATCCGGCGATACAGAGCCTACAAAACGGCTTGGAGTTCCCGATCTACATTTTGGCGGGATTCATGTTTCCGGTCGCTTTGCTGCCCGGTTGGACAACGCCACTTTCCTACATCCTCGCGCCGTACTGGGCTGCCCGTGCACTGCATGGCACCTCTGGCGGTGGAGCAACGACTGAGGAAGTGCTGCTTTCGTGGGGCATGATGCTTCTGCTTGGCGTTGTTTACATAGTCATCGCACGAGCCTTCTTCAAGGTGATGATGCGCAAGGCGCGCGAAGATGCCACGCTTGACGTGCAATAAGTAGTACCGAAGCAATCGCAATGAGGATCGTTTTATGAGCGAGTTATCGGTAAATATGCCAGTAGTGCGCAAGCCAACGCTGATCAGTAACCTTATCAGCAATGTTCGCTTGTTCTGGCAGGGAGCACTGCTCTCTTATGTCGCCATGTTTGCGTGGCTGGAGCCGACAGTCTATATCGCCTCCAAAGTCTTGCTGCCGCTGGCGCAGATTCTGTTCTTCAGTTTCTTGGGCATGTACGCCACCAACTCTCAAGACCCCACCTTCTACGTAATCGGAAACGCGATCCAGATGGTGGCGATTAACGGCATTTACGGCGTCACCATGAGCATTGGCGGTGATCGCTGGAACGGCACGCTTGCTTATCTGTTCGGCACTCCTGCCAATCGGCTCTCGCTGTTCGTCGGACGCGCTACCATGCATGTGATTGATGGGGCGCTCGGTGCGGCGATGGGTCTGCTCTGGGGGGTATTGGTACTGCGGCTCGATCTCTCTCACGCTAACCTGCCGATACTAGCGCTGACCATTCTGGTGACGACGTTCAGTACATCGGCGCTTGGCTTGCTACTTGGCTGCCTCAGTCTGGTGACACTGAATGTGATGTTCATCAACAACACTGTTTATTTCCTGCTGTTGATCTTCTCCGGTGCGAATCTTGACATCAGCATGCAGCCCGCATGGATACAGACGATTTCGCAACTATTGCCACTAACGCGCGGTATCGCCGCTGCACGCGGAGTGATCGCAGGCAAAGGTTGGGACGAGGTTGCTCCACTGATCGGTGGCGAATTTCTGATGGGCTTGATCTATGTGTTCATAGGCTATACCTTCTTCCGCTGGTTTGAGTTTCAAGCAAAGCGGCGCGGTACGCTGGAAACAATGTAAACGGCGTCGGTTCCGTTTCCTAATTCAATAACTCCTTTACCTGCCGCCCTTCCCTGTAATAGCAGACACTATTGCGGGGAAGGGTTTACGTCTTTACGGTAGTCTCAATTCGCCAATGATGGTTTTTGCTGTCGTGCCCTTTGGAATCGGCAATTCGTGTGAATAGATCGTGTGCTACTCCAACTGACCTACAGTCGACTTCGCGCTATACCGTCGCGTTCACCTTCTTGGCAGCGGCGATATGTTTGGCGGTATCCGTGTAGTGACGTATACGGATCACCTTGCCTTGCTCATCGAACGTCCAAAGCTGGATTTCCTCATCCCGATAGTAGTGATCAGTACCGATCACGTCTGCTTCGATCAACACCTCTGCCGCTACTTGATTACCGCCTTCCATTAGCGAAAGGACGCGAAATTCATGAATGTTCAGCAGCGACGCCAAATCTTTCAGAAAGCCTAGTGCACCTTCTTTACCTTGACGTGCCTGCATCCACGGGACTTCCGCTCTCTGCGACGAATTATCTGCCCACTGCTCCCATTGAATGTCGGGCGCAAGATGCTCCAAAAATGCCGCCGCATCACCTTTGCCAAATGCCTCGTAAATTGCCTGCACGGTTGCCAAATTGCTGCTCATGATAGTTACTCCTAAAAGCACAGTGGTCCACTTGACAGTACTAACTTTATGCCTCTGAATTGCCATTCAACAGTTCAAAAGCGGCTCAATTTTTGCTCACTTTGGGACTGGCAAAACGAAAGAACCCGACAAGAGTGTCGGGTTCTTTCGTTTCGTTGGCAGGTAGAATTGCGTTTGAGCGAGCTAGCCTAATTCTGGATACCCTACCATTCGCATCGTCATGATCGCTTCATCATAGCGGTATTGTGGTTTGAAGCCACGCATCCAACCGGGGACTGCGAGTAACGCCAGCAAGACGCGCTGTACGGCATAGGGCGTACTCGCAGCTACGTTGTAGCCCGGATATTTGGTCAGCGTCACAGCAGACTGTAAAATACCGTCGATGCTCGGCGACGGCGCGATACCCAGTTGTGTCGCCGCACAGAGTGTCTCGAACAGCACTTCCATTTTCAGCGCGGGCGTATGTTCGATGATCAACTCGGCGCTTTCATCGCTGTCATTCACCCATGTATGCGCCACGTTCTTGGGGATAACGACAGTATCACCAGCACGCGCCGTGATCTGCCGATTCTTCACCCGGACTTTGACGGTACCTCGCCTAATGTGAATGCGTTCTTCCTGATTGCGGTGACGGTGGAGCGGACCACCGCCGGAATCACCGCGTGTTAGTAAATGAAAGCTGAACACTTCGCCATTAGTGCTGCCAGCCGTTTTGAGGATCGTGTATATATCGCCTGATGCCCGATTCACGAGTACATCGCCTGTGCTAATCATCGCTGTTGCCTCGTTCTCTAACTTCTGTTTCTTGATAGCTCATGGGTACTATTGAACTTCATAACCATGAACAAATCATGAGGCAAAGGGAGTGATTACCTTCCTACAAAGGGATGACTCGCCACCGTCTTCTGATTGTGAGGTTGTCTTACTGACTGGTCAGGTAAAGTGAGAGAAGAAGGATCGGACGGGTAAATAAAAAACCTGCGTTTGCAATCAACGCAGGCTTTTCAACTCACAGTTTCAGTTCGTACTTAGATTAGTGACCGCAGTGACTGCAACCAGCTTCGCCATCATCAGCCGCGCTCGATTGATCCTTAGTGCGGAAGGAGTGACCGCAGCCACAGCTTGATACTGCATTCGGATTGTCGATGCGGAAACCGCCGCCCATCAGGCTGTCCATGTAATCAATCGTCGCACCACCGAGATACATGATGCTGGTGGGATCGACGACCATACGCACGCCGTCCGTTTCGACGATCTGGTCATACTCAGAGGGGTTACCCTCAAACGCCATGCCGTACTGCAAACCGGAGCAACCGCCACCCGACACGAATACGCGCAGCGCGTGATTGGGAATATTGCGCTGGACGAGCAATTCGCGAATTTTCTCTACCGCCGCTGGCGTTACCGTCAGTACGGGGGTATCAACAACATCCGTATCAGTGTCGACTTGCATCAGGTCTGTCATGGTTGGAATTCCCGTTTGTATTAGAAGCTTCTTCTATCTTACTTCGTTATCGGAAGTGTAGCACACGCATTACCCTGCGTCAATAAAATAGACACCCATCTTATAAAACCGTTAAGCGTGCGCAGCGAGCGTTGGTCTACTACTCCGCTCAACCGCGTCAGCCCCTAAGTTTTGACTGGAATCAGATAGGAGCAGCGATCTTCTTGATCGGCAATGCGCCCGATCTGGCGCGGCACGATGCCCAATAATCCACTGATCAAGCGCATATCCAGCGCACAGAGTTCATGATGGTCACTGGCAAGCTGATGATATGGACAATTGCTCAGATGCAGCACGAATCCTTCGGCAGTAGTTTCCCAATTGGCATCGTAACCATGCTCGGAAAGATAATCGACCACGTAGTTGAGGCGATGCTCAACTGGTGTATCGGGCATTCGAGCCTCTGTGATCATCTGATCTGCCATGCCTTCAATGATCACGTTAATCTGTGGCTGTGGCAGACTGCTTTTCAGTTGTCCCAGTAAATTACGCGCAAAGTGCTGATAATTGTTGGGGAACGTGTCGAGTGCTTTCTCCGCCAATGTATAGACATACTGCGGGCGTCCGGGGGCACTGCGGCGGCGGATCGCTGGCTCGGTCACCAGATTTTCACCGCGCAGCACATCCAGATGGTGGCGCACGGTGACAGCAGTGATCCCATGATGGATGCGTTTTTCCAACTCCGCCGTCAATTCATCGACGGTAGCTTCACCACGTTCGCGTAATATTTCGAGGATATATTGGCGGGTCTGCTGCATTACTTCAGCCCTCCGCTTGACTTCGATCTTGTGTAGCAAACAGAGTCAATCGAGTTTCGACAAGTGTATATTTCTCTGTTTCTGCTGAAATTTTACTTTGTTTTCTCTTTAATTACCAGCATGGCAGTGCCCCGTAACCTAATGGTACGCCGTTGACGCTCAGAGCAAGCATGCTACAATCACTGACATGTTGACTATTACGAACGCCCAATTAACCCTCTGAGTTAGCCAGTTTAGCTGGCAATCCTCATCAGTGTCCTTCGCATTCTAATCGTATCACTGCGGTTAGCAATGTGTGTGTTTAGCTGCTCAATATTGACTACAAACTCGATACCAGATGCTGAGGATTAGGGATAGGTAGTTGATCGCACCTGTTTCCAGTCATTCAGTATACCGACAAGGAAGGTCACATCGTGCTTACGAATGCTACGCCGTACAGTCAACCACTAGCCAACGGCTTGATTCTCAAATCGGTGTCTACTGCTGCTGATGTAGAACGTCTCGCCGCCTTTAATGCTCACATTCACGGTGCGGAGACTAGCGGTATGTGCCGTGCGCTGATCCTCGATCATCCCGATACCCGTCCCGAACACTGGCTTTTTGTCGAGGAGGATGCCAGCCAGCGCATCATCTCGTCGCTTTGTCTGATTCCGTGGCGCTGGCAATATGAGGGCATCGAATTGCGCTCTGGTGAAATGGGCTTTTGCGGCACCTTGGAAGAATATCGCAATAGAGGCTTGGTACGAACGCTGATGCAGCGCCACAGAGAACTGCTAAACGAGGGTGGTTATGAAGTCAGCAACATTCAAGGTATCCCGTATTTCTACCGTCAGTTCGGCTACGAATATGCGCTGCCGCTGGAAGGAGGTTGGCGTCTAGGCTTGGATCAGATACCTGTGGAAGCAGTTTCACAGTTCCACATTTGCCGCGCTGATGTCACGAGCATCCCCTCGCTTAGTTCGTTCTATGAAGCGGCAGCAAGCGACCTTGCCCTATCCACCAAACGGGATGAGGCGACATGGCGCTACTTGCTCGATCCTGCCCACGATGCGGCTTTCGTTCCCGAATACTGGCTGATCAGTGACAATCAGCAAGCGCCAATCGGCTATGTGGCGGTCCAGCGCGGCGGTTTTGGAGAGGGCTTGAACGTGAGTGAAGTTTCCCGCCTGAACAGCGCAGCAGTGACGGCGACACTCAACCACTTGCGCCAGCTTGCTATTGAGCGGAGCAAACCATTCATCCGCCTGATCCCGGCGGGCAACAGCAGCTTGATTCGGCTAGCGATGCGATATGGCGCACAGGATCAAGGACGATATGCGTGGCAGCTTCATCTACCGGACGCACCGCGTTTGCTGCAGAAGCTAGGACCAGTATTGGAACGCCGCCTTGCCGCCAGTGCCTTTGCTGATTTGTCCGAAGATGTCACTATCAATCTCTATCGAACTGCAATCACGCTGCACTTTGAAAGGGGAAAACTGAAACGTACAGAGTCCGGTAGTGCAGCAGAATATCACGGATCGATCAGTATCCCGCCCTTACTCCTTGCACCGCTGATCTTTGGTTGGCGAACTGCTGATGAATTAGCCGCCTGCTTTCCTGATTTCAGTGTTTGGGGGCGGCATCGCTATCTGATAGACGTATTGTTCCCCAAGATGGAGTCTTTCCTTTACACGATCTACTAACCTCGGCAAACTAAAAAAACCGGAGCCATAGACTCCGGTTTCATGCTCACCTTATGAGAAAGCTTCACTTACCAGCGGACCAGTACGCGCGTGCCGACGGGTGCCCAGTTATAGAACCATTCTGCCTCTGGCGTGGGTAAGTTCACGCAGCCATGACTCATGGGATGCCCAAAATTGTTGTGCCAGTAAGTGCCATGCAAGCCATAACCGCGATAGAAGTACATCACGTAGGGTACATTGGGCAGATAGTAGCCCGGACCAGTCATCAACTGTGCTTGATACTTCACATAAATATTGTACTCGCCAACAACTGTGGGCGTGCCCGGTAGACCAGTCGAAACAAGCACGTTGCGCAGCAATTCGCCATTTTCGTAGGCATAAACGCGCTGTTCACTCAGTACCACAAGTATCAACTTGCCGTTGCTGCTAGGTGCAGTTGGTGGTGCAGGTACATAATCCGCCGCCGCAACGCTAGCGTCAGGAATAATCAGCACCATACCAGCGTAAATTAGATTCGGATTGGAGAGGTTGTTGGCGGCAGCGATACTCGTCCACGGCACACCATACTTCTGCCCGATCTGTGACAATCCCTCGCCCGCTTGCACCACATGTGTGCGCTGACCTGCTGAAGCGGTAGTCGTGTTTGTAGTCGTCGAACTGCTAGTGCCCGTATCGCCTGTCTGCGCGGCGGAAGCGCCGGGAATATACAGCTTCTGTCCCACGTAGATCACGTTAGGATTAGCCAGACTGTTCGCCTGCACGATTTGCTGCCAGGTAACGTTGAATTTCGCCGCAATGCTTTTGAGGGTGTCACCGCGCTGCACGGTGTAGTAAGACCCTTCGCTGCTGGTTGATGCTACTGCCTGTTGGGCAGGTTCTTCTTGCACGGCAACCGTTGTCGTGCCGTCGCCCGCGCCGGGAATGATCAGCTCCTGCCCAACGTAAATCTGTGAAACATCGTAGATACCATTTGCCGCTGCGATCTGCTGGACTGTGACGCCATACTGCAGCGCGATCCGGTACAGATTTTCGCCCTGTTGTACGACATGTTTAGTGCCGCCCTGCGCGTAGCTAACTACGGGGAGGAAAAGTGTAAGCGCGAGGATTACCAATACGATCAGTCGGACTCGGCGCAGCGGGTTCATCTTATAATTCCTGTGGAAATTAAGGTACTCAGGTCTGACGCCTCTAACGTTACACTAACATTCAGCGTGTCGTCAACTTTTTCTAAGCAAGGGACACGTTAATACATGTTTCAAGCGCATCTCAATTTGCCTATGCTTTACTGCCCACTCAATTCCCTGCTCTTTCACACTCCGAATCTATTTGCCGTCAGTGTGCAGCTATACTTATGCGTATGCGTATTCTAAGACTATCCTTCGGCTCATCGTTCCTCTTTGCGGCGCTGCTGGCATTGATCACGGTATCTGTGCGAGGCAATGAGTACGAGTGTATCCGTTATACTGGCTTCGGTTTGCTCGATGGCGCGCTGCTTGACGGTGCAACCGGCGGCAGATTTGGCGCTGCGCGTCCAGCAGTGATCCCCGGCACTGCCACCATGTATGCGCGCTCTCCTGATGGTAACTGGATCGCCTATACCGAACCGCGTGCAAACTCGACTTTGCTCGACCTCAAATTGATCAAGACATTGGGAGTCGGACGGCGGATCATCTACACCTACGACGCTAACATAACAAATTTCAACTTCCGCTGGTCACCGGATAGTAAACAGCTATCAGCCTACGAGAGCTTCAATCTGGAAAACCGTTCCCGCTTCGTTACTATTCCTCTGGATCGCCCGATCCTCGTCACTGAGCTTCAGGGAAGCGGTGGAGGCTTGTATTCGTACTTCGATTATTCGCCTGATGGACGCTATCTCGTCACTATTGAAGATCAGTATCCCGATACTCTCGTGGTAACGATCTGGCATCCGGAGAGCATGACGCCGATCCTGACCGTGCAGCAAGACACGGCATTGCCGCCTAATATGTACCAACCTTATATCTGGTCGCGCGATAGTACGCGTTTCGCCACCACCTTTACGAGCAATGGTGTCTCCACGCTGTTAATCCTCAATCCAGAGGAAGGCACACAGCAGACATTTACTCTCTCAAAAACAGGCAGTGGTGTAATGGAGTTGGTCTGGTCGCCGGACGCCAGCCGACTCGCCGTGATCACCAGTGCTGATGGTGGTATGACAAGTTTGCGCAGCATTGAGATCATTACTCTGGCGGCTAAAAAGCAGTTGATAGTCACTGATACTGCCTTAGCAATGACTCAAGCAGATGGAACTTTCTTGCCCTATACCGCGGAGTGGTCGGTCGATAGTCAAACGCTGTACTTTCTGGAAAACCACGAGGAGCGCATTGTCGGGGATCTGATTTCCTTGAAGATCGATGAGAACAGCCGTCTGACACTGGCGAAGCGGCTGCGTTATCGTCCTAGTTTCATGCTCGGTGGAATGTGGGCATGCGTGGTTGCTGCTGATGATCGTGCCGATCTTGTGCGCTTGCCGCCTTACGAGCCTTTGACCATAGCCCTCTCCAATGGCAGTTGGTGTGTTAATCCGTTGTCGTCGTCGGATGGCGAAATGATGGTTGTGCCTTCATATCGCAGTTGGAACTGGGTAACTCGTGAGGGCGAAACGGGCGCCCTTGATCCTGAACTTGTACCGCTGTACTGGACACCGGACAGCCGTTGGCTGATAGCAACTGGCAGTTCAGAAAATTACGCTGAAAGCACCAATCTTTACCGCATTGAGGTGCGAACAGGAGAAACCCATCTGATCATGAGCGGCGCGGTGTCAATGTCCTCTGTGTCTCCCGATGGTAAATGGGTAGCCGCACAGAAACTCGTCAAGGGCACAGCGGTCTTGACCATAACCTCGATTGATGGATCACAAACGTATGAACACACGCTCGATAGTTGGCTGTCCAGTCTGCGTACCCAACTGGTTTGGGCACCAGATAGCAGCAAGTTGGTCTTTGGTTATCCCACCGGCACGAATAATCTGACTACTTATTCAGGGATTACAGTAGAAGTAATCGATACGAAGGGTACGATACTGCGGCGATTTAATTCGCCACCCTACATTGGTGACTGGACAGGGGTTGCTGAAACTGCTCATTGGACGATGTGCGGCAGCAATGTCGAAATGCCAGCACAGAGCTGACCATTGTAGGGCAGGCTAATGGTGCTGCCCTACGATCAGGTGCATAAATTATAGATAGCGAGCGATGCCCATGCCGATGAGCGCAACCGCCATCAGCACAAAGCTGATCCGCGAGTGCGAGGACAGGCTCACGATCTGGTCACGCAGCAACGGCATTTTGTCCGAGGCAATGATTTGGGTACCATCGGGAACAAATTGAGCTAAAGATTGACCAAGCTCCTTGGTTGCCCGTCCTGTCACCGCACCTCCATGTATCCCTGCCGCAATGCCTGCTAGTGCGCCGATGCCGAGTGCCATGTTGCCGATCCGCGAAAAATGACTGCCAGAATTACCGACGACATACAACAATATGCCTGCTAGCATGGTTATTCCGGCGACCATCGGGAATAGCTTGGCAAACGACGTCTTGGTGAATAGCGACTTCAAGAAGCGCGATCCAGTTTCACCTGCCGACAACGCTGCCGGAAGCACGAAGAACGCCATAGTAGCGCCTAATCCGACCCAGGCGAATGCTGCGATGATGTGTAATAAGCGAAGCAAAATGAGTACGATGTCCATGCTGACTTCTCCTTAGCTTAGAGGGTAAGTAAGTAAGCGATCAAGTCGGCGATTTGCTGTGGGGTCAGTTGCCGACCATATTGAGCATACATGACGTTTCCAAAACCGCTAACGATATAGTTACCCGGCTGCACGATGCTAGTATACGTATATGCCTCAACGGAGCTACCGTTGGCGTGTACCTTTGCGTTAGCGGCATAGTTCTGCAAACCGGGACCGACAACTACTGAGTCATTCAAACTGTGGCAACCGGCGCAAGAAGGCGCGCCATTGATCGACTCGCTGAACAGCGTCGCGCCGCGACTAGGATCACCAGCAGGTAAATCGGTGGGCATTTCGGCATTTGCCCCGGTAACACCACACCCACTTAATACTAAGCTTAGTGCGACCAACGCCAGCAGACTGACAATACTCCAAGACCTCACGGAACTATCCTTTTACAACTTGCTAGTTACTTGGCTAGATTGTTGATTTGCGGTTGTTCTGATGAATACGCAGCACATCCTGATTCTGTTTCTATCGAGGCATGTCTGCAAGGGTGAATCTAGTTAATTTGCAATTTCCACCGTCGCGCAGAATATCGCCGGATTGCTAAGCTGCTTGACCATGTAATCCGCTAAATCCGCCCGCCTGATTTGCCAACCATTCTTCAAATGCTCGTTAAGTGCGGTGTGATACTGCTCCGTGCGAACTCCATCGACCATGCGAGGCGGTCGCATGATTGTCCAGTCAAGGCTGCTCGCTTTGATCATTGTCTCCATGCGTATCAGGTCGGAGTAGGACTCTTTGAACACCCGCCACAGGACTAGCTTAGCGGCAATGCGCTGCCACAGAGGACCCGGCTCAAGCCCGTTGGCAGAGATTGCGAACAGTCGGCGTACTTGCGCGGCATGCATTGCCCGAATAATGTTGCCGACACCTTGCGAATACAGCACAGTCGGCGCACGATCATGGACGCCGAGTGCCGAGATCACAGCCTCTTGTCCTTCTACTCCGCGCTTCACCGCCGCCAGATCGAGCGCGTCACCCTGCAACACTGTAAGCTTTTCATGCTGGATCGGGATTGCACTTGGGCGACGCGCTACCGCTGTCACTTCATGACCAGCCATTAATGCCAACTCCACTACGTGCTTACCAGTGCCTCCAGTCGCGCCGAATACCGCTATTCTCATTGTTTCACCTCGTTCTCACTCTTGCTTACCCCCTTCAACTTGTCAGGGTTACCTATCACCCTAATTGCAGTGATCATCCCCTGCTCAACCGTGATCGACAGCACTAGAAAAACCTTCCCCTCAGTTCGCAGCAATAATGCTGGCTCACCATTAACCTGCGCCCGTTCAGTGGCAAACATCACTCCGGATGTCGTCAAGCGCTGTGATGCCAGTACAAACTTTGCTACTACTTCGCGTCCATGTAGTGGATGGAGGAGCGCACCTCGCACTTTACCGCCACCATCTGCCCACAGCGTCACATCTTCCGCTAGAAATTTCATCAAGCCGTCTAGTTCACCACTGCCTACCGCCTCTACGAATTGATCCAGTAGTTGACGGTGTGCTTCCGGCGTCGGCTTGAAGCGTGGTCGATTTTCCGCGATGTGCTTCTTAGCGCGACTAAACATCTGGCGGCAAGCGGCTTCCTCTTTTTCCAATGCAGCCGCGATCTCGCTGTATTCATAGTCAAAGACTTCCCGCAGTAGGAATACAGCGCGCTCCAAGGGTGTTAGGTGTTCCAACAGCGTCAAAAACGCCAGCGATAGCGACTCGTGGAGTTCCGCTTGTCGTGTGGGAATGATCTGCTCGCTCTCGTCTGCTGCCATCAGCAGCGGTTCCGGTAGCCAGTGACCAACGTAGCTTTCTTGCTGTACTCGCCGCGATTGCAGGTGATTGAGGCATAACCGTGTGACCACCGTGCTCAAGAACGCACGATGCGATACGATCTCCGTCGTATTGGTGGACTGATAGCGTAGGTACGCTTCCTGCACGATGTCCTCCGCCTCGGTCACGCTGCCGAGCATCCGATAAGCGATGGAGAACATCAACGGACGATTTGTTTCGAACTGCGCTACCGCTTGCGTTTGCTGATCTGCCATCATTTTTCTCAGTGCCATCACTCAACTCAATCCAATCTACCTTAGTGAACATCACAACAGTAGACCGATGTGCACACGATTTTGTGACATGGTGATACAAACAAGTTGCCATTGAGGGGAGATTCCCGCAACCTGAAAATCGTTAGTGGTCGTTAGATGCGAAGTATTGAAGTGGCAGTATTCCAAGTATGAAGCTAAGGTATCGAGGGCACGCCATATTCCGCCACGACGACACCCGCCAACACATCGACACGTAACAGCACGGCGTTTGCAGGAACGTGATAATCCGTTTCGATCTTAGTTCGGTTTGCCGTCCAATCCATCAGATATGGCTGCCCCAAGCGATGCGGCGAAAATTCGGCATAACCAATAACCAACCAGAATCCCGACTCTGTGATCGTCGTGGCACTGTCCAGAACTCGCAGCGGAAGATCACCCGGATCATAGAATGACAGCGAAATTGCTGCATTCAGTTCTGTCGTGTAGATTGCTTCGCCCGTCTTGTGTTCCAAGCGAATTACTGTCGCTGCCGCGCGCCATTCTTCACGCCGATTCTCGGGATTGAAAGGTATTTGCCAGCAGCCGATCAACATAATGGCGATCACCGCCAAGCTGATTACTCGCTGGAACATTGCTTGTCTTAAGCTGGCGATGCCTGCCGCGATCAAGATTACTAGTCCCGGCAGCAAGATGATCAGGTAGCGGTCGCCATAAACGGGGCGGCGTGTACCCACTAACCAGACTACCAGAAGCGGTGATAACCAGATCAGTGGCAGCGAAATCCGATTGCGAAGCACCCACAGCAGACCGATCAATGCTAATGCCCCTATCAGCAGCAATCCCAGTGCAAAAACAACATCCAGTTGCGGCAGATAACCGAGCGTGAAGTTCCAGAAGGTATAGAGCAAGTCGGCGGCAGTCGAGATCGGGAACCATGAGGCAGCGAAGCGCAACTGCCCACTGTTCGTTTGATACATAAAAACGTACCACGCCACCAACGGCACTAAGGCTACTCCGTTTACCAGCATCCAGGGCAACAGTTTGTTCGGATAACGGCGCAAACTGGTCGCCAGATGGATGAACTGCACGAAGGGAATTAGCAAACCAAACAGATTGGTGATGAAAAGCAGCGCATGACTGACCAATAATACCAGCCACCAACGCCCCGATCCGCGCGTGAGTAGAGCAACAAATGCCCACATCGCAACTACTGCCAACAGCAGCATCAGCGAATAGGGACGCGCTTCCCGAGAATAATGCATGTGAAAGGCATTGATTGCCAGCAGCAGCGCCGTCCACAGTGCTATTTGCGGTTTGTGAGGGATCATCCGCTTGGTTAATCGGTAGATCACGGCTATCGACAGCAAGCCAAATGCTGCGGTCAGCAAGCGCAAGACCAACTCAACGTTGTTTGGCGGTAGAATTGAATGGATCAAAGTGTAGAACAGCGGCATTTTGGTGCCTTCGAGCGCGATGCCGCGATATAACTCGGCTAGAGGCATTCGGGCAAAGTAAACGCCGAACAACTCATCGAACCAAAAGCCCTGAGATGAAATCAACGGGATGCGTAAGATTGCTCCCAGCAGCAAGATGGCGGTCAGAATCCACAGATTGCGTTTACCCATCATTACGATCCGTTTGCTGTCATTGCCACACACCGATCCCGGCGCTATAGTTTACGACCTGATGAGCCAAGTACACATCTCAACCATAAACCAGTCTGGACTCCCGCTGTGACCGATCATCTGGACGACAACCAACACGACGCCGACCACGAAATCGAACTGCCTAGCGCAGAGACTCCAGCGGATTCACCCGCTGAGATCCCTACCGTCGTACCTGATGCTCACATCGCGCCGGAGTTCACCCCCGACATGATCGTTGAGGCGGAACCCTCACAGCCAGCACAGCCGAAGCCCAAGGCAAAACCACGCCCCAAGCAGATCGCACCGCAGTTCATCGAAGAAGATACACCGCCGCGCAAACCTTCGCGTCCTGTCCGCACCGCGCGTGATGAAGCTGAAGCGCTACGGAAAGAACGCAGCAAATCGCGCAATGCTCGATCCCGCGCCCGCGCGGTGCCACAAAAACCCAGCGTGCCACGGTTCACCTTTGTCACCATTGTCAGCACCTTTCGTTCGATCACAGTCACTTTTGCGGCGGCGGTGATCGTCGCGACCATCTTCATGTGGTGGACTTCACCGGACTTCTTGCCTTCGCGTACGCGCAATCAACTTGCGCCCGTGCAAGCGACTGCCCGTCCGGTGCTGGCAACACGCACACCTGTCCCTACGCCGATCTGGTTCAACCGCATCGGCATAATCGCGGGACACTATGGCAATGACTCCGGTACGGTTTGCCCCGATAACTACACGGAAGCAGAGGTTACACTGGCTGTTTCGCAGAAACTCGTTGCTATGCTGCGTGGCAAAGGCTTCAACGTCGATCTGCTAGAGGAATTTGATGATAGGCTGGCAGGCTATCAGGCAGCCGCGATCATCTCGCTTCATGCGGACTCTTGCGACCCCGAATTTGGCAGCGGATTCAAGAATGCTTACCCGATCCTGCGAGAAGCAATCCGTGAGCAGGATATTCGGCTGGATGAATGCGTCAAGACCAATTATGCCGCGATCACTAATCTAGAATTCTTGCCTAACCAAATCACTCCTGCGATGACTGAATATCATGCCTGGAGGCAGATCGCGCAGACGACGCCTGCCAACATTCTTGAATTGGGCTTGATGGCAGCAGATCGGCAATTGTTAGAGAAAAATCAGGACTTGCTGGCGACAGCGATCTATAATGGCATTATGTGTTTTCTAGAGCCGAAAGCACTGGCGACGCAAGTAGCCGCCACTCAGATCGTTGCCACCGATATCGCTACCGAGCCAGTAGTGCCCACTGCTACCAGCGCAACACAACCATAAGTAATAAAGAGCTACAGCGACTGAAATGTCGTTATCGTTAGTGTGATCAATAGGGAGTCTAACGGAAGCGTATGCACAGAGAATTAGTTATGTATGGACGTACCACGCCCTGCCCATTTATTTCGACGGCAAAGCGGGTACTGGATCGCGAAGGCATTCCGTACCGCGAACTGTATATCGACAAAAACAAGGAACACGAGCAGCGAGTCCTGGACTGGACAGGATTCCTCTCCGTGCCTACGCTGATCATCGCGGAAGCGGGCGAGGAACTGCCCTATGAGACTCCGCTGCCATTGGCGAAAGGGGCATCGCCTCGCGGGATCAATCGCGGATCGATGATCACCGAAGCAAACGAAGAAGAACTGCTGCGCTGGCTGCAGCAGCACGGTTTATATCAGCCTGCTACGCCCACTACTCCTGTAGCGGCGGCAAGTGATTGATGGCAACACTAACGACCATCACCATGATCAGGCACGGCGAAACCGATTGGAATGTCAACGGACGTTGGCAGGGACAAGCGCCAGTGCCGCTGAACAATCTGGGACGCGAACAAGCGCGCATCACCGCCGAGTTTCTGGCTACCAACGGTCACCGCTATGATCGCATCCTCGCCAGCGATCTCTCTCGCGCCTTCCATACTGCTCAAGCGATTGTAGAGCAGATCGGTGGCGAGATTGAGCGCGATACTCGACTGCGTGAGATCGATCTAGGAGAATGGCAGGGACTGACCAACGCAGAGGTCGAAGCGTGGGATGGAGAACGTCTCAAATTAGTACGTGCTGACACGCTGAACGCAGTACGCCCCGGTGGCGAGAGTTGGGCACAGGTCGGCGCACGCGCTTATACCTGTATTTGCGACTGTGCTAAGCAGAAGCATGGACAGCGCATTCTAGTTGTCTCACACGGCGGTACGATCCGCGCCATCCTCAACCACCTAGGGTTGCTGGAAGTGGAGATGGCGCACATCGATAACTGCTCGCGCACCATCTTAAGTACTGCTGACACAGAGAAGTGGGAACTAACCAGCTATAACCTGATCGATCATCTTGACGCCTTACGTGATCAAGCACATCACTGGAAAGAAGATAATTTCAGCCGATTTTAGGCACTTTAACCAGCCCATTAAAAGCCATTTTTTTAATGGGGAAAATGGGCGAAAAATGGGTTATGGTAGGCAATAATTGGAAATCGGTTAGATTCGCGCAAACCTGTTTCGTTAGTGGCAGTTTACCTCATCATCATCGCATTCTTGACGAGTAGCCTCCAAGTAATATCGCTATGAAGTTTTCACTCCGTCTCAATAACGATCTCACTGTCCGTGAATATATCCACTTGGCACAGGCGGCGGAGGCAGCGGGCTTCGATCAATTCTGGGTCAGCCACGATCTATTTCTACGCGCTGCACCTGTGATCCTGACCGCCGTCGCCAGCGCCACGCAGCAGATCGAGATCGGGACATGCATCGCTAACCCCTACAGTGTAAATCCGGCGGAGCTAGCAATGTTCGCGGCGACGCTGGACGAATACAGCGGCGGACGATTCAACCTCGGATTGGGCGCGGGCGCGGCATCCTTCCTCAAATGGATAGGCATCGAGCAAACGCGACCACTTGCCGCCGTGACCGAAACCGCACAGGCATTGCGTCTGCTGCTGCGGGGAGATCGCGCCGCCATTGATGGCAAATTCTTGAAATGGACAGATGAGGCATACCTGCGCTTCAAAGCAGAACGCAGCGTGCCGATCTATCTCGGTGCGATGAGTCCGAACATGCTGCGTGCCATCGGTGAATGGGCGGATGGCGGACTGCCGCTGCTGTTCCCGCCAGAACATTACGCCACGGTGTTGCCCTATATTCAGGAAGGTGCGACACTAGCGGGGCGCGATCTGGCGCAGATCGACATCGCGGCGTGCGTGTGGTGCTCGATCTCGGAGGATCGAGAGGCGGCGCTTGACGCGCTCAAGGAGAAAATTGCCTACTACGGGCACGCGATGAGTCCGCTGATCTGGGATCAACTAGGCTTGACCGCCGCCGATTTCGCACCGCTGGAACATGCCGTGATGGTGGAGAACGATATGGCGAAGGCGAAATCGCTGGTCACTGACGCCATGCTGCGGATCGGCATCGTGGGCACAGCGGAGGATGTAGTCAAGCGATTGGATGCGTTGGTGGCGATGGGCGTGCGGCATCTGAGCTTTGGTCCGCCGCTCGGTCCTGATCCGCTGACGGCGATTCGGACGATTGGATGGCAGGTGATCCCGCATTTTCGCGGCTAGTTACAGCTATTACTGAGTGTGCTTGCCAACGGAATGCCATTTGCCCAATAGAATCCAGTGTCTCCATCTGGCAGGATGTCATAGGTAAATTTGCCCTTATAAAGAGCAAACTCAATTCCCGTTACGTATGGCGGACTTGGCATATAGTTGCTGTTTGCCGTAATCCTTGAGCCAAGAGTCAACCCTTGCACGATTCCACCATTGGGAAGTGGGTGTCCACCAGACACATCTAAAGTGGTGCCATCATTCAAGCTTAAATGGATAATTTGATGTTGTTCAACAGGTATTTTGGTAACTCTTAGAATGGGGACACTTACCCTTTCGCCGCGCCAATTGGAGGTAATAACCATGTCCCCAACATTAATTGCTTCAATAGGTACTTGCCCCTTTGGAGTATCGATCAATGTTCCTTCTGTAAGGCATAGTGGGCATAGGAGTCCTAGTGGGGATGGTTCCAAGTTCATCACCGCTACCTCACCTGTCCACTCAACATATCCGCTAGCCAAGTAGGTGCTATTGTTGTAACGCACAAAAAGATCTTTATACATTGGAGTAGAGCTATTTAAGATCAACCTAACTGCGTGTAAGTCTCTGCACTCTCGATAGATCGATAACTGTTCGTCCTGAGTGAATTCGGTAGTTTCTTGCAAGTTAAGGCGGTTCAATATTGCTGTGTAAACGCTAGAATTTTGCCTAATGACTTCGAAATATCTGACTGCATCCTCTTTTTCAACACTAAGGACAGGTATAGGATGAGCATAGCCATCGCAGTACATTATGCCTGCTTTACCCCTACCCGGAAGCCCGCCATCAATGCCGCCAAAATAGTCGATGACTTTGTACTTCAATTCTGCTACAGATAGCTTTTCTTCCTGCTGCGCCGCTACGGAGAATTGACGAGTGAGCAAGAGAAGCCCAATCAGGATAATGAAAATACCAATCAAGATGACTAGGCGCTTCATAGAATCCTCCTAATCACAAACAAAATTTTTAACATATTATATGCGGCTGTTCGGTATCTTTGCGTTTATATCCTAGTTTGGCATCTGGTGAGGTATTGACTTGGGCGATAGATAATCCGCATTTTCGCGGCTAATCGCAACTAAATTTGAGGGTGCTCGCCAGCAGGATACCGTTTGCAAAATAGAAACCAGTCTCACCTTCAGGGAGAATGTCGTAGGTCAAGTTGCCGTCGTAAGCGACAGTTTCTAGACTCGTTACAGATGCTCCAAATGGGCTTGGTGAGCTACTTATTAGGCTAGTATTCAGAGTTAAACTTTGAACTGTTTGACCGTTGGGTAAAGGATGACCGCCTGAAACTTCCAGAAAGACCCCATTGTTAACACCAATCCTGACAACCCTGTGATCCTCGACTGGGGTTCGGAAAATATGAATTACTTTAGCAACAAACTTCTCGCCATTACTGTATGCTGACCACACCTCATCCCCTATCTGAATAAATTCAACGGATTTAGGTCCTGTAGGAGTGTCTATTTGTGTGCTGCGTGTGAGGCAAGTCGGGCATTGATATGAGAAATCTGCTGGTTTCGAATCCGTTACTGAGACATCACCATCCCAATCTACAGTTCCAGCGGCAACATAATCCTTACCAGCTTGGCGAATCATTAGATTGGAAAACGAATGAATATCCCCTTGCAAATTAAGCGGAACTCTCTGTAAATAGCGGCATTGTTGGTAGATTTCTAATTTTGTTTCTTTATCAAACGTAGGTGTATTACCTAGCCCCAAGCGGCGAATAATGGTTTGAAATGTATCACTATCTTGCTGAATGCTCCCAAAATATTTGAGGGCATCATTTTCGACTCTGCCTGCCATCCCGACGGGATAAATGTAGGGATCACAAAAGCCGATCCCGTTTTTGTACCAACCATTGCCGCTAATCCCACCAAAATAGTCAATAACCTTATATTTCAATTCTGTAATTGACAATCGCTCATCTGGTTGCGCCACTACTATCGAAGCATGATTGGTGAAACTGAGTCCTGTGAAAATGATGCAAATACCAAGTAGGATTAGCCATCGTCTCATACAGCACCTCATGATCACAAACAAAAACGGTCTCACTCATTTGTGAGACCGTTTCGTAACTTAGTTCATTACCCTGCCGTCGGCTGAAGCGTGGGCGTGGGTGATGGTCCCGGCGTGATCGAAGCGGCGATGTCCTCATCCGCCGTCACGTTGGTGATCTCCGCGATGTTGAACAGGCGACCATCCTTGGTCACGGTGACGTAGAAGGAGCTGATCCAGCCCTGTGTACCGTTGAAATCGACCAGCAGCCAGTTGCCGTCGCCATTGCGCCCCAACACGCTCAACTGCGTGCCGGAAGGAACCAAGCCCAACGACTCCGCTTGTGCGCTCGGATCGCGACGTAGTTGCAGATTCGAGTCGGGGTTGATCTTATCGACGGTAGCGATCAGACCGGGTCGCGCTGTTGGTTGGGCGGGAGCGGCGAGATCACCCGTCAGCGAGCCAATCGGCAACGCGTTTGGGTCAGCTTCCGGTACATCGATGATTTCCAGCGGGCGTCCGCGGAACATCATGGTTATGAAAGTGCTGATCACCCAACCCTGCACCGAGCCGTTAGGGGAGGTGTAAGAGATGAACAACCAGATCACACTTTCCGGCGTATCGGGAACCGGAGTCGGCGTACCTTCACCGACCTTGGGTGTGCGCTGCAGAACGATCACCTGTGTGCCCGCTTCGAGCAGCGTCAGTGATTCGCTCTGTGCACTAGGGTTTCGGCGTACCTGTAGCCGCGCACCCGGATCGACGACTACCGTGCCTGTGATGTTATAAACGTCGAGCGCGATTGGCGTGCTCAGGTTGGTGTTGATCTCACCGAAGGTCGTCTCCGGCACAATAGGCAGCGACAGCAGATCTTCGACGCTGATGATCGGCTGACCGTTCTCGCTCACGTTGAGGAAGAAGGTCTTGGTCCAACCGGTGATCTCGCCGCCATCCGCCTGCGCCCACGAGACGAACACCCAGATTTGATCCTGTGCAACGCCAGTGGGATCAAGGGTTGGCGTAGGACCTACGGTGGGCGTACCTTCCGCAGTAGTCGCTGATTCAGCAGGACCGCGCACACCAAGGATGGTGACTACAGAACCACTGGGCATCAGTGCTAGTGTCTTGGCATCTTCACGCGGATATTCGCGCAATTTCAGGTTGACACCCGGATCGGTGTTCACTTCACCGACTACGCCCGCGAGAGCGCCACCGGGCTGTCCTACCGTTGTCTCGGTGCCGGGAGTCGCCGTAGCGACCTGCACGACTTCGGGAACGGGAGTCGCGGTGACGGGAATTTCAGCCACAGGTGCGGGCGTGGTCGCCATCGCCGCAAAGGTAGCGGCAACCGCCGTGTTAATCTGCGACTGCTGATCGATTGTCGGTTCAGCGGCAGCAGTAGTCGGCGCTTCAGTGGGTGCTGCTGCTACCGTTTCCGTTGTGGGTGTGGCGGTAGGCAGTTCAGCGACGGCAGTCGGTTCGCTACCATCTTCTACCGTCGGACCAATCGCGTTGGTGGGTGCGCTGCCGAGAGTTTCGTTCAGCCCCGTTGCCGCGAAAATGATCTGCGGTTTTTCCGAGTTGCCAGCGATGATCACGTCATAGAGGACGCCGCCATCGAAGGACGCCGGACCGGATGCTGCAAAGGCAGGATTATCGGCAACATCTACATTGATGAAGGTGTTCACCGCAGGAATTTCCACACCTGCCGCAGCCGCTGGATCATCAGAGGCAATGGTTGTAGGTCCAATGTCGAGGGTCGCCACACTGTTTCCCGTCGCATTGATCACGTGAATGCGGGCGGTTGTTGCACCCAGCGGCGAAGTGTTATCGCTGGATGCCAGTACTGTTGGGGCTGCTAACGTACCGCCGATCACGACGGTTTGCGCCTTGAGCGTACTGAAGTCTAACTGCTGTGTGAGCAGCGGTTCGCCAGTGCGATCCGAGCCTGCCGGACGCAGTGCCAGTGTCACAGCGGCACCGGGAACTGCCACATGCGGCGTGTAGGCGCCAAATTCAAGATTTGGCGCGATCAATACATCGTCAATGTAGACATCAACGGCGGGAGCTTCGGCATTGCCATGTACCAGACGAACTAGACCGCTGTTCGAGTCTTCAGGCGCAATCGCTGTCGTTAAGACGATGGTCGTAGGTGCATCACCATTAACCACCACGATGCGGTTGTGCGTGCCTGCTACCAACGGAACAGTGGCAGAAGCGATTGCCTTATCCAGATCCGCACCCGCAGGCACCACGGAAACATCCGCCGATACCGCGTCCAGATCCGCTGATCCGTAGGGGGCGCCGTAAGCAAGGCTGGTAATCAACGGTAGGATCACCTGACCATTGGCAGTCTGTAAAATGTCTACCGCATCCGCACCTTCGATGGTGTGTGTAGCAGTGATGCGTGCCTTGCCCGCGCCAATAGGACCGAGTTCGTCCTCATAGGCGGTTAACACGACAGCCTGATTACCCATCACAGCAATGGTTTGCGCCTGACCAGCCTGCACGGTGAAAGTCTGCTTGGCGAGTTCGGCTTTGCCGTCGCTTGCCAGCACCGAGACTTCCAGATCGCCAGACGGAACGGTGAGGAAGCGGGTCGCCGTTAACGCGCCTAGATTAAACGCGGCGAGTTCGCCATTAACCAGAACGTCCACATTCGGACCGCCAGCGATGGCATGTAGAAAACGGAGCATGCCAGTGCCCTGCGCCTGTACTTGCGTCGGCTGGGGCAGCGCCAGTGCCGTCACTGCCAGCAGCGCAATCAGCAGCGCCACCGGAATTAGACGAAAAGTCGAACGAATTTTCAGCATAGATATGTTTCCTTTCGGATGTGGTACGCCGTAACGATCGGCACAAACATGCACCGCTACAGTGAGGCGTTGCGCTGCATGGGAGATTTCAATCTCCGGCGGCGCAACGCTAAATCGATGATTCGGCGTGCCCTAGAATCACAGTAAAGCCGGAGTTTTCACTCCGGCTCGGATTAAGCTCAGGTATTAGGTACCTTCCTGCCACTGGTTCAGGTAATGTTCCTGTTCAGCAGTCAGCTTATCGAACTTGACGCCCATCGCTTCCAGCTTCAGCCGTGCGATCTCTTGATCGACTTCTTTGGGCAGGCTGTAAACGCGGTTTTCCAGTTTTCCGGCGTTCTTGACCACGTACTCGGCGCCGAGTGACTGATTGGCGAAGCTCATGTCCATCACGCTGGCAGGGTGACCTTCGGCGGCAGCCAGATTGATCAGTCGACCTTCGCCGAGCAAGTTGATCGTGCGTCCGTCTTTGGTATGGTAGGACTCCACGAAGGGGCGCACTAAGGACTTGCCGTCGGACATTGCTTCCAACGCGGGGATGTTGATCTCGACGTTGAAGTGACCGGAATTGCTGACCAACGCGCCAGTTTTCATGACCTCGAAGTGATGCTTGTCCAATACATTGACGTCACCTGTAGCGGTGACGAAGACATCACCGACGCGGGCGGCGTCAGACATTGGCATGACCATGAAGCCATCCATCACGGCTTCTAGCGCCTTGACGGTATCAACCTCGGTGACCACGACATGAGCACCCATGCCACGCGCACGGCTGGCAATACCGCGTCCGCACCAACCGTAGCCTGCAACCACGACAGTCCGTCCGGCGAGGAGAATGTTGGTGGCGCGGATGATGCCGTCGATGGTTGATTGACCCGTGCCGTAGCGGTTGTCGAACAGGTGCTTGGTATCGCTATCGTTCACTGCCAATACCGGGAACTTCAGCGCGCCGTCGGCAGCCATTGCCCGCAAGCGGATCACGCCTGTGGTGGTTTCTTCCGTGCCACCAATAATATCGGGCAGCAGGTGACGGTAATCCTTGTGCAGCTCGCTGACCAGATCAGCGCCGTCGTCCATGGTAACATGCGGCTTGTGATCTAGTGCCGCTTGCAAGTGACCGTAATAGGTCTTCTTGTCCTCACCCTTAATGGCGTAGACGGGAATTTCGTAGTGCGTGACCAGTGACGCCGCTACGTCGTCTTGTGTGGACAGCGGATTCGAGGCGCACAGCACCACATCCGCGCCACCAGCCTGAAGCGTTGCCATCAGGTTAGCAGTTTCGGTTGTGACGTGCAGGCAGGCGGAGACGCGCAAACCCTTCAATGGTTTTTCTTTGGCAAAGCGTTCTTTTAACTGCCGCAAGACGGGCATTTCTTGTTCTGCCCAGTCGATGCGATACTTGCCGCCAGTAGCCAGATTCGGATCGGCAATGTCATAAGACTTATCAGCGATGGTCATGTAAAATCCCCTCGACTCCTCGTATTAGCCGCACAAGATGGATTACCTAAATGGTTAGCGTGATGTGATGCGTCCGCGTCGTTTCAGCATTGCACTAGTCAGCATTGCACTAGGCGAAAAACGACGGGATTATACCAGACGCTGATTCACAAAGACAACGCTTCACCAACTCTAGCACATCGCCGCCATACTCTCCCAACGCTCAATTCGAGCGGGATCATTCAGGGGCGTAAGCCAGCGGTCAGGTAATCGGCGGTTTGGCGCTACGCTGACAATTTGACTGGCAAGTGTAAAGCGCAATAAACTTTGAGTAACTTCGGCGGCGCGATTCCGGTAATCTATTTAAGATAAGATCGACGCGCAGTTAACATTATTAGTAGACACTTCGGTGAGGATGTGTGCCATGTCCCAGTCCCGATTGCCTCGGAAGCCTTTGAACGCGAACGCGAATGTGAACAGTAGTGATCACCTTCGCTCGCGCGAGAGTCGCCATCTGAACCTCTCGGCGCTGCGCTTGGTGATACCACTACTGCTGTTCGGTATTCTGGCGCTTGCCTGTAATCTCGGTGCGGAAGCTCCACAAGCCACTAACACGCCAGATCAATCGGCGGCAACGCTGATCGCTAACAGCGATGTGCCTGAAGTCGAGATTCGCTCTCCAGCCGATAATACGCAGGTGATCGTCTCCACCGAAGTGCAGGTCTACGTCCGCGCGGTGGATAAGATCGGCGTGACCCGCGTGGAGATGCGTGCCAACAATCAGATCGTAGATACGGTGGCGTCCGTCGATCCGGCGGGATCGCCAGCGATGGATAGTTTGCTCTCGTTCACGCCGACGACCACTGGTCCGGTGGTGATACAGGTGGTTGCTTTCCGCGGCAACGTGCGAGGCAATCCCAAGACGATCACGCTGCAAGTGGTTACCAGTGCCGCACAAGTGACGCGTCCCGCCAGTTCACCCGTATTCCTGACTGCCTCGCCAACCATTGATCCGGTCTGCCGTGTGCGCGTCGATGTCGATGGACTGAACGTGCGTACAGGTCCGGGTGTCAATTATGGCATCATTGGATCACTGTCGCTCGGTCAGACCGTCCCTGTCACGGGTACTAATCTGGATCGCTCGTGGTATCAGATCAGCACGACGGGCTTGTTCGGTTGGGTCAGCAGTTTCTACGTTACACCGCAGGGTGTATGCAGCAACATCCTGATCGTCTCGATTCCGCCTTCGCCCACACTACAGCCGGGTGCAACCAGCATCGCGGTACTGCCAACCTTTACACCGCTGCCGCCATTCATCCAGCCGACGCCGACCACCACCATTCCAGTGGTCGTACTGCCGACGCTGACCAATACAGTTGAAGTACCACCTGCCGCGCGTACCGCCTCGATAGGCGATCTAACCTCGACCATGATCTATGCCACGCAGACTGCGCTGGCACAGCCGAGTCCGATCCCGCCGACTGCCACTGTACCAGCAGGCGTGACAGCAACCACCGGACCAACCGCGACGGCAACGAGTACGCCGACTCGCCCCGATCTGGTGGCGATCAACGTCTATCCTGAACCGCCATCGATCCCTTACGTTAGTCCGCAGACGCCTTATGCTTATCGCGTGCAAGTACGCAATGTCGGCAGCGCCACCGCACCAACGTTTGATGTGGCGGTCCGCACCGATACGCAGACTTTCTCCGCACCAACAACGGTAGTGTTGAACCCGGGCGAAGTGACGGAAGTGACCATCAACGTCGTGTTTACCAACCCCGGTATCCAGAACATCGCCATCATCGCGGATGTCAATAACGTTGTTGCTAATGAGATCGACAAATCCAACAACGTTATCTACACCACGCTCAATGTGATCCCGCCGTCCGCTACACCGGGCGCGACCTCGACACCGACACTGACCTTCACACCGGTGCCAACGGAAACCCCGATCCCGACGGTTACGACTGCGCCGAGCGAGACTCCACTGCCCACCGAAACGGCAACGACAACCTTACCCGCGTCCGAGACGCCGACAGAAACGCCCACGCTGGAAATCGTAGTGCCCACCGAGACGCCAACCGAAACGCCGACCAGCACTTCGACGTTGTGCCCGCTGGCAACGCCGGAACTGCTGCTCGTCGAACCAATCCCGACGGAAACCACTGAGTCAAGCGTAACTATCGTGGCATCGGCAATTGGCAGTACCCCTATCGAATCGATCACTGTCTCGAATGCCAATGGCATGCCTGATGTAAGTTCAACGGGTAATGCGCCCGTGGTTGTACCACTCGCTCCCGGCTTGAACACGCTGACTGTCACCGTAAAGTACGCCACTGTTGATGTGAGTGGCTGCCAGTACGGCGGTTACTTCCAGTCTACTACGACGGATCGCAACGGTGCGCCGCTGACGGTTAATGTAGTTCTCCCTGCGACGGCAACGGAAACGCCAACCGAAACACCTACGGAGACGGTTGAAGCTGTCGTAACCGCTACGGATCTGCCGACCGAAATCGCCGTACTGCCGACGGAGACACCAACCGAAACACCGACGGTGGAAGCTCCCACCGCTACCGTCTGCCCGCCAGTAGTTGATACGTTCTTGCTAGTCGAACCGCTGATCTCACCCACGTTCGATGGACAGGTGACGCTGATAGTAAACACCTCCAGCGGCTTGCCAATCGAATCGGTGACGGTCAACAGCGAAGCAGGATCGTTCAACTTCGCTGCCGGACAGTCGATGATCGTGCCGCTGGTGCCGGGCATTGCCAATAACTTCACCGTCACAGCACGGATCGCACAGACGGAATCCAACGGCTGCGTCTATCCGCCATTCGATGTCGCCACTACGACAGATCGCAACGGTGCGCCGCTGCAAGTAATCCAGCAGCTTCCACCGACAGCCACAGAACTCCCCACCAACACGCCGGAACCGACGGTCTGCCCGCCAGTTGCCGAGACATTCCTGATCGTCGAACCACTGGTTTCACCCACGTTCGATGGACAGGTGACTTTGATCGTCAACACCTCTAGTGGATTGCCAATCGAATCGCTGACGGTCAGCAGCGAAGCAGGATCGTTCAACTTCGTTGCCGGACAGCCGATCATCGTGCCGCTGGTGCCGGGTATTCCCAATAACTTCACGGTGACGGCGCGGATCGCGCAGACAGAATCCAACGGCTGCGTCTATCCGCCATTCGATGTTGCCACTACGACAGATCGCAATGGTGCGCCGCTGCAGGTGATCCAGCAGCTTCCGCCGACAGCCACAGAAATCCCCACCAATACGCCGGAACCGACGGTCTGCCCGCCTGCGCCGGATACCGCGTTGCTGGTCGAGCCGTTAACATCGCCCACACAGGATCAGCAGGTGACGCTAACGGTTAGTACGTCGAGCGGTCTGCCTATTGACTCGATCAATGTCAGCAGTGAGGCTGGATCGTTCGACTTCGGAGCTAATCAACCGATTACAGTGCCGCTGGTGCCGGGTATACCAAACAACTTCACGGTGACGGCGAACATCGCGCAGACGGAATCAAATGGCTGCGTCTATCCGCCGACACAGGTTGCTACTAAGACGGATCGCAATGGTGCACCGCTGCAGGTAATCCAGGAAGTGCCGCCGCCACCGACGGACATCCCGACCAACACGCCAGAAGCGCCGCAGCCCAACGTCGTTGATCTCGGCAATGTCGATCTGATCACTGACCTGAACAACCCCAACGTACAGGCACGTGTCACCGACATCTTCAATCGTGGCAAGCAAAATGGGATCGTGGCGGCAGACTTCAGCCTGATCGGAGATGGCACGCTCAACTTCGCGGGTGATCTGAACCAGCCGGGTACCGATCTGGCAGATTACACCAATGAATTGACGCCAGCTTTGCAGTATTTCGCTAACGGCTTCTTCAACGTTGGCACGCGCGTTCAAACGTGTGTCAACAACAACCTGCAACCGTTCGACTGCGCCAACAGCGCCAATGCTGCTGTCGCCTTTGTTGATGTAGGTCGCCGCTATCTGAACGGTGGTGCGCCGCTGGATCAGTTCCAGAACGAACTAACCTCACTCGTCAATCAACTGGCGGATCGCGGCATCATCCCGGTGCTGGTGACCATCGCTGGACCGATCAACGATCCGACGGTAGCCCAGTACAACACCGTGATCTACAACGTCGCCAACGATCAGGACTTGCCGCTGTTCAACATCTACCGCATTGGTCACGACAATCCGGCGTTGATCAACGGTGGCACGCTGACTACTCCTGATCCCAACTCGACGGGTTTCGGCAGCCAGAACTTCAGCGGTTCCGGCTTGCAGTACGGCGCGAATAACGCCAATCTGTGGCTGCTGCGGTTGCTCAACCAGATCAAGGGCAACGTCATGGATCGGAATCCGTAGTTCCCCGTTCTAGACATAAAAAATCGGGGCTGGTTTGAAACCAGCCCCGATTTTTTTCACACTTCTGTCGTCCCGAACTTTCGTTACATGCCCTGCCAGATGGCGTTTGCCTCGTCGTCACCCTCGAAGGCATCACGGATCGGCTGCATCAGCTTGATCAACGCTTCCGCCGTTGCGTTCTTCAGATCACCCGGATGTAACGCGCCGCTGCTGTACGCCGCTACCAGTTCCTCAAAAGTGTTGAAGGTGACATCGCCGCCATTCTCTGGCGTGCGGGCGACGTGGAACACTTGATCGTTGTTGAAGACCAAGTTCTGCACCCAATCGAGCACCGGATTGTAATCCGTCTCTGGCGGGCAGAATGCCTTGCGAATCTTCTTGCGAATCTCGTCTGGCGTATCGTGGATGAATACCGCTGAGTTCGGCTTAGATTTGCTCATTTTCATCGCTGTCCGCATTGCCCGCATCTCGTTCTGATCTTCGGGTAGGGGCCACTGCGGTGGCTTATCCAATCCAAGCAGCAGGTGATGATGGATAATTATCGGCTTGATTTGCTTGCCGTTGCCATCCTTCAGCGTGATGATGTTGATCTTGTCCGCCACGTCACGGGCAATCACATGCGCCTTACGCTGATCCATGCCACCATGCGCGAAGTTCGCTTGCAGCGCGAAGATGTCAGTCACCTGCATACCGGGATATAGCAGCATAGCGAAATCCGCAGCGTCACCTTCTTTACGCCCCATGATGCTGATGCTGCGCTCCATGCGCGAGAGCGAAACATTCTTGCACACCTGTACCAGCGTTTCCCAGTAATGATCGTTGTTGTGGTACAGATCAGAGCCGAGCACGAAATCCAGCGAGTCAGGATCGCCACCAACGGCTTTCAACGACGCCTGCAAGCCCTTCTTGAAGTACTTGTGTGCCACTTCCTTAATCCGCGCCCGATCACCGCCGAGTTTGTCATTCAGCCACGTGTGCCAATCGGCGAGGAAGATGGTACAGCGCACGCCCGCACGTTGCAGATCGCGCACCTTCTGCATACAGATCAGACCCGTGCCGAGGTGAATCTTGCCGGAGATTTCCAGTCCGATGTAATGGCGCAGCGGGATACCCTGCTCCAACAGCGCGGCGATCTCTTCTGTGCCGATAACTTCTTCGGTGTTGCGTGTGATCAACTGGGCACGCTCTGCGATGGACAATCCGTTTGCTACATTTGCTGCCATGCGTATGCTCCGCGTGAACTACCAAGACGATGTAAGTACAGTGTGCCGAATTGTAGCAGAAGCGTAGGTGATTTTGAAGATGCGCCGAGCCGTAGTTCAGTGTAGAGTCTAGCGACTAATACATTTGTGCTAATCGAAAACGAAGGAGCACCGTCGATGATCGCGTATCCACAGGCGGATGAATATGGCGAGTATTATGGTCGTTATATGCAGCGCGTACCCACTGACGCTGATCTGCTGGAAATCCTCAGCGCTCAACCTGCCGAACTCAAATCGCTGCTGCGAAACATCAGCGACGCGCAGGCGGATGTGCGACCTGCGCCCGGTGAATGGAGCATCAAAGAAGTGATGGGACATGTCACCGACACCGAGCGCATTTTCGCCTATCGCGCCTTGTGCGTTGCCCGCGCAGAAACGACCCCGCTGCCCGGCTTCGAGCAGGATGATTACGTGCGCGCCACCGATTTCAACCGTCGCACGCTGACTGATCTGCTGGAGGAGTTTAGCTTGCAGCGTGCGGCAAATATGCTCTGCTTCAAAGCGCTATCAGACGAAGAACTGCTGCGGCGCGGAACTGCCAGCGGTTATCCCTTGAGTACACGCGCTGCGCTGTACATTCTGGCGGGACACGTTATGCATCATGTTGAGAGCTTGAAAACATCCTATAACGTCAAAGAGTGATCCGCTGACGAACATTTGAGCTATACTGTGATCCAATCATCGAATGGGAGGGATCATCGCTATGAGCAGCCAGCAATTTGAGGTTGTGCTAGAAAAGCCGCAAGATGTGATCGTTACCTATTTCACCGTGCCCTTCAACGTGGAGCAGGTTTTTGGCACGCGCGGACAGGTGAAGGTCAAGGGCACGATTGACGGTACGCCGTACCGCACCTCGATCCAACCGATGGGTGATGGCACACACTCGATGATGGTGACCAAGGCGATCCTCACGGTGATCGGCAAAGCAGTTGGCGACACGATCCGTGTGACCATGGAGATCGATACCGATGAGCGCGTGGTGATCACGCCCGAAGATTTCCAACTGGCGCTAGAGGAAAACGAACGCGCCAAACAAATCTACGACAAGTTCCCCTATTCGCATCGTAAGGCATACGTCGATTGGATCGACAGCGCTAAGAAGGAACAAACGCGCATCAAGCGGATCAAGCAGGCAGTGGTGATGATCGTGGATGGCAAGAAGCTGTCCTAGCACACTTAACTCAATGCCGCTTACGCGATCCTGTCCATTTATGTGGAGGAGGGATTCGGATGGAATGATGACAACGATTACAAATGAAATGACGTTCGTTTGGTTCATCAGACTGCGGCTGCATTACTCTAGACCCACATCTAGGACAGATATTGCCTTGAGAGTATTCGTTTGAGTGCATAGGACCACTTCCACAACCTATGCAGAGATAATAGTTTTCGACACGAATATGCTCAATCCGACTATCAACAATTTTTGCTTCACATCCCCAGCAATGATTGAGATATATATTCTGATCATGATGCTCTCCAAAATCGCAACTCACAATTGTGATTGCATACTTTGCTAAGTTTTTCGCATATTTCATATTTGGTTTCATAATACGATCACATACAGAGCATTTTAGATGTGATCGTATTTCATTAAGTCTATTTATCCAGCCAGCCAATTTGGTAATGTATTCTTGTGGATGACGAAGTTCTGGCAAATTAGGAGTTATTCCCTTGAATTCGAGTAATTCGAGCAGTGTCCATTCAGACCAGTGCAGATCAAGAGCAGGATAAAGCCTAGCTCCTTTATATGCTCCGCGATAAGTGTTGGAAGGATTTTGGAAAACATTGCAGCAATTGCCTAGTCTAGGGCAGTACGCTTCAACGCAGTTTTTGGTTTGTTGATCGACTTTCCAAAATCGTCCTTCGCAATATTTAGGAAGTGGGTATGGGTGTACATATGTAGAGTAGTTGTGCTTACATTTGTCTTCACGACAATCTGGAAGCAGAGAGTCAAGATTAAATTGGTCGGTAGATTCCCATGCTTTAGCAACTACGTAATCTTGCAATAAAGTATGTGCGGCAAGAAATGCTTGCTCCTTACTTGATGAAGTGGAACCTGCTTCGGCTATGATTACGGCGGCTCGAATCACTGGATGAGATTCGGTAGATAATTCAATATCGATTGATTGTTGCTCTTGCACAGTTCGAAATAAGTATAACAATTTTTGTTCAACACTTAAGTTCGCCCAGTTTCTTAGTATTTCGGACTTATCCTTGCTCCCAAACCACTGAAGTTTTGAGTAAAATTTGCTCATCAATCACCTCTTTTCACAACATATAATAAAAGCGGTCTAACTGCGCGCAGCTTGCTGCGAGATGCTTCATCGTATGTAATTTTTGTGTTCTTAACACTACGTCGATTGGATCGACAGCGCTAAGATGGAACAAACGCGCATCAAGCGGATCAAGCAGGCGGTGGTGATGATCGTGGATGGCAAGAAGCTGTCGTAACTTATTGTATCCACATCCAACGTACAATTTCGCAGCATGGCAGCAAGTTAACCGATTTGCTGCCTTTTCTTTTTGTTTCTGTAGTTGAAGTGACTAAGAACAATCAGGATCACTCGATTACGGTATTCAGGAAAGCATTGCTTAGCCCCATCATCGCCGTAATTGTGGTAAGGAGGATGCAAATCACAAACAAGAGTTTGGAGGTGTTAGCGGCTGCACCGATCAAGCGGTGATACCCTAACAGACCGGAAACTGATGCAGCGATCAAGAATAAAACTGCCAACCCTAACTCTAGCATACAGATTCCCTTGCCTCTTTACAGACAGATCCTTGTTCGGTAATGAAGACGATAACTCTATCCTAGCGACAAATGAGGTAGCAAGTCAGGAAATCCTCAAAATTTTGCACGTTACCTTTAAGCTGAGATCGCCGCTGATCATCAATTCGTAGGGCGCGGCAGCCATTTTGCCTGCGCGATCATGTCCGCGAAACGCTTTGGATAAGGCATCCCACAGCCCTCGATCTGCTGGATCACGCGCTCGTAATCATAAGCGACGCGGTGATGCGTGACCTGCCAGCGTTGACCATCCCATTGAGCAATTGCATACGCCGCCCGCTGATCGCCATCGAAGGGGAAGCCCACCGATCCGACGGAGAGAATCCGCTGTCCGCCGATTACGCCTGATGAAGCATAGTGGATGTGCCCATAAGTGATCAAATCGGCACGTTCACCATTCAGCATTGGTATTGCTTCGGCTGCGGGCGTTGTTTGCGTGAAACTTGTCCCCAATGGTTCTACTTCGAGGATCAACACGTCGTAGGGGCTGCGTGGCGTCGAATGGACGATCAACAGATCGTTGTGCGGCGATTCCCCGTTCGGCGGCGTGATCCTCTGGCTGAAAGGCAACGCACGCAAATAGTCGATCTGATCGGCGGATAGCTGCCGTTCCGTCCAGTCACCGACAATATCGCCGCCGCGAATAAGCAAGTCATCCATATTGCCCATTACGCTCGGCATCCGCATCTCAATGATGCGTGCCAGTGCCTCAGCAGGGCGCGGACCATTCACCGCCAGATCGCCACCGAAGACATACAGTTCAGGATCATGCCGCGCTGCGTCCTTGAGGACAGCGATCAGGGCGTCATCGTTGCCGTGAATATCGGTCAGAATGGCGATGCGGGAGGCAGTGAGCGGAGACATAGCGGGATCCGTCGTCATGTCATCCAGCGTCCAAATTCGCGTTTGGGCAGCAGTTCGAGGATTTGCTGTCCCGACATCGCTTGCAGATCGTAGGTCATATTTAGTTGATTTAAAATGCTGACAAAGCGGCGAAGTGTCCCAGGTTTATCGGGTTCTTTTGAAAGTGCGCCCCGTTTTGGATAATCGGTTTTGGTGTCCCAGTACAATAGACTTAGTGCTTCTAACACGCCCCGATTCATCGCTAAATCTTGAACACTCATTATATGACGGAGAAATTCACTTTGTTCATGTGGGCGCGTATAAAGAAACAAGTTCATCAACCCTTCTTCATTACTATATGTGTTGAACATCCTCATAGGCGCAGCAATTAAATGTCTGTAATTCTCTCTCCAGCCTGAAGCGGTTGGCAGAATATGACGTGTTTCGCCGCCGGGTTTGCGAAAACCATTCTCCGACGGGCAAACCAGATCGAAATAGAACGCCGATAACCATGCCCAGAGACCAGAGTTATTGAACTTAGCGGGTAGCGGCAACTGTTGAATGATCGGATGCAGATAGCCAACGAGCTGCGCTGTCGTCTCGAATTGGTAGTATTCCACGTAGAAACGACTATCGATCACCCGTGTCAACGCCGGATCGGTAATCAAGCCATATGGCAGATCACCTAGCTCACCTTCTTTGATCCCCTGCAACGCGGCGCGAAACTGAGCAATACCTTCATCGGTGAAGACGCGCAGCAATTCGGCATTTTCTAGGTTCAAGCTCATGACTTTTCATCCCGAATGTAACTTTCAAACGCCTCTTTGATCTTATTTTTGGCGCAAAAGGCTTGCACCACTGATTCGATCCACTCCCGCTGTGCATCTTCATCATCGAGCGACATTTCCGTGCCAACTAGCGATCTGCCGTAGCGTTTCCAGCGATTCGACCAGTGATCTTGATCTTCTGCCTCAAAGTTATCCTCAATGTTAAAGGCAATACGTTCTAGGATTTGCCGAACGACATGAGGAAAAACCAGAGTCAGAAATATCGGATTCTGGCGCACCAACTGGGCAATCGGAATGTCGGGAATATCCAGATTATCGTTAATTGACAGCACAGGATCAGTACCGTCCTGATCGAAATTTAGCTTCCAGATTTGGTCTGCCAGCGGATCGAATTTCACTGGCAGCAGACCAACTCGTGTAACTTGGTTGGAGTCTCGGTTGAAGGTTTGGATGTGATCCACAACACCGACGAGTCGCCCGATGTGTTCAGTTTCATCGACCAGCTTGATGCGAAAGTTTACGATGGGGTCTTGCAACTCCGTCAACTTGCCACGCGACCAATACAGAATTTGATCAGAGCGTAGAGTACCCATCTTGAAGCGCATCATGGTACTGCGATAATAGGCTTCCAGATAAATCGCCGTTCCCGCTGGAAACTC